>NZ_JBNPWQ010000002.1:0-346627 GCF_050433745.1 Sphingobacterium sp. HSC-15S19
TTCCATGTACAGGCTATTGCATATCCTCCGCCTAGTGGTTATCGCAGCACAGGACCGTCGGTGAGCCTGCTCCATCGGAAGCTGTTCCGCAACCGTCGCTATCCGGCAACCGCAACTGTTACTGTCCCGCAGTGGTAATGGTACATTGCTCCTATCTCTCTTAAACCCAATGCCCTTTTTTTTAAACCTGCAAGCTGCAGCATTACTTCCCGAATAACCGGATATTCCTCAGAAACTCTTTTCATCCCTTTGCGGGAGATAGCTACAATATGGCGAAATTTTGAATTAGTACTATTGGCATCGGCCTTTATTGCTATTTATGTTGTCTATAAACAGCTTCGTAATAGGTTTGTAGCTTTTGCCTATGCTAGCCGGTGGATTATATGGTCCTTGTTTGTAAAAATGGAGTTAAGCAAGAATAGGAAGGCTATCCAATTCCGTAAAGAATCTTGATACGGCAGGTAGTTTTTTTTACACAGGTATTGAAGAGTAATGTCTTTACTTAAATACCGCAAGTAAACGCGAGTAGGAGTCAAAAACATTAGGGAAGGTCAAAAGACCTTCCCTAATGTTTTTGACTAGCACGCTTACAAAATCTTTGCTATAAGCTGAGCAAGGATAGCCTTGTCCAGAGGCTTGGTCATAACACCATCGAATTGATGTACCTGGCCTTCGGGAATTTGTACGGTTACTTGTGACTCGTCTGAAGTGAGGGCGATAACCTTGCTGTTCCATTCCTGTTTAAGATTACTGTCTTTGACAGTATTCAAAATGTCCCAACCGGTAGGGCCAAACATTTTGAGATCAGTAATGATAATGTCAGCGTTATTCTTTTCGAGGTATGCGATTGCAGTGGAGGAATCTTCGAAAATCTTTACATCATAGAAATGTAGTAATGCCTGTTTAACAAATAAGTTATTAATTGGGTTATCGTCAACAACAACAAAACGTAAGTTTTTTGAAAGTTTGTCTAAGCTCGTTATTTGTTTCATGTATTTAATTTCTTCGGTTAATGGAACACTTAAGGTTCCGTTTAGTTGCTCGGTCATAAGCTTAGATATATGTAAGCCCAATCCGAAACTATGCTTGGATTTTTGATCGGTCATATAATATTGTTCGAAAATATGTCCTTGATCTTTTGCAGAGATACCTTTTCCTGTATCCTTAACTACTATATGTAATTTGGAGCTCTGATCGCTGCTGATAAATGCTTTCACCTCGATCTGACCTTTATTTGTATATTTAATCGCATTGCTCAGCAGATTGGAAACAATCTGACGTACACGATATGTTCCGCTTTTGATTGAGATGTTGGGATCAATATCAATATAACTAATGAGCTTCGTAGAAAAGATTCGTCAATTGATTTTTAGAACTGTATGCTTTATTTAAACGGGCTTCGGTCTTTTGGTACTCAATATATTGATAGGTAAATATCGAACCGATATAAATCAAGGAAAGAATCAGAAAAGCAATTAAAACTGTCCTGAAAATAAATATTTTTTTACCGTTTTTCACGTTATTGTTCTTTCACCTCCAATAAGTTAACTATAGTCCATTTTGATTTTTATGGAAGTCAAATTTAATACTAAAAAATCATATCAGTCGCTTACTGCTGTGGTCAGTCAGCTACTTTTCCAAATCTTACACAATCGTTTGATTGAAAGTTGGAGTAGAAGGATCATTTTTTATTTTTTATTTTGCATAACGAAACCAATCAACGGTCTTTTTTTTGTCTGTTTATTTAAAAATAAAAACTTAAATTTTAATGAAAACACTCCTCTGTTCAGCAGCGTTATCCCTTTTATTTGCGCAAGGGCTCCATGCGCAGTCTGGGATTGATATTATCCCCAAGCCTCAGGAAATCAATAGGGGAGCAGGCCAGTTTCTGTTAAATCCACAAACTACCTTAAGTTTTAAGAACTGCGATGTGAAAGATGTGTCTTTGTTTGTTGAGCAGCTGAGAAAAGTAACGCATTATCCCCTGAACATAAAGAAACAGGCGAGCAATAGTATTGAATTTAGACTAGACTCTAAATTGACAACACCTAATGATGAAGGCTATCAGCTTGAGGTTTCCAATCGGGGAGTGGTCGTGACAGCAAAAAGCTCCCATGGGCTTTTCAATGCAACGCAATCACTGCGGCAACTTTTACCGACAGCTTTCGAGGGTAGTAACCCAACCAAAGAAATAAGCTGGAATATTCCGGCTGTGAAAATTAAAGATTATCCCCGCTATCATTGGCGCGGTTATATGAAAGATGTGAGCCGGACATTCTTCGATGTGAAAACCGTGAAAAAGTATTTGGATGTCATGGCATTATACAAAATGAATACGTTCCATTGGCATTTGACGGATGACCAAGGCTGGCGGATCGAAATAAAGAAATATCCCAAATTGACTATGGAAAATGCGACGGTATTTCATCGAACAGAAAAGCAACCTGCAGAACGCAGTGGATTTTATACACAGGAGCAGATCAAGGAAGTTGTTCAATATGCTCGAGAGCGTAATATTACGATTGTGCCCGAGATTGATGTTCCTGGACATTCATGGCCAACCATATTGGCCTATCCTGAACTTGGAGTAAACAAAAATTCCTACCCGAATCACATCTTTCCTTTTGTGTCATCTTGGGGATATTGGGGAAATCAATTTACCCCCAATACATTGGATCCGACAAAAGAGTTTACGTATGAATTCTTAAATAATGTGTTCACTGAAATCGCTAATCTCTTCCCAGGTAGTTATATTCATTTTGGAGGGGATGAGGTTCGTCATGATTTGTGGGAAAAAGAGGCTCATGTGCAGGATTTTATGAAGCAGCACCAAATTAAGGATGTCAAAGCACTTCAGAGCTATTTTGTTCAACGCGTTTCTGATATCATTGTCCAGAAAGGGAAAAAACCGATCGGGTGGAATGATATCTTAGCTGATGCTGAAAACTTGCCGAAGAGTACAGCAATCATGAGCTGGCTTGGTGAGGAAGCGATCAAGGAAGCGACCAAAGATGGATTTAAGGCCGTAGCCACACCGGCATCGCATCTCTATTTTGATATTACACAGGCCGATCGGAATGATGGTACCATGACTGACCTGGCCTATCCGCAGATAAACTCGCTGAAAAGAGTGTATGAATTTGATCCTTCTGCAGGACTTAGTCCGGCTGAGGATCAGCTTGTCCTCGGTGTTCAGGGAAATATGTGGACAGCGTTGGCCCAGGATATTAAGGACCTGAATGTGCAGAATTTTCCGCGATTGCTTGCGGTTGCTGAAATTGGATGGGCTGCTAAGTCAGCGAAAGATTATACAGCGTTCAGCCATCGATTGGATGCCAATCTTCCAAGATTAGATTCCTTGCGTATTGATTATTATCGTCCCGGGGGATATATTGCGGGATCATGGGGTTCTAATGATATCAAGGAAACGTATGGTTTTCTAACTTTTGACGTGAGCAGGAAGATTTACGATAATGGACGAGCGCAAGCTGGATTTTTCTTTGTGGAGGGGAAGAATTTTCTGGAGATTGATGCCGTACAATTGCTACAGGACGGGCAGGTTATTGCAGAGGATGGACATCATGCGCTTGCGGATAAATTTAGGGGAACCAACAAGATCAAACCTTTTTACTACAATTTTACAGTGACGAATTATAATCCCCAATCGAAATACGAAATCAAAGCCCGCGTCCGAGGCGCTGGCGGTGTGAATTCAAAAGGAAATTTTACATTTAATTTGTCTCCGGATAGGTCTTTTGATAAGATAGAAAAAAAATAAAGGGTATTACCCTTTATTTTTTACTTATTTGAGTTCGATCATCTTTTGATTTGCATTCTCTTCTTTTACTTCTTTAAGGATTGCAATTTCAATAGGTGCAATCAGACTTAAAATAATCAATGCAATGAAAGCTACAGGGAAAATAATTCCGATGATTACAGCTAATAGCAGGGAGATATTTAAGTATTCTTGTCCATTCTTGGAGGAAACTTTTAAACGGGAGCTTTTGAAGGAATCAAAAAGATCTTGAAAAACTTTAGTAATTGTTTTACTGTTGATGCTGAATGTTGTTTTAGTTGCCATGATGTTTATTTTTTAATTTTTTTATTTCTTATTTGATGACTCAAAGATAGGAAGCAAATATGGCCCTGAAGAGGGGCATTAGGCCAGTCTCGAGACAATCTCGGTAAACGACCCGCTTTTATCGGTTAATACTTTTTTGAAATTAGGGAAAGTGATATGATGATCACTATAGCTGAGGGGGGATACATTCTTAAACAAAAAACAGGGGTAGCTTTTTAGGCTACCCTTGTTTTTTGTCTATTATTTTGCTAGCGTGATTATAGACCTACGTGCTCTGTTTTCGATTTTGTTGGTCCCGATGGTCCTTGTTTAAACGCTGGGTCATAGTTCCATTCAATCGTGTCGGTTAATACCTTACCGTCTTTTTGGATTACTTTTGCTTCTACAGTATTCTTCCCCAGTTTTAGCTTCACGTTTTCGAAGATGTAGTGTACGTTGGTCTGACCAATTTTGGCCCCTTTGATCGTTTGCCCATTGATGATCAATGTTGGCTCACCTCGGTTCGAATAAACCGTAATAGGCGTGATTTCATTACCTCTGTTGATCATACGACGCTGTGTAATATATAAAACGGGTTCTTTGCTCCAATTGGCTTTGTACCAATAAAAGCCATCCTTCTTCAGTTTACGGTCAAAGGAAACCAGTCCTTTATAATTCCGTGGGTTAACATTCAGCGCAGTAATGGGCGTGGCAAAATCGAATGTGTTCCAGACGTAAGAACCTAGGAAAATTGGACTTTTGGATATCACACCCCAATGTACTTCATGAAATTTGGTTGCATATTCTTCAGGGAAAAACGATGGATTGCTCCATTGATTTCCAAAATTTCCAACCTCTTCTGCTTGATCTTCGGGAATGGCTTCTGCACCATATTCCGAAAAGATAATCCGGTAATCTTTGAATTCTTCACTGATACGTTTTGCCCAGGAGGCGACATCATCCTCTTTATCTGATTTATCCTCTAATTCACCATTATACCAGCCGAAGTAATGGTTAATGCCTTGAACATCTGCATTATTGTTAACTGGATGGTCGATAACATTGTAACCGCTGACAGAAACGGTATAGCGATCAGGATCTTCGGATTTAGCGAGGTCATTTAATTTGGTCGTTAGTTCGACGGTATAGGCTGAAGGAGCGTATACCTCATTGTGCATACCCCATATATAGATGGAAGGATGGTTGAAATTTTGGCGGATCAGTTCTTTCAGTTGTTGTTGTGCGTTGTTTTCTTCCAAGGTGGTTACCCGATTGACAAACGGGATTTCGGCCCAGATAACGAGACCCATGCTATCGCATTTTGAATAGAAGTACTCAGACTGTTGGTAATGTGCCAATCGGATCGATGTTGCTCCCATTTCTTTGATGATTGCCAGGTCTTCGTCGTGGTCTGCATTGCTTAGGGCAGATCCTTTACCTAGTCGATCCTGATGGCGACAAACACCATATAGTGGATATTTGATATCATTTAGGAAAAATCCTTCACCGGTTCGTAATTCAAATTTACGAAGACCAAGAGGTGCTGTTACCTCATCAATTACCTGGTTGTTCTTTTTGATTTGTGTGACCACCTTATAGAGATAGGGATCATCTAAACCTTGCCATAAATGTGGACTTTTGACTAGGATCTGTTGCGTAACGGTTTGACGACCTTGCGGTAACAACGTGTACTGTGTGCTTTGTTTGGCTTTAATCGATCCGTCTTTTTCGAAAACGGTTGTCAATAACTCAATTGGTTGTTTTTTCCCGGATTTGTTGTCTATTTTTATTTTTACAGCAACATCGGCTGTTTTCTTGGAGATATTTTTTTGCGTGATATAGATTCCTTTAGCTGCAAAATCATTCACCGCAATATGGATGTCGTCGGTTACAATAAGCTCGACAGGTCTATAAATACCGCCGTACATGGGGAAAAGGGTATGGTTAACAGGAATGACCTGTGGAGTAGCTTCATTGTTTACCTTCACCAAAATCTCGTTTTCTTTTCCAAATTGGAGCATATTGGTCAGTTCGAATACAAATGCAGAATAACCACCCTGATGTCTGCCCACGAAGTTATAATTTCCATTGCGTTTCGTATTGTCGTAGGTAATATCATTTTTGCCTTCTTTGGTAGGAAGGGGCTGATTGTTTACGTATACTTCTGTGTTGGTATTGACCCCTTCAAATCGAATGAAAATGCGTTTGCCTTTCCAAGCTGTTTCGGGAACAAATGACTTCCGGTAATAAGCATCGCCGGTATAAAAGCGCTCATTTTTGCCTAAACTACCAGACTTAATCTCTTTGGTCTGCATATCATTTGCATTCCAGGTGTGCGGTAAATTGACAAGTTGCCATTTCCCTTCAAACAGTTGATTATAGTCTAATGTCGAAGTAGAAAAAGGTCCCTTTTTGAAAGTCCAGCTGGTATTAAATGGAACTACGGTTCGTGCTTGTACGTTCAATAGCAGTATTCCAATAAAGATTAAGGTATAAAAGATCTTTTTTATCATACGGTTTTAACTTAGGGTGTTGTATTTGTGTCTTCAAATATAGCTAACAAAATGATAATGACTAATTGGACTAGCCTCGGTAGAACTGCTATTCGATCTTGTTTTTAATTAATAGTGATCAAAATATCGCTATTAATAATTGTTTTTTCTTTATTCGCTTTGTTGCGTCCATTCACTACAACGTTTTCGAGATTTGCGCAAACGATTGACTATACTTGGACTACAGTAATACATAATAAATTCTTTACCATTGTATTACAAGATAAACTGTGGGCAGAACCGATATAAACAGTTCATACGATGGATTTTCGTATTCCTTTTACATCGCATGCTGGCTGTGGTGAGCCGATTATAGCACAAACTAGGTTTGAATAATGTAGGATCGAACCTCGTTAGAAACAAATACTTTACACAAGCAGATTTAATCTGATCAGTTGAAAATAACTATAGAACGGATGAAACATAGATTAATAGGAACATTTCTTTTGGTATTCTTGACGATACAGTTTGTGGAGGCACAGGTTGCTATTATCCCACGTCCGCAACAGCAGGAAGCGCGGAAGGGGAAACTGATCCTGGGTAGAAATATAGGCATTATAAGCGATCCTTATTTTGATCCCACGATATTGTATTTCAAGAAGCTCCTACTTGGGCGTTTCGGAATTTCGGCCTATGTTGCGACCAAGGTCGACGAAGCCCAGGTTATGGTAAGCTGGGATAAAACACTTGAACATGAAGCCTATCGTTTGCAGATAGATGCTACTCATATTCGAATTTACGCTTCAGATAAATCAGGACTTGTCAATGGAATTGCAAGTTTAGACCAATTGTTGTCTCTTGCAGCCCAAAGCGGTGATCAGCGTGAGTTGGATGCTGTTGAAATTAAAGATAAAGCACAATTTACATGGCGCGGTTTTATGTTAGATGAGTCGAGACACTTCTTCGGAAAGGAAAAAGTAAAGTCATTGTTGGACTGGATGGCTTTCTATAAACTGAACAAGTTTCATTGGCATTTGACGGATGAGCCTGCGTGGCGCCTTAGTATACAACGTTATCCCTGGCTGGCTCAAATAGGTGGGATAGGCAATTATTTAGATCCCTATGCTGGAGTACAGTATTATACGCAAAATGATATCAGTGAGATTATTGCTTATGCTGATGAACGTAATATTGAGGTCATTCCTGAGATTGATATGCCTGGACATGCAACAGCGGCAAACCGTGCGTATCCGTTTTTATCGGGCGGAGGTAATGAAAAACACCCTGATTTTACTTTTCACCCAGCAAAAAATACGACATATTCATTTTTAAGCCATGTGTTGCGCGAAGTAAAGGTACTTTTTCCTTCGACTTACATTCATTTGGGTGGAGATGAGGTTGCTTTTGGTAGTGATGCCTGGAATAATGATCTAAAGGTGCAGGAGTTAAAAAAGGCAGAAGGGCTGAAATCCAATAAGGAAGTGGAAGAGTATTTTATTCGACGTATGGCAGATTCCGTTGCCCGAATAAATGGAAAAATCATTGTTTGGGATGAGATGGTAGACGCAAAACTGAACAAAGCGCAGACTGTGATGATGTGGTGGCGCCATGATAAACCCGAACAGCTCAACAAAATTTTGGATAAAGGATATCAGGCAATTCTTACACCGCGTTTACCTTTATATTTTGATTTTGTGCAGCAGGAAAACCATCGGTATGGACGGAAATGGGGCAAAGGGTTTAACCCTATTCAAGATGTCTACAATTTTGCAGGCGAACAGTTGGATAGTTTAGGTGGTCGAAGAAAACAGATATTGGGTATCCAGGCCAATCTATGGACTGAAACCGTGACAAATACCAATCGATTGGATTATCTCGTCTTTCCGAGAATTGCGGCATTGGCGGAAGCAGCATGGACATCTGGCAAGCAACGCAATTTTGACCAATTTACTAAAGTGTTAAAGAAACATTTAGCATTGTATCGGGAACAGGGACTCTATTACTTTGATCCATTTCAGGACAGTAACCCTGAACCGGTCGTCATGAAGAAAGTACAGAAACAGTATATTGATCGTCCCGACTAGTTGCGTTTTTGTCTTTGAATAAGTTGGACTATATAGAATCGTGGTAATAAACAATTAGATAAAATATGATAAGCTATAACAGATTGATGATGCCCTTGCTCTTGGCTGGTGCGCTATTGGCCGGGAAAACTGTTTCTGCCCAATGGACTGGGCCACGCAAAAAGGTGGAGCAAAGAATTGACGTAAAATACGGGCCTTTAACACCGGCACATCGAACCGATGAAGCGATGGAGCGTTTTCGGACATATGGTTTAGGACAGTTTATCCATTGGGGGCTTTATGCTATCCCAGGAAATGAATGGGAAGGAGTAAGCGCTCGTAAAGGGGCGGCCGCTTCCGAATGGATTCGTACCTGGAGTGGACCTACTGCACCAAAGGACTGGAAAAACACCTATGATAATTTATACAAGCAATTTAATCCCAAAGGATTTGACGCAAAGCTATGGGCTAAGCAGGCTAAAGAAATGGGGGCAAAATACCTGATTTTTACCACTAAACATCACGATGGATTTGCCTTATGGCCTTCGAAGTATACAGACTATACCATTAAGAAAAGCCCTTATAAAAAAGACATCGTCAAGCAGGTTGTAGACGCTTACACCGCTGAAGGGATAGATGTGTTTTTGTATTTTTCGATCTTAGAATGGAATAATTCAAACTATATGGGTAAGGCGCCGTCTACACCGGAAGAAAAGGCAAAATTCAATAAGTTTTTGGAGTATACCCGTAACCAATTGTTGGAGCTGCTTCAAAACTATCCGCAGATAAAAGGGTTTTGGTTCGATGGTACCTGGGATCAGTCCTGGATTCAGGCATATGATTTTACCTATAAACTGGAAAAGGAACTCCGCGAGAAACATCCGGGCCTAATCATTGGTAGTCGTTTTCGAAACGATGAATTTGGAAAGCGGCATTTCGACTCGAATGGAGATATGTTGGGAGATTATGAGCAAGGCTGGGAGCGTAAGATGCCGAAAGAATTTGAATGGCTAGAGGGGCGTGACTGGGATTGTGTGATGACCATCCCGCCTAACGGTTGGGGTTACATGAAAGATTGGTCGGGTATTTATACAAAGACATCCGACGATTTGATCGATATGTTGATGAATTGTGTGTCGATGAACGGAAATTTTGTGTTGAATTTTGGCCCGGATGGCAATGGTCGGATGCATCCAGGAGAGGATAAATTGGCGAAAGAGATTGGTGATTGGATCAAAATCAATGGTGAAGCTGTTTATGGTGTGAGACATGCAGGACTTGCTCCATCTAAATTGGGTTATTTTACCAAAAAAGAGGACAACCTCTATCTTACTGTCTTTAATCGACCGGTCAATAATATTGTCCGCATTGCTGTACCGAAGAATTCAGCTGAGGTTCCGGTAGAGGCTGTCTTATTGCAAAATGGTCAATCATTAGCTCTTAAACGTTCCGACATTGGTTTGGATCTTGATAAGAATACATATTATGATGTTGTTCTTCCGGCAACGTTTAGTACAGATAAAGCTTTTGTTGTAAAAATGAAGCTTGGTAGGCCCAAAGTACAGGCTGATCAATTAATGGATGCAAAAATGTAAATTTTAGCGTTCGCGCGAAGGTTTTCGCGATCTCATCGGCATTTCAAATGTATATGAGCGCTACTCCAGACCATTGAGAGTGAACGAGAAAAAAGCGGGACTTAAATCAGTGTTGATTTAGGTCCCGCTTTTCTTTTATAGAATTTCCAACAGTTCCTGTGGATGGTGGATAATATGCTGTGCACCGTGTTGTCTTAACTCGCTCTCTTCCCGAAAGCCCCAAGTAACACCGATAGCTGTTACCCCTGCATTATTGGCGGTATCCATATCCACGGATGAATCACCTACATAAAAGCAATCTTGTTTGCTAACACCGAGTGTTTGGATACTGTCGAAGACAATATCGGGATCAGGCTTGGCGGGGCGACCTGTTCGATGCCCCAAAACGAGATCAAATGAAATATCGGGAAAGTATTCGGCCATCAAAGGTATCACCGCTTCATGGTATTTATTTGATGCTACCGAGATGAGATAGCCTAATGATTTCAGTTCTTGTAGTAGCGGTATGATTCCTGTGTAGGGTCGTGTATGCGATACAGGTTTTTGTTCATAATACACTTTAAAGGCACTGAGTAAAGTTGAGATGATATTTTCTGTCCGTGCTTCTTGCGGTAATGCGCGTTCGATAAGTTTTTGGACACCGTTGCCGACAAATTTCTTATAAGCAACAAGGGGATGGGTTGGATATCCATATTGTTCAAGAATAGCATTGCAGCTGTCCCCGAGGTCCTGTAATGTGTCTAGCAGTGTTCCGTCCAGATCAAATAGTATAAGCTTCATCTGCTAAATCTAGTAAAAATTGCGATTGAACCATGGTATAATAATGAGATTAAATGGTAGTTTATATCTTGTGTATAATAAAAGATTACTGAAGACTGGGGGAGATCAAAAAAAGATAGGAGCTCATATATAACGAGCTCCTATCTTTAATTCCGCTTAAGAAGAGTTAATCGGATTTCATTTATATTATTTGACCAAATAGATCAATGTTGGAAAGTGATCTGAGTAGCCATTGATAAATACTCCCCCAGAAAATGTTCGGTGCGGATAACCTTTGTTTCGACCTTCCTGTTGCACCAAAAAATCCCGATTGAAGATTTCAGCTTTGACAAAACGTAAACCCTTGTTTTTGTTGTCCAATAAAGGTCTGGAAATAATGATTTGATCAAAGAGATTCCATTGTCCCTGATAGCCCAGTGATCCAATTCCCTTATCGTAAAACGTCCACATGGTATTATATAAGCCCTGCGCAGGTACATCCTGCGGATTTTTCTTGGCCTGTAATACTTCCTTTACACTTTTATCTTTGGGATCATCATTTAAATCGCCCATGATAATAATCTTGGCCTCGGGATTTTCACGATATAGAGAATCACAGATACCTTTGGTAATACCTGCTGCAAATTCGCGAAGTTCAGAAGATTTATTGCCATAACGCGAAGGCCAGTGATTGACAATGATATGTACAGTATCTCCAGCAATTGTACCGGAGACCAATAGTTGATCTCTCGTCTTAAAGCCTGGGTTTTCTGGTAGGTTGAATGGATGAACCTTGTCATTAAAAGGCGTGAAGAATTCCGGATTGTAAAGGAACCCAACATCCACACCGCGACGGTCAGGAGAATCGTGATGAACGATCTTTAATCCCAGCTCACGGAGCTGGGGATCTCGTGTAAGATCTTCCAAAACCCGACGGTTCTCAATTTCGGCTACCCCAAGAGCAATGGGACCCAAACTAGAACTAGGTGAACCGATGGCACGAATCGCTCGTGCCATGTTTTTTATTTTTTGCTGATACTTAGCTTCTGTCCATGTATTGGCACCCTTTGGTGTAAACTCATCGTCATTGATCGTTGAATCTTTTACAGGATCGTATAGATTCTCCAAATTGTAGAATGCGATGGGGTAAACCCGACGGTTGGTTTGTGCGAAACTTGTGTGTACAACAAATAAAAAGATAAGAAAAATACAGCTGATGTGTTTATAGTTCATCTTTAATTTATTTAGTAACGATAATCGTATTGCCAGAACCGTTTCCGCCAGTTGCACTTACGATTTTAATATTATCTAAACGGAAGCCAAAGGCATTGTCAGCGCCAGTCATTATAAATTCGACGGTACTTGTCGCTGCAGGTGTAATATTTGGAATGCTGACCGTGTAATATTTATTACGATCATCTGTTGATTTGATCGCTACTGGTGTACTAGGAATCGTATAAGTTGTTCCGTTGACCTTCACTTTCATAGCATTGAGGTTGGTCGCTTCACCAACATTGTAAATATTAGGAACAAGCTGGTAGCTCAATGTAAGATCCGTTTTGTTGGCCGTTTGTATTCCGGCGATTTTCAGTGTAATATCTTTGTTTGCCGGAAGCCATACTGAGGCACTGATTCCTGTCGCTGTACGAATATCTGCCGAACCACTTTCCTCGCTGTACGTCACCGGAGCTTTCATATCGAAATCGGTGAAATCTGCAATTTTAGGACGGTTGCCACTTGGGTAGGTACCATTTCCAAATGTCTCGTTGAAAATTGTTCCTCCGGTTTCAGGGTCAGTTGGAGTTGTTCCAGCGTCAGTTCCATCAAAGTCAATCACATCTGTTTTATCGCGGAGGAAGAGCTGCCAGCCTCCATTGTAACGGCCCAATATTCCGACTAATGTTCCATTCCCTTTAGGAAGAATATCTTTAGCAAAACTGGAGAAGTTACTGTTGCGGACATCCAATGTTTTGCCATTCGCATCTTTGACTACTTCGCTAACGGTCGCCGTTCCACCTGCGAAAGCATTGACACCACCATTGTTAAAACGCACATTTTTAATGATAACCAACTTGTTGACCATCGAAGCGTCTAATTTAGAAAGATCAACTTCCAATGGCGTTAAATTGGCCGCATTTGGCCATCCGTTTACTTTGGTATGCTCTTTGAAAATTTCCCAGGCGATACGGTTGGCATTGGTTCCACTGAAACCGATCTGTAGCTCACTACCATATTTCACCATGGACAGGCCTTTTAAGTTGATAAACACTTCCTGGCCTGCGCGGAAAGTTGTGTACATGCTATTTTGGTCGACTCCTAGATTGATGGCAGCAGTTTCATCCTGGATGTACAATTGTTTGTAGATATTACCCGAAATGTCGTTTCCGGTTACCAGTGCTTTAATGATCAGATCCTCATCGATTACTTTTGGATCGGTAATGTTAGCATATTTTTCTTTCAATGCGGCTATCGTTGTGTTGGCATTGGGCCCGTCATAGATCGGTTGAGTTAATAGAGGGGCTTCAGGATCACGCTTACAGGCTCCTGTAAATAAGATGAGTCCAATACAGATAACCGATAGCATCGATGTATAGACCGCTTGTATATTTTTTTTGTTCATTATTGTCGAGATTAAAATCTATAGGATACATTCATAAAACAGTTGATTCCCTGCATGTAATAATATTTGGATGCAAACTTATTTGCTGCAGTAATATCCAAACGTGCATTTTCGAAACCTCCAGTTCTGATGTCTTTGTTATTTAAGACGTTATTGACCGCTAAATTGAAGTTCATTGAATTGCGATTTTTCAGGTAAAGAATTTTACCGATTGATAGGTCGACTGTTGCGCTATTTTTGAACTTTTCTTGATCAGTAAGGATATGATAAGCATTATCGAGCTCTGGATCGTAAGGATTGATGGTGCTGTAGTTAGATGCCAACTGACGAAGAGGAGCTTTCGATAGATACATATCGCCAGCGTAATTTAAATTAGCGCCAAAAAACCAGTAGTTTACGAAATAACGGACTCCTAAAGTTCCTGCGGTCTGTGGCATTCCACCAACATAGTAGTTATTGAGGTACACCATCTCGCGTTCATTATTGATCAATCCATTTTCGGAGTTTTGTGCTCCCATTGGGTTGTTGCTGTAATAGTATTCAGCCTTTGTTGCTGCGAGATCAATACTCCAATTGTTGTCAACTTTATAGGTCAATCCGAGCTCTATCCCTCTATTGACCTGGTTCATATCTTTTAGACCATGGTTGATAAAGGTACGGGCGGCATCGTTATAGTAACTTTGTCGGCTGATGAGATCTGTAAAGTTGGTCTGAAAGACCGATAAACGACCATTTAGTTTCGGCAGGGAGAAGACATAACTGATATCTGTAGAGAATATCTTGGCACTCTTGAGGTCTTCAAAAGTAAAGTCACTTACCCTTGGTGAGATATAAGCATCATTAGCCAATGGCGCTTTGGTCTGATAGCTGATTTTGGCGTTTAATAAATGGCGGCCATTGAATTTGTAGGTCATTCCCCCCTTGAAAGCATAGTCAAAAAAGTGGTGTTCTTGCCCTTTACCATAGGAATTGGTCGGGAAGCGTCCATTTTTCATGTAGCCTACGCGTTGAAAACTGGTGTAAGAAAGCTGTGTAGCGTAGAAAAAGTCGATGTTCGAATACGTGTATTCGTTTTGTAGCCAAGCATTCGCAGACTTGATATTGATGTTGTAACGATATCCAAAAATATCATCTTTGCGTGCCTTAAAGTTGGGATTCAACAAGTCGTTTTGGCTCTGACCTGTATTTTGTCCAAAGTCACGTTCAGAGAATTTGTCAATATCCAGCACATATTCAGCGCCCAGCAGATCCGCTACAGTTTTATATTGCTGGGATTGTGATCCTTTGGCGCCGATACCGAGCGTCAATTTAGCATGCTCATTGATCGTTTTGTTGAGTGTTGTATTGAAACTGCTTTCCAATAGGTCGCTATGGCGTTTCTCCAACATGTAGATAGCTGCACCATCGTTGATTTTATTTTCGAGCTTGTTGACGAGGTATAAATTGTCCCAATCTACTTGCGATACTTTTGCCGATTGCCAAAGGTTGCTGTAGTATTGATTTGTGATGGAATCCGTAAAATAACTCGGCAAATTGCGGTAATAGTCGGGTCTTGGATCCGGACCGTTGTACCAGTTTAATGCTGTACTGGCATACTTGCCATAGTGCAGCGATATACCTGTCGTTAGTTTTGTATTTGGATCGATTTTCCAGATATGTGAAAGGATTGCGGTAGGGTCATAAGCAGTGACGATACGCGAGTTCCTGATTTTTCCGTCTTGGTAGCCCCAATTGGGGTTGTATAGGTTGTTATCGAGGAGATCATAGGCTTCCTGGAAAGAACCTGATTGTTGGCCGCGCTCTACCGGTGAACCAAAGGTGACCAGTGATAAACTATGTTTGCCTTGCTGGAATTGTTTTTCGATGGAAAGTGCGTAGGAGAAGTTTTTGTAAAATGTACCTTCAATATTTCCTTTGTCTGCATAACGACCACCGATTAAGCCTGTAAAGGCCCAGCCATTGTCCATTAGTCCCGTTGAATAGCTCAGCATACCCCGGCTATAGTAATTGCGGTTGGTGTATGTGGCTGTTGCTTTTGCTCCTTTGGCGAAGGTGCTGGCGCGCATATTGATATTTTCGGAACCGCCGATGGAGCCGAATGTAAAGGTCGAGGCGTCCATAGCATTGTCTTGGTCTCCATTTCGGGTCAAATCATTGATGGCACCGATGGAAGCATAGTTGAAGACTCCGCGCAATTGGTCGTTGAAGTGTACGCCGTTGATGTATTTTTGTTCGTAGCGGTTGTTGTATCCGCGGAGGCGAAAACGGAATTGAGAGAGCTGATAACCAATTTTGTTGACGTATACGTCGTTAGAAAGGATAATCTTGGCTGCAATGTTTTGGTCGAAAGATTCGTTGTCATCATCCAATAGATCATCGGCAGCCATGCTTAGTTGTACTATGTTGTCGTTGTCGGTACTTGGAAGGACATAGATATCGTCCATTTTGAGCAGGCCGGAGGCCGGGATCTGAACGGTAATTTTGATCTCCTGGATATTACCACCTGTGATCAGGATAGTTTCCTCACCCGAGTTTAACTTCGGTAGACTGAAGTTCCCTTTGGAATCGGTGACGACCGACTTTTGATTTTTCTCAAAGACGAGACGTACATTGGAGAAAGGTTCTTTGCTCACCTGGTTGCGGACAATACCCTGTACATTGGCCCTTTGGGCAAATATAGGTGTACTGGCAGCAGATAAGAGGGCAAAAAGTATGTATTTTTTATACATAGCTTGAGGTTAAATAGTGAAATGTATTTAGATGACAAATGCAACACATTTTAGATGTGTTGCATTTGAAAATGTTTTTATTGTATTTTATTTTTGGCCTTTAAGAGAAATATTGTCAATACGGATACCAACAGTATTATTTGTTGCTGTCGTTGAGAATGTTAATTTGGAGCTAGCAGGAACAGATGTTGCCGCCGAAAGATCAACTTCTACCGTGTAAAAAATATTTGCATCATTATTGTCTTTCGACAATACTTTGGAAATGGCGCTGAATTTTTGGCCATTTAGATCTATCGACAAGTCTTTTACATCGAATTTCGTACCTGCATTGAATACATTGGCTGCGATGTCAAATGTAAGTTTCAATTTAGCAGCTTTTTCTGTATTGATGTTGCTGATCGCTAATTCAGCTTCCTTATTAGCAGGTAGCCATACGTGATTTGTTTGATTTTCTCCACTTTTTAAGTAGCGAATATCAGATACAGCAAATTGATCTGCATAAGTTACAGAAGTATTTGACCAGCCGTTGAATGACGCAATCTTAATGTTTGAGACTGTTGTTTCACCAAAATTCTCTTCATACAATGTTTGTTCTACAGGATCAGTTGTACCGTCGTTATCTTCGTCTTTACCGATCACGTATGAACCCGACGGTACATCGGTCCAGTCTGTAATATTGCCAGAAGCCACAATAGCAGCATTGTTTCCAGCCTGCTCTTGTAAAGTGATATTGTAGCTGTATTTTTTACCCGCTTCGTAAGTTGTTGATGATGGTAAAGTCCAGGTATAGATCTCGTTACCAATTTTGAATTCAACTTTTGCACCGGCAACGCTAGCTACAGGTAATAAGATAGTCTCTGCCGCTGTTGTTGTTGTTCCTGCTGTTGTTTTTGCTTTGATGGCAGCTGGATTAGCACCTGCAGCTAGTGTTCCTGTTGCTAGGTCGAAGTTCGCTGTAGTATTAAATCCATTGTAAGTTACGGTAAGACCAGTTAAAGAGCTTACACCAGTTCCTGCAGCAATAGTCAATTCGACTTTGCTGAGTTTGTGGCCAAATTGCAGTTGCGCATTTGGCTTATTCTTGTTGGCTCCAGTTACGTTATTAGCGTATAACAGATCAATTTTATTTTGTTGGGTTTGATCAGCTACATTAACTGGATAAATGTTGTTTGTGATTGTTGTTTGGTAAGGGTAGTAGGCAATAAAATCTACATTGGAGCCATCAGCTGGATAATTGATTTCTTCTGTAGTGCTATTCGCTTTGAAGTTTCCGTCTCCACTTGTCGTTACATACTGTTTGTTGCTTGCTAATGCATTGCTTAAACCGCTGCCGGTTTTCATGAAAACACCGATTGCATCGTTGCTTTCCCAATTTGCGCCAGCAGCCTTTGTGGTCACTTGGTTAGAGATTGTTGACGAAAAAGTCACCGCTTTGGTGATTTCTTGTTCTGAAACAGGTGCCTTTTGGCAGGAGCTCGTTACGGCAGCTGCCGCAGTCGCTAGGAATAAAAGTTGGTTTACTTTCATAATTAAACTGAATTGATATGACTAAATCGTTTATTAATTATTTCCAAATGGAGGTATTTATGTTCCCTTTTTGTGTATCATTTAGATCAGGAAAAAATGTGAAGCCAGTTGCTTTTTCGAGATCGCTTACGGTTAATCTATAATTTTCGAAGGTTACTCCTGAAGGCGGGGTTTCATTGTTTATTTTGTAGGCAATGGTATAAAATTCGGAACCTTTCTTCATGGCTAATGCTTTGAAGTAATATTTGGGTTTGGCGATATCTTTTCCGTCATTGTCCTGAGCAAAATCTAGGCTATTTTCGGTGCTTGTTTTAGGTATTGCACCAGTTACAATATACATGGTGTCGCATTGTGCTGTCCATGTTCTGACTTTGGTTTCCAGGTTTGCCCAAATTCCTTGGTTAAGACGTGATACCTGAGCTGTCATGTTGGTAAAATAAAACGTTGTTTTATTTTGGGTTGTATTTAAGTTGCGGTCCGCACTTGGTAATTGGTGTCCTCTGTCGTAGCCGGTTGGCTTGAAGCCATTAAATAAATTAGGTTGAAAAGCCGTAGAAACTTGCGGATCATATCCCCAGGCATCCGTACGATTGCCTGATCCCAAAATACTGCTATATAATGGATAGGCTACCCAGTACGCCATTTTTAGCTTTTTGTCATATAACATGGCATAGTTTCTACTTTTGCTTGCATCTGGCATAAAATGCTGAATAAATACCTCATCATTGCCTAGATTACTCATTTTAGGTATTTCCAAATAAGGTTGTGAATCACCGATTCCACCACTTGGTTTTCCATTGTCGATTTTGATATCGAAACTATATTGATTTCCAGCTATTAAGTTTTTTAAATTCTGATTTTGCGGTATTGTCCAGGTGTAAGTATCACCATTAGCGGCCATAAACTTAATGGCTTTTCCTGTGATATCTTCGCCAGGGAGTAGGATAAATTCTATGCGAGCCGTTTTATTGGCATTAACGGATACTTTTCCTTGAACATCTTTTTTCTCAGTCGAATTGACTGTCAATTTCCCTGTTGTCAAATCGAACCCACCTTTGATGCTTATTTCCGGCATTTTTACCGTAACCTGGTTTGCTTCTAATGCGGCAGTATTGGTAATGGATAGATTAATGCTGACTTTGCTCAATTGACGTACAAAAGTAAGTGGCACCGTATTGTTGCTCTTGTCGATGTTTTTGGCATTGTTTGCATACATCAGATCCAAAGCTGTGGGATTAGACTGATCACTTAAATCAATTGGATATTGAAAATCTGTAAGGGATTTATAAGGATGATAGGCGATAAAATCTACTTTTTCAGCAGATAGGAAGATTGCGCGGGCGCTTTGGAATAGTGAACCATTGAAAGTAAATAACTGATTTTTGACCTGATCAACAATGGAAGCTGCTTCCAGAGGCTGGCCAGATTTGGACATAAATACTCCGATCTGGTCATTCTGATCCCAGGAGGTTCCAGTTGCTTTCGTGTTAATTTGACCAACGATGGTCGGGGAAAATTGTACTGCAGCTTGCTCCATTTTAGATTCTGTTTTCTGGCAGGAATTTAATGTAAGCAATGCAATCATAAAGTAAGCTATTCGTAAGATATTCTGTCTTGGAATAGTTATGATCTTGTTAATCATATTGATAGTTAGTGTGTGTTAATAAAGTAATGACAAAAATACTTAAGTTAAGTTAAATTAAAGTGAAGCTTTTATATTCTTTTGTGTAATTAAATGTTTGGTTGATGTATCAGTTTGATTTTTAGGTATATTTGTTGCGATTTTAATTGTGTTTTGATGAATCCCATCTGGTTTAGAATATTTTTGGTGTTTTGCATGCCAATTGTTATGCTGTTAAATAGTTGCAATGACAAAAAAGATATTGCGATAGAGAAAGATAGCAGAGTTGTGTTGGTTTATATTGGGGCCAATAATAACTTGGTTTCAGATGCTTACAATAGTATTAATGCAATGGAAGAGGGAATGGTTGGATTAGATGCAGATGTATATGTGTATGTGACTTTGGCAGGTTCTACACCTAAAATTTATAAAATTGTTGCTGACCAGAGCCCGGAAATAAAGAGTACGGTCATCAAATCTTATGGGGATCAAGATTCGGCGAATCCAGTAGTGATGAAGCAAATCCTGCAGACGATGAAAGGATATGTTGGTAATCGTCCATCAGGTCTGGTTCTATGGTCACATGCAACAAATTGGCTGCCGAATGTTGGGGTCAAGTTAATGTCGTTTAATGAAGATCGGGGAAACAAAACGGAGTTGCGAGATTTGCAGTCGATCATTCCTTCTGGGCTTGATTTTCTCTTATTTGACGCCTGTTCCATGGCAAGTGTCGAAGTATTATATGAACTTCGGGATAAAGCGAAATATACGATAGCTTCTCCAGCAGAAGTGCTTTCAACCAGTATGCCTTATCATTTGGTCTTGAAACACTTGATCGACCCTGATCTTGAACGGGGGCTGATATCTACTGCGACAACGTATTTTAATTTTTATAATCAGTTGACAGGACTCTATCGATCTGCGACTATTTCTGTGGTCAATAATGCCTATTGGTCGGATCTTGCAAAGAACGTTCACGTCGCACTGACCAGAGCCCCGCTCACAGGGATCTATCGCGATAACTTACAGCGATTGGATTTTGATGAAAAATCCTTATCGGCTGGCTTTGATTTTCTTGATTTTGTACATCAGAATATGTTGCCGACTGAGACTACCGCTATCGAGGCTACAGTTTCGAAATTGGTTATTTATAAGGCGAATACAGAAACTTTTTTAGGTAAACCCATTTTGCGATTTTCTGGACTGTCCTGTTATGTCCCCAATGATTTAAATAAGTGGATACATCCCTATTATAATTCGCTCCAATGGGCTAAGGATAGCGGTTTTAATTCCTTTGTGAAGGAGTAATAGCATTGCATTGGTTTTCTTCATTTTTCCCTGAAATCAGGTAGTAAACTGCATTCTCGTTTTTAATAAATTTGTCAATAGGAAAAAAATAGCACAATGTTTGCTGTTCATGTCAAAACATATATTGATTTGACAAATTATTAATCGTTACAACGTTGTAATGGAAGAAGTACTTAAAGTGAAAGGAAAATTGAAAAGATTTTATACGATAATCTGTGCCGTTGTAATGGCGTTGACATTATCGAGCTGCTTTGATTTTGTTGAGCAGATCGACTTAAAAACTAATGGTTCTGGGCATATTGCAGCGACATTGAATTTAAGTAAAAGCAAAACCAAGGTAGCTTCTTTAATGAAGATGAAAAGTATCAAGGGAATCCAGATCCCTTCTCAAGCCGACATGGAGAAAGAAATTCGATCTGCTGTTCAGCTGCTCAAGCAGACTAAAGGTATTTCTAATGTACAGTACAGCACAGATTTTACCAATTATATCGTTAATATTTCATGTGACTTTAGTCAGATAGAATCGTTGAATGCCTTTTCAGATATATTGGCAAATCGATTTAAAGCGAAGATATCGAATTCAAACCGCTATTATTATAACGCGCAAAGCAATGTGTTTGAACGCAAATTTGTGGCTTCTGCTGACTGGAAGACAAAATTCAATCAGTTGGGAAGCGATAATACGACCCAGTTTGCAGATGCATTCTATACGCAGATTATTCGTTTTGAAAAACCGATAGCATCTCAGGTAAATGGCCTGGCAAAGGTTGCCGGAAATAAGAAAGGGGTCTTGCTAAAGCTACCTTTTATGGATTTGGTATATGGTAAATCGAGTTTGGCAAATAAAATCACATTAACAAAATAACCTAATAACATTGGTGAAACCAGGGCCATATTTAGTTGCTGAAAGCGCTTCTATAGAGTAGGTTGGGTGTAGCTGAAAAATTATTTATAAGATGAAATCAAAATTTATACTGGTAGGATTAGCCTGTTTGTCTTTTGGGACAAGTGTAAAGGCGCAGGACTTGATCAAACAGATCCCTGAAGATGCAGAAATGATTGCGGCCTTTAACGTAAAAGATATTGTACAGAAGGCTAATGCAAATAAGCTGAACGAGTTGCTTCAGAAAGCAGGTTTTTTTGAAAAATCAGGAATTTCAGCGAGCAATGATATTAAAAATTTAGGAGTAGACCTATCCCAGACGGCCTATTTTTATACCAGAAAGACCGATAGTATCAGTTTTACGGAATTTATATTTTCCTTGAACAACAAGGGGCAATTTGAGAAACTGCTTCATGAGGCGGGAGAACCCCAGGCATTTGCCAATGGTTATACGAGCATAGGTCTCAAAGCCGGCAGTATGTTGGTGTATAACGATCGGATTGCTCGATTTATTTCGGCGACGACAAATACCACCTTTTTGGATAATGATTCGATCGCTAGTCGTTATGGAATCAAAAAGGTGGATTACGTTGCACGTCCAGCCGACGACGAAGATGCTTGGGCAGATACAAATGTAGCCGCTGTGGATTCGGTTGCCGTAGTCTGGGATGCGGATGAAAAACCGCTTGCTGTTCCGGTGGCGCCGCCAGTTGCTATCGCCGTTGAACCCGATACGATAGTCGCTTCGACGGAAGTATACCCTCCGGTTGTTGATATTGCTGGGGTGGATGCCGTTGAAATGCATGATCCCAGTTATTATGATTCACTTTATACGGCGTATGAAGATCAAAATCGGAAAAACGATTCTATTCGTAACAGCCTGCGCGATAAATGGTTGCTGAATGAGGCTGCCCGTTTGCTTTCAGGGAGTTATAAGCCTTTGTCAATTGCAGATCAGGAGAAGGTGCTAAAAAATCTGGGACTTATTCGATTGTATGTTCCTCATGTAGAGGATCTATATCGTGGTCTATTGCCTTATACCACCTCTCTTCCTTATTATTACATGGGGATCAAACTGGATAAGTTCAAGACCGGTTATCAAGACGGTCTATTGGATTTAGTGCAAGAGGGGAATGTGCTGAAATTAAAGGGATCTGTGGGTTTAGATAAGGCCCTTGCTGAGATGACCAAAAGAATGTATGCGCGAAAACCTAATTCGAAGTTCAGTAAATATTTAACGGATAAAACCTTAGGTTTTTTTAATGTGAATATTAATTCGGAGGCTTATCTGAGAGAGATGCCTGCTTATATGGCAAAATATTATAGCGGTTTGTTGGGGCCTCAACAGGATGTTGTAGAATGGGGACTGATGGCTCTCGAAATAGCGCTAGATGAAAAGGCCATTGCCCAGGTGATGCCAGGAGACCATTTGGTTGTCGTGAACGGTCTTCGGAAGTTCAAAAAAGACTATATCGATTACACCTACGACGATGATTACAATGCAACCGAAGTGAAAAAGACGAAGGAAGAAACACTTCCAGTATTTATTTGGATGTTCACATCAAAGGATCAACGTCTGATAAAAAAAGGCTTGGACATGGCTGTTTCAAAGCAAGTTGGGCAGGTCTATGACGGTATTTATTCGTTTTCAAAACAGAAAGCCAAGGATTTTCCAATGTATGTTCTCTTGAAAGAAGACCTTGTAATGGTCAGTAATGATTCATCGTCTCTAAATGATATCCGTCAGAATAAGATGAATGCTCCGGGAAATAAAGATTTTGTAAAACTGATGAAGCAAAACAAGATGTCTGCGGCTATTGACCTACAAAAGTTACCGACAATGTTAAAGGAAATGGGGGTTGCACCTGATAAACAATGGGAAGGAACACTGGCGCAACTCAATCAATATGGCAGTACCGCAATTACTTCCAAAGGTGTGGTTGGTAACCGTGCTGAGGTTGAAATGTCGACAAGATTGCCGCAGACCAGTGATGGTGCGATCAGTTATTTACTCGATCAAATTTTGGCGGAATTAAATAAAAAGTAACTAAAGGAGGGTGCTGAACAATTTTATTGCACTATTGTTTGGTTTTCTTTTGTAATATTATGGTTATATTTTTATAATGTTAAAATAATATTAAGATCGTTTACTGTGTTTGTCGTACTTTTGGTGTTTAATTATTCGCAGGGAAAACAAAATAACTAAACGATTTATATATCACGATATGGGGATATTTTCAAAACTGTTTGGAAACAAAACTCAGGATTCAAAAGTAAAGGTTGTCGGTAAATTGGCCTTCTTGGAGGTGGATATGCATAACCATATCCTTCCTGGAATAGATGATGGAAGTCAATCAATTGAACAATCATTAGTATTGTTGAAAGGGCTTGGCCGAATGGGCTTCGAGAAATTTATCTGTACACCACATATTATGGATGGTGTACATCCAAATTCGATTCGTACGATTGATGCTGCTAAGGACAAATTACTAGCTGGTATGGCTGGGATGCCTAATATGCCGGAAATTCATGCTGCAGCTGAACATATGATTGATGACGGGATCGTGAATCTCATCGGATCAAATGAACTCTGTGTTATGCCCGGTGGTTATGTGCTTATAGAGATGTCCTATTTACAAGAATCCAAAGCGCTATTTCAAACGATATTGGATATACAAAATCTCGGTTATCAACCTATTTTAGCGCATCCAGAACGTTATAATTATTACCATTATAACTTTAATATGTATAAACAGATTAAGGATGCCGGTTGCATGTTGCAGCTAAACTTGTTGTCTATCAGTCGGTATTATGGTGTTGAGGTGAAATCGGCAGCTTTGACGATGATTAAATCTGGGATGTATGATTTTGTGGGGTCAGACGCACATCATGAACGCCATTTGGCCGCTTTGGAAGATGTGGTGGCTAAATATCCTGTACGTGATTTACTCAAAACATGTACCATATTGAATCCGACATTGCAAGACCATTTGGGAAGTAGTAAGAATGTAATTGCTACTGGCTAACATCAAAATATATTCATTGGAAAAAGAGATACTTTTTTAGGTATCTCTTTTTTGTGACAATTTTATCTTTCCTGGCGGATACCGCCTGCTTTTAGTCCAGTTAGTCTGCTTTGCAGTAAGGACGTATTTTAGAATTTCACGAGGGATTCTTGGGTGTTATTTGCTGTTTGCGGTTGCTTTAACTCATGGATATTATTTTCGTCCGCGTTTGTGTTTTGCCCGTATGGATATTTCGAAAATTTGGCTACTTTTGGTTTTAGCATTTTTCATATGAGAGGAAACAGAATTTTTATTCAAGACTGGATAGCACACCATACTTATCAAAAAACAAACGAAATAGATAGTTATTACTTACGCGTTGCAAATGAAATCAATGATAGTTTATCTACACTATGGTTTGAGGAGCAAGAGACAAATGATCTCATCCATACCGATGCTTTAAAGACATTGAGTATCTATCTAACGTGTTACTTAGAGGACGTTATTGCGAAAACAGGAATTTTTGCTGCTTTTAGAACGATCCATACAGAACTATACAATCAACTTTTGCCTTTTTATAATGATAATGACCTAACGGATTATTATGCTGAGGATATTAATAGTGAAGATATTGCTGTATTGACCTGGTTATTTTTCAGTGAACGTAATCCACATTTATTTATTGATCCCCGTGGTCGTTTGATCCAATTGGTTACAGATTTGGCTTATTCGATCTTGGAAGAACATTATGAAGTTGCTCCTGAAAATGAAAAGTTAAAACTAGAATATGTTTTGAACGAAGGGGCGAACTATTTTGAAGTCCGTAATTTTATTGAAAAGCTTGTTGCCACAAATTACCTGACAGCGGGTGAATATAACACCAATCTCAATCATTTGATGCAAGTTGCGGAGATAGGGCGATATCAGCACGATCAGAATCAGTTACAACAGATGATCTATCGCGTTCGAGATAACCATTTCAATAATTACAGACTGCATCTGTTTGCATTGAAGGCATCTGAATTTGTAGCTGAGGTGGTTGGCAAAGAACATGCGCTATATGGTATTGTCAAAACTTTAGGTAATCGTATTAATAGTTTTTTTGAATATGTAAAAGCGGACGAGCTTTATGTGCATGTAAAACATATCGGTACAAAGACAGCATTTAAAATCTTTAAGGACTCTATACAGCAATTTGTTGAACCTACGGAAACCTTATCTTTCTATATGGAAATTGTGCCATGGAAAGATGCTTGGAATCTCTCTGGAATCATGACCGTTGTGAATACCGACGAGGTAAATTTTGATTTACCGGAGCAGTATGAGATGACTTATCGCATTGAGGCCTTGAATGGTAAGGATAAGAGCTTGAAGAAAACGGAAAAGCAGCTGAAAGATATGGGAAAATTGTTCCAGTCAGAGCATAAGGCGGCTGTTGCGTTTATGGAAGGAAAAGAAGTGAAGGAATTTGCAACAGATTTCTTTAAGAAGTATCAACAAAAATATCCGAGCAAAGAAGAATCTCCACTTCCAGAATCAAATTTGGATCTTACGGAAGATGCCCAAGTTACGGTATTCTTTAATCCAAAAACGGGTTTAGAAGTTTTTGGCGGTATAGCGGAATTTTTTCCATTAAAGAATAACAACTTTGTAGAGAAAGATGATCAAAGTGAGGTACCTTATGCACGGTATTTTTTGAATCTTTTGGTTGAAGATTTTTTCCCAAGCGAGTTGCCGAAGTACTATGTTAATCTATTTAAGGCGGAGGTAGATAAACAGTTCTTCTTTCCAGTGGACGATGCGGTACTTGATTTCTTTCTCCGTTTTTATAAACGAGGAACTTACTTCTTGGGGCCATTTCCGTTATTAAAATAGTAAGCAGTATTGTAATCAATAGAAATAAATAAAAATTCCATGGCATACATGTCATGGAATTTTTTTATGTATTTAAGTCAGGTTATTCTTTGCTATAGAAGATTGCGTGGTCTCCTGGCCATTATTTTGTTGATCGAATACCCCATCCATGCATATGTGTTAATTTAATATAAATTGATTATAACTAAATTGTTATCACTTGTTGAGCTTGAGCTTACATGCCGCACATCCTACGCATTTCATGGGCATATTTTAAAAAATTCTCACTAAACTTGTAGGATCAATTATATGTGATGAAGAATGCCTATTGAAAATAATAATGCCCTGGATTTTAAAACCTTCTTTTTGTTGTATAAGGACAAAGTCTATAAATATGCTTATTTACATCTGAAAGAAGAACCAGCTGCTGCGGATTTAGTCCAGGAAACATTCTCCCGAATTTGGAAAAAATGGGCGGAATTAGACGGGAATAAAAATCCGCAGTCTTACCTCTATACGATTGCCCGAAACCTTGTATTTGACGAATTTCGGAAACAAAAGATCAGATTCCAATTTCAAGCTTCAGATATCGATCAGACCAAATTGGTAGACAATTCGAATGAGGAAGCTATTCGGTTTAAAGATTTGGAGCGAGTTTATCGTGAGGCTATTTCAAAACTCCCAAAAGCGCGACTCGAAATTTTTCTTTTGAGTAAAGAAGAGTTTTTGGATAATCAGGAAATTGCAGATAGGCTTGGGATTTCCGTTAATACCGTCCGTGATCAATTGGTCAAAGGCAATAAGTTCGTTCGGCAATATATTATTGATCATTTTGAGATTTCAATAGCCCTATTGATTTTTTTAAATATTTTTTAGAGCCGCATCGTCTTTCGGTCATCTAGTTACGTATATGTATTTAAAGATGGGCATAGATGATGAATTCCAAAATAGCTGCTTTATATAAAAAATTCCTTAAGGGAGAACTTAGTCCCGAGGAAAACGCCATATTTCTTGATTTACTGACATCTTGTGACAGGGATGAACTTCCAGATGTGGAGGAAGTCGTTGCGTTGGACGATCGCGATTGTGAACTGAACAAAACAACTTCCGAGGATATCTTCTTTACGATTACAGGGACCTCGTTGACTCAGCCAGTAATACCTATTTGGAAAAGGCGTTGGTCTGTCATTTCTGCCGCCGCCTGTTTACTGTTGATCGGTCTCGCCTGCCTATTCCAATTTAAATTTAAGGAACAACATGGGACGACAGCTTCTGAAATTGTTTATTATTCCAATCCGACAAAATTTGTTAAGCGCCTTATATTGCCAGATGGTACACATGTTTCTCTTCGACAAGGGGCAGAGATTGAATTGTTGTCAGATTTCGATACAGACAGTTTACGTCGGATAAAGCTTTCTGGGGAAGCATTTTTTGAGGTAGCGAGGAACCCGGAGCAACCTTTTGTTATTGCCAGTTCTGGCGACTTTGATGTACGTGTATTGGGTACAGCATTTAATTTAAATTGTTCTGAAGGACGTAGCAGCCTGGTGTTGAATCATGGTAAAGTACGGGTCTCACGTGCTGGACAATATTCTGTTGTTAGTCCCGGTGAGAAAGTCGCCTATGATAAGCAACACAAGCAATTTGATGTATCCAAAGCGGATACGAGCACTGCATCGAACTGGAAAAGTGATCTTTTGTCATTTAATCAAGTTCCACTCACACAGATCGTAGCCGATCTAAATAATCTTTATCCTGACAGTCATCTCGAATTAATCGATTCTTTCCGGACTGAAAGCTATACCGGTTATCTACCGGCTAGCGATTTGGAAAAATCTCTCAAGATGCTTAATACTGCATTTAATCAAACAATTATCCATAAAAAGTAATTTATGAAAAGAACCAATTACTATTTAAAACTTATGGGAAGTGCGCTGCTCTTTCAGTCGCTCGCACTTCAGACCATGGCCTCACAATTTTCTACCAGTGAAGGAATCGGGAAAATCCTCACGCGAATGGAACAGAAATTCAATGTCAAATTTGGTTATGACGCTTCGATCTCGAACCAAAAGATCAATGAAGCCGCTGACCTTGATAAATTGAAAAAGGAGCAAATTGTTCAATTTATCCAGACAATTTCAGACGGAAATCTTGAGGTCAAAAAAATTGATGAGAAGCTCTATGTGATATCGAGAAAAACTGGCAACGATACTAAGGTGAAAAACGACAAGCCAGTTTCTAACGCCGCCAAAGAGATCCGAGGAAAGGTTGTCGATCAAGAAACAGGACAGCCTATCGCTGGTGTGACCGTACGAGTTAAAGGGACTGCCATTGCTGTAACTACCGACGGAAGCGGTGTCTTCAAACTGCCAGATACTGCTGACGATGCGATCCTCCAGATTTCCTATATAGGGTATGAAAGTGTTGAAATTTTGTCGACACAAGCAGGGACTATTAAACTAGCAAAATCTTCCGAAGCATTGGAAGAGGTTGTTGTTACAGCGTTGGGAATAAAAAGAGAGCAAAGGGCTTTGGGGTATTCAACTCAAAGTGTGAAGGGAGAAGATTTGACTCGTGTGAAAGGAGTAGATGTCGGAACGACTTTGACTGGACGTATTTCCGGTGTACGTGTTATGAATAGTACAGAATTTAACAAAACACCACAAATCGAAGTACGTGGACTGACCCCTATTTTGGTCATTGATGGCGTGGCTTACGAAAATATGGACCTAAGGGATGTCCCTGTCGACAATATCCAGGATATGACGGTCTTGAAAGGAGCTACCGCTACCGCCCTTTATGGAAGTAAGGGACAAGGAGGAGCAATCATGATCACGACCAAAAAAGGTCTAGCAGAGAAAGGAACAGAGATTACGGTGAATACCAATAATATGTTCTTTTCAGGCTATCTTGCGTTGCCTGAGGTACAGCATAGCTATTCTTCAGGCGAGTCCGGAAAATTTAACAATGATGATTATGTCTGGGGGGATAAGTTGGATATTGGCCGAACTGCCGAACAATGGAATCCAATTAGCAAACAGTATGAAGTAAGTGAGCTTACGTCAAAGGGTAAGGACAATTTTAAAAACTTTTTGGAACCAGGCTTCATCACCAACAATACAGTCAGCTTTACGAATCAAGGGGACCATGGAAGCATAAGAACATCCATTAATCATATTTATAATAAAGGACAGTATCCCAATCAAAAGTTGAACCTGACAAATATTTCGGTGACAGGAACAACCAAGATCAGTGAGAAATTTGACTTGGAAACTAGGCTTGGGTATAACCGAAGTTCTTCCTCTAATAATTTTGGTTCTGGCTATAATGATCAAGGATACATCTATAATATCTTAGTGTGGACCGGCCCTGAATATAATTTGAAAGATTACAAAGACTATTGGCTGGTGAAAGACCAGTCTCAAAATTGGATGTATAAAGGATGGTATGACAATCCATACTTGATCGCGCACGAAAAAACTACTCCCGAATTAGTCAATAAGGTGAATGCTGCTGTTACCTTGAATTATAAGGTTAACGATTGGGCGAAATTCATGGTGCGATCTGGTTATGATTATTATGGCAAGTCAAGGACTCAGCAAAATCCGATCGGAATATATGGAACACGGGGTGGATTTGAAGATTTTGGTGGATTTGATAGTAAAGGGAAGTATATGAAAGCCGATTATGATGGCTTTGCGACGACGAATGATGCGATTTTTACTGCCAAGAAAAATTTTGGCGATTGGGGAGTTGATGGATTATTAGGGGGGTCTATTTTCTACAGCAAGGATAATAATTTGATCGCGAATACAGTTAACGGTTTGTCGATTCCAGGATTTTATTCATTACGGAATTCAATCGATCCGGCAAAAGCGGTTGAGTCCCGTGTTAAAGAAATGCGGAATGGCCTTTATGGACGTATTTCTTTGTCTTGGCGAAATGCGATCTTTTTGGAAGCTACTGGACGTAATGATTGGGTATCAACGTTAACGAAGGATCATCGCTCTTATTTTTATCCTTCAATTTCAGGAAGTGTTGTTGTTACGGACCTACTTCCATCAAAGCCTCTCTGGTTGGACATGTTCAAAGTACGGGGATCTTGGGCTATTACAAAATCTGTACTGAATCCATATGAGATAAATTCAACTTTTACGGTAACAAGCAATGTTTGGAATGGCCTGCCAACAGCCTCCTATCCGAATATTATCAAAGACTATTCGATTTCACCTACGCAACGTGATTTGACGGAGTTCGGGTTTGATTTCGCGGTATTGAACAATCGGTTGTATGGTAATTATACCCGCTACTATCGCTTATTACACAATCAGATTGTCAAAGCTAAGATTTCAAAAACTACCGGATTTGAGGAGCGTTTGATCAATACAAAGGAGGAGGAGATGACTAAAGGGCATGAAATCACATTGGGAGGTACACCGATTAAGCGTGAAAATTTCCAGTGGGATATTACGATGAACCTTTCTCAGAACATGCGCTATTTCCACAAGTTGGATCCTCAATATTCAAAAGATGCATTATATGTTAAGGAAGGATTGCGGGCCGATTATATCGAATATAAGGACTGGGAGCGTTCTCCGGATGGACAGATGATACTAAATAGTTCTGGGATGCCAATTTCAGCTCAGTATGCCAATCAATTAATAGGATATACTGCGCCAAAATGGTTTTGGGGTTTTTCAAATCAGTTTCGTTATAGAGACTTCTCATTTGGTTTTAGCCTAGATGGTCGAATTAAAGGGATGTCCTACTCAACAATGAATGGTCGTTTATGGCAGACAGGTTCTCATCCTGATTCAGATACACCATACCGTTATGAGGAAGTGGTTAATGGCAATAAAACCTTTATCGCTCCGGGTGTGAAAATTGTTTCCGGTAGTGTGACCTATGATAAATACGGTCAGATTACAGAGGATACGCGTGTATTTGCTCCAAATGATAAAGTGGTTTCATATGAGGGGTATTACAAACGAGCCTATTCAGGCCGATGGAATTATTGGGACGAAACATTCATTAAACTTCGTGAATTGTCGCTTAGTTACCGAATGCCCGATAAGATCGCTTCGAAGTTTAAAGCGAAACGCGCCAGTGTCGGTGTGACTGGGCAAAATTTATTGTTGTGGACCAAAGAGTTCCGTTTCTCAGATCCAGATGTTGGTTCTGAAGATTTAAGTTCACCATCGATGCGTTACATTGGTTTCAATATTAACCTTACTTTTTAAAAATTACATGACAAATATGAACATGAAAAGATTATTGACGTATATCACCCTTGGTACTTTGGTGATGTCGACAAGTTGTTCCAAATTTGATGAGATCAATACCAATCCTGAGACACCATCGGTTGTTAAACCTTCCATGTTGGCTACTCGTATAATATTAAATTTGGCACGCCAGTCCTCAACTAAAGGTTTTATGCAGCCTTATATGCTTACCAAAGAGATTGCTTGGACAGAATTAACAGAGGGGTATCAATACAATAGCCTCGGCGAATGGGATATCTCGATGACCTCGATCAACGATGCTCATTTTATGGGAGAGTTTGCAACAAGTGAAAAACTCAAGAACTCGTATAATGGTCTGATGTATTTTGCTCGTGCCATGAAGTTTTACGAGGGGACAATGAGTGTTGGAGATATTCCCTATAAAGATGCATTAAAAGGGGAAACGGATAAGGTTTATTTCCCTAAATATGATACTCAAAAAGATGTTTTTCTGGGTATTTTGAACGAGTTGGAGCTTGCAGATAAGCTCTTTTCGGAAGGTGAAAAATTTGATGGTGATCCATTGTTCGCTGGAGATGTCACGAAATGGCGCAAATTGGTAAACAGCTTTGCATTAAATGTTCTTATTCAATTAAGCAAAAAAGAAAGTGATGCCGATCTGAAGATAAAAGATCGTTTTAAATCAATCTTGACCAGTAAACCGATCTTTGGTAGTAATGCAGATAATTTTCAAGTCGTTCATGAGGACAAAGCCATCCAAACTTATCCTTTTTATAAGATTAGTAATAGCTTTGTTATTTATCCTATTGTTTCGACAGAGGTTATTGACCGATTGAAACAATATCAAGATAGAAGATTGTTTTATTATGCGAATCCTTCCGCATTACAGATCACAAACGGCAAACAATCTAATGATTTTAGCGCTTACATAGGGACAGATCCTTCTCTTTCCTTTAGTGAAATTGCTGAGTTAAAGAAGAAAAATGATTATTCTAAATTGAATGACCGTTATACGGAACTAGTTAGTGGTGAACCAACACAACAATACAGTTATGCACATCTATGTTTTGTGATAGCTGAAGCTGCCGCACGGGGCTGGGTTGCGGAATCTTCCGTTAATTGGTATAAGAAAGGAATTGAAGCCGCAATGAAATTTATAGCGGATAATACGCCGAATACGGCTCAATATACTCATAATATGCCATTGGATGCCAACTACATCAATACAGCAGTAACAACTTATGGAAATCAATTTCCGGTCGTACTCGAAGCACAACTGGAGGCTATTATGACACAAAAATATTTAGCCAGTTACTTGCAGGGACGTATGACTCCATATTATGATTACAGAAGAACGGGCTATCCTAAATGGAAAATCAATCCAACTTCAAGTTTGAATTCAGTCGCACCGGATAAAATACCGATGCGGTGGCGTTACCCATCATTAGAGTACAATTATAATTCTGCAAATTTGGACGAGGCAATGCAACGCCAATATAAAGGCAATGATGAGACCAACCAATTGATGTGGCTTTTGAAATAAGTCCTTCGAAAAAAAACAATCCCCGCAGATGAGATCAATCGTTTGCGGGGATTTTTGTTAAAAACGTTACATTAAAAACGACAGCGAATGGATATATTCGCCTCAGACCATTGAATTTAGTAGAGAGATAACAAATTTATTTATGGATAGCAGAAGAGATTTTATCAAGAAGGCTTCCTTGTTAGCTGGTGTTTTTGGCTTACAGAGTGCTATGCCAGATGCCATACAGCGTGCATTGGCGATTGAACCTATAACAGGAAGTACCTTTTTAGATGCAGAACATATTGTATTATTAATGCAAGAGAATCGTTCTTTTGATCATAGTTTTGGAACACTTCGTGGGGTTCGGGGATTCAATGACCCACGGGCGATTAAATTACCTAATGGTAATCCGGTATGGTTGCAGTCGTCGGCTGCAGGTAAGACTTATTCGCCGTTCCGACTGGATATCAAAAACTCAAATGCTGCCTGGACCGGAAATTTACCACATTCCTGGGAAAACCAAATGGCAGCCCGTAATCAGGGAAAGCACGATAACTGGATTGAAGCGAAAAGACCAGGAGGAAAGGTCTTGAGAGAGATTCCGTTGACAATGGGTTATTATACACGGGAGGATATCCCTTTTTATTATGCATTAGCTGATGCCTTTACAATCTGTGACCAGCACTTCTGTTCGTCTATTACAGGTACAACCACCAATAGGCATTTCTTTTGGACGGGAACCTGTGTGCCACATAAAGGGGCGAAGCCATTGGTGCGGAATTCAGATATCTATTTTAACCGTTGGGCACATTGGAAGACTTTTCCTGAGCGCTTGGAAGAAGCAGGGATCTCCTGGAAAGTCTACCAAAATGAAGTCAGCATAGAAAGTGGCTTAAACGGTGAGGATCTGTTGGGAAATTTTACAGACAACAATTTGGAATGGTTTGCACAATATCATATTGAATTCAAGAAAAGCCATCTTGATTTTATGCGTAAACGTGTGGCAGAATTACCAGCGGAGATTCAGGAACTTGAAAAAGCATTAGCGAATAATAGCTCTGAGAGTGTCCAGAAAACACAGAATAAACTCAAGCAGAAGCAGGAGCAGCTGAATAGCTATCAAAAACATTTGGCACGTCTTACGGATCATGCTTTTCAGCAGCTTCCTAAAGAACAGCGTGCCTTGCATGAACGCGCTTTTCAAACGAATGAGAGTGATTCTTTCTATCGTGAGACAAGCGTAGTGACACATGAAGGTGAAAAGATTATTGTTCCTAAGGGAGATGTTTTACACCAATTTAGACATGATGTGAAATCTGGGAAGTTACCTGCTGTGTCGTGGCTTGTAGCACCACAAAGCTTCTCAGATCACCCGAGCGCCCCTATGTATGGAGCTTGGTATGTATCGGAGCTTTTGAATATTCTGACAGAGAATCCAGAAGTCTGGAAGAAAACCATTTTTATTCTGAACTATGATGAGAATGATGGTTATTTTGACCATATTCCTCCTTTTGTAGCACCTAATCCCGTAGATAGCCATTCAGGAAAGACCTCTCCGGAATTGGATTATAGCGGTGAATATGTGAGTTTAGCACAGGAGCTTGCCGACGGTGAAGAAAAAGATAATGCAACGGAAGGCCCAGTGGGGCTCGGTTACCGCGTACCTTTGATTGTGGCGTCACCTTGGTCAAAAGGCGGTTGGGTCAATTCGGAGATTTGCGATATCACATCGACGATTCAGTTTATGGAGCATTTCTTTGAGAAAAAGTTGGGCAAGCAGGTGAAAGAGGAGAATATCAGCTCTTGGCGCCGGGCCATTACAGGTGATTTGACATCGATATTTCGGAAAGCTGAGGGAGCGAATGCTGTTGATTTGCCTTTCCTTGATCGGAATCAGCAGATTTATGCGATTGATCAAGCGAAATCGAAACCACTACCTAATAATTTTCATGTTTGGTCGAAAGAGGATGCCGCAGGATTGCGGTCTAAAGGTCGTTCCACTTTACTGGCAAGACAGGAGAAAGGCCAAAAAAACTCCAGCGCGTTGGCTTACGAGCTTTATGTAAAAGACTCTTTTGCTAAGGAACACAATCAGATTCATCTGACACTAGAAGTTGGCAATAAGGTATTTGGTAGTAAATCGTTAAATAGCCCATTTAATGTCTATAGTGGCCCGAGTTATAAAGACGGAGTGAAATTTTGGCCATTTGCAGTTGTCGCTGGTCAGGAACTAAGCTTTGACTGGAACTTGGCGGACTTTAAAGATCACCTTTACGATTTGACTGTGTACGGACCTAATGGTTTTATGCGCGGATTTAAAGGACAGGAGGAACCCTTATCTGTTGGAGCGACCTATGAAATCGGGAAGAAAGGTCTTTTGACGGGTAATCTTGTACTGGAGGCCCATAACAAAGGGGGAAAATCAATGCGTGTACATGTAGAAGATAATGCTTACAGCACCTGGAAGAAATCTATTGTACTTGCGGCAGGGAAATCTACGAAGTGGATTGTGGAATCTCATAAAACCCATGGCTGGTATGATGTTACTTTGCACGTGGAGGGAACCAAATTTGTACGCCAGTTTGCGGGGCGTGTGGAAACGGGTAATCATTCGAAAACTGACCCTCAGTTGGGATAATAAGCTAACGATTCATTGATAAATGGTATCTGTTGGCGGTACTTCTTTATCTATACGATCCTAGTTCTACAGTGGGCTAGGATCTTTTTTTGTGCCTGTATAGGAAGTCAATCATTTCTATTTCTTGGTATCTTTTTCCTGCTGCTATACTTTCAGGAATTTTAATGTTTTTTGGGGAAAATAACGCTCAGTTTGCTACTCCCCAAACCTTATTTTATGTGCATATTTACACTTGTTAATGGGAAAATATCACTTTCGACATGCGCTTTTTCAATCAGCTGACGTAATTCTTTTACTTTCTTTGGGTTTTCCTGGGCAATATTGTGTTGTTCTTTTGGATCTTGTTTGAGATTATATAGTTCGGCTGTAGGTTGGCTACTTGTCACTTTTTGTAAGATAAGTTTCCAATCTCCTTGGCGCAGGGCTTGACGACCCCCATCTTCATGAAATTCCCAGTACAGGTATTGGTGCTGTTTTTGTTGCTTGTTTTTACCTAGCAGCGTTGGTAAAAATGAAATTCCGTCTGTATAATGCGGTTTTTTTGTCCCGGCAAGCTCGACTATCGTAGGCATAATATCCCAAAAAGCGCCCAGGTAGTTTGAGGTTTTTCCTTCCGCAACTTTATCATGCCAATAAACAATGAAAGGGGTCTTGATGCCACCTTCATAGAGGTCGCGTTTGTTGCCGCGTAACCCGCCAGAGCTATTGAAAAAATTGGGATCGGCTCCGCCTTCTTTGTGCGATCCGTTGTCGCTTGTAAAAATGATAATTGTATTATCCAATAGCTTGTTTTCGCGTAACCGATCAACAATTTGACCGACATAAGCATCCATACGGCTTACCATACTCGCATACATGGCATGATGTTTTTTTACCGAAGCGTAGCCAGTAACCGTAGCTTGCGGTCCATAGTCATTGCCTTTATGTGGTTTTTCATCAAACCTGTCTGCATATAACTGATAATATTTGTCATCCGGACCCGATAATTCGGCGTGAGGAAGAACTGTAGATACATAAAGGAAAAAAGGTTTTTCTTTATTTTCATCAATAAATTTCAAGGTCTTTTCTTGAATTAATGCTGGAGCATACTGTCCTTGGGCCATTAAACCATTGCCGTGGAGTTCTATCCTTTCGTTATTATGCCAGAGGTGAGTTGGGTAGTAGCGATGGGATTGACGTTGGCAGTTATAGCCATAGAATTCATCGAATCCTTTTTGATCAGGAGCACCTGTTGTATGGACCATGCCAAGTCCCCATTTGCCAAACGCACCGGTTGTATATCCAGCTTGTTGGAGGAGCATAGCAAAAGTTTGTACAGAGTCTGCTAGCGGCTGTTGTCCTTCGGGCTCAATTTCTTTGTTACCGCGTATATAGGTATGGCCGGTGTGCTGTCCTGTCATTAACGATGACCGCGACGGAGCGCATACAGATGTACCAGCGTAGAAGTTATCAAATTTCATTCCCTTGGCAGCCAATGAATCAATATGCCTCGTTTCAATTTTTTGCTGACCATATACCCCAAGGTCTCCATAACCAAGATCATCCGCCATAATAAGTATGATATTGGGTCTTTTGTCTTTCTCTTGCGCTACGGCCATGGCTGTTAACATCATCAGAAAAGATAACATAAAAGGTGTTTTCATTTGCATCTAGTTCATTCGTCAAATCAAATCTCTTTGTTGGTTAGGATAGGCCACTAATTTAGATAATGGTCATCTTAATCTTTTAAGAAATTCTGATGGTTATCAATAATGGTTTGTATTCCTTTTTTATACATCTATTTGTAATAGACATTTGCTATTCATGAAAAATGAAGTTTAAATCTAAGCAAAAATACCTTTTAGGCCATATCGGTCGTTATTTATCGAGGCATAAAAGTATTAGTTAAACAGTCTTCATTGTCAATCTAAGCCTTTTTTGACTCTCGCGCATACGATTGTGTAATAATTTAGTGTGTGCTATCAATTGTAATCTCCGATATGTTCATATTTATTTTCTAATTTCACCCTAATTTTATGAAAATGCTCTTATGGCCAAATCAATTAAAGAAATAGCACAGGAACTCAATGTGTCTAAATCAACTGTTTCGTTAGTCATCAATCACAAAGCCGAGCGAGCACGCATTAGCAAGGAATTGGAAAGCCGCGTACTTGCATACGTTGAAAAAGTCGGCTATAAACCCAATGCACTCGCTAAGAGTTTAGCAACGGGACGGTCAAATACTATTGGTCTAATTGTAGAGAATATTGGGGATTCTTTTTTTGGTCCATTTGCTTTGTATGTAGAGGAATTGTTCCGAAAGAAAAATTATCACGTCCTCTACAGTAGTACGCTTGGAGATTCGCAAAATGCACGCGATATCATCGATTCGATGTTGGAAAAAAAAGTGGAGGGGATTATTTTGGCCCCCACAGTAGATCTGGATGAGCATCTACGAAAAATATTGGACTATCGAGTTCCATTAGTAGTTTTTGATAGAAATTCGCCAAGAGTAGAAACCCATTATGTACATATAAACAACGAGGATAGTGGGAAAAATGCCTGCGATCATTTGAAATCTATTGGTTGTCGAAATTTTGGCTTGGTAACGATTGATTCAGATCAGCCACAAATGCTGGCGCGTAAGCGTGCTTATTTGGAGTTTTGTGACACATACGGAATGGAATCTCGCATACTGCAATTACCTTATCAGCACCTGAAGCAGAAAGGTTCACGTATGTTGAAAAATTGGGCAGCTAAGCAGATAGGCTTAGATGGTCTATTTTTTACCACAAATTATCTTTGTATTCTCGGATTGAAGGTATTACGGTCGGCACCTGAGAATAGCTATAATTTTCCGATGTTTTCTTTTGATGACCATGAATTATTTGATATCTTGAATCCTAAAATTTCCTGTATTCAGCAACCATTGGAACCATTGGCTAAAACTTGTGTGAAAGTATTATTGAAAGAGATAGAACAAGGTGTTTCCACTGCAAAAAAATATATGATTAAATCAAAATTGGTGATACGTTAATGTAATGTCGACGCGTTGAATAATATGAGTAAACTAATCTAAATATAGTGAAAAGAATAGCATGTAAGTTTCTATTTGAGAATAAGTCCGATCAAATTAGAATTATTCAGTGGTTGGCGGTAATCGGGTTTATTGTTTTAATTGCACTGCAGATACGTTTGATCTACAATGTATATGAAATTGAACAATTGGGCTTTTTGAAAAAGGAAAAGGAAGAATTAAAGAGTAGTTACGAAAAATCGATCGTAAATGATTTGATTTTTCCTGGTGGTAAGCATATAATTGATTCTATCCTGAAGTCTAAATATGCTATTCTAAATGAGATACACCAAAATCCTCTTAAGTTTACCAGAGCATTAAAGGAAGTTGAACGAGAATTATTAGAAACATTGAGGAAGAGAGCTACATTTGATAGTTTGTTGGACGATTTGCTTAAAAAGCAAGGTCTCAATGTGGCAGAATACGAATATGCATTATGTATAGAACGATTATCAATAACTTTTGATGGCATTCATTATTATGAGGTTCTTAATTTCGCAGATAAAGTAGATGGGATTATTGGAGGTAAAATAGAGGCAATTGGTAAGAAAAATGTAGTTTCGGGTCTTACTGTAACAGCTCCAAATCCAAATTCGGCTTTAGTTGGCTTTAAGTTCTATATACAAAAATATAATTATGTAAAGGGTATACTTTTTAATATGTTACCTGTGTTGTCACTTGCTATTATTAGTATTCTTGTTATAATTATCATATTTGCAGTTACTTGGCATAATTGGATAAAGCAAAAAAAGTTGAATGAAATTTCCGGTGATTTTTTCAATAGTATTACACATGAGTTTAAAACTCCTCTAACGACAATAGGTGTTTCTATTAAAAATATGAAAGCCGATTTATTGGAAAGATTTGCATTAGAAAATTATCGTAGTATTGAAGTTATTAATAGGCAGGTTCAACGCTTAGATAGATTGGTTAATCAAGCAATTGAAGTATCAGCTTTTTCGCCTGAGTCGGCCAAATTACAATCTCATTTTATCCTTTCAGATATTCATGACATAGTCTTAGACTTACAGATTAAATGGAAAAGTCAGGCAAAAATTTCATTGAAATTTGAAGAGGGTATTTCAGATGCGGAGTGTCGTTATGATTCCTTTATGCTAACAACACTTTTAACCAATTTAGTGGAAAATGGGTTAAAACATAATATCAGTGATTCGAAATTAGTTGAACTTTCTGTAAGTTACAGTGATCTTGAACAAATTATTATTTCAATTGTCGATAATGGGATTGGTATTCAAAAGTTAGAAAGTAGTCGTATTTTTAGAAAATTTGAACGTGGCGAAAGAAGTTTTAACATAGAAGGATTGGGGCTCGGATTATATCTTGTTGGTAAAATCATTGAAGTGCATGGTTGGCGGTTGATGTTAACAGATTTAAGTGGAGAAGGTGCACAGTTTGATGTTATAATACCCGTAGTAAAATAATGGAAGGAAAAATATTATTAATTGAAGACGATCCCGATTTGGGGCTAGAATTGGAACTATTATTGAATAGAAGCGGTTTCGAGGTCAATTGGGTTGGCGATGGTACTGATGCACTAAAGATCTGTAAACATTCTTATTTTGATCTTTTGATTGTTGATATTCAATTACCTTCAACCAACGGTTTTGAAGTGGTACGTCAATTGAAATTATTGAATAAAGATCTACGGTTTTTATTTTTGACAGCTAGGAATTCTAAAGAAAGTTGCATTAAGGGGTTGAAGCTTGGAGCTGAGGATTATATAGTAAAACCGTTTGATACAGAGGAGCTTGTTTGGCGGCTGAATAATATTCTAGCAAGAGGCCTGCCACGTAAGGTCGCTGTATTAGAAATTGGAGATGTTTCACTCCAAAGTGATACGATGGAATTGAAAGTCGGAAATCAAATTTTGCAAAGGCTAACTGGTAGAGAATTTGAGGTTTGGAAGTTTCTTTTGGAAAATACGGAGCGGATTTTATCACGGGAAGAAATCTTGAATGCACTTTGGGGGGAAAATGATTACTTTATGGGACGAAGTTTGGATGTGTTTATCTCAAAAATTAGAAAAATTTTAATAAAATCCGAAAAAGTGCGAATCGAAACTGTTTATAAAGTAGGCTTTATCATTCGTAAGCATAGGAATGACTAATTTATTTTTTGTCGTTAACAATTGATTAACAAGTTTTTTTTTAAGTCTTTTTTATCTTCATCGGACTAATTCGTTTTAGTTGGTGAAATAAAAGACCTTTTATGAAAAAACTAACCCAATTTAAACAGTTCGTGCCCCTAATTGGCATGTTACTGTTGTTTAATGCCTGTGATAAGTCAGAGGTAAGACAATATGATCTCCTCCCTACGGAGGAAGAGCCCGAGATGGATATTACAGTCTATGGAGAATTGTCTGTCAATCGAGAAAATAGCGGTGGAAAAACCGCGGGAGAAGGATCCCTAAAAGTTGTTGATAACGACTATGGAACCAAATTTCTTATAAACCCCTATCAAAATGATCTTTACATTGAGTTGGCTTTTCCTGGGGGGATAGCTGCGACAGCCTATATCGTTGCCTCGGCTAATGATGCTCAAGATCGCGATCCAAAAGATTGGGAGCTTGTAGGTTCAAATGACCGAGCATCATGGACTACGATTGACTCTAAGACAGGTTACAAGTTTGATACACGAAATCAACAGGTACGCTTTGAAGTGGATAATGTCACCAAGTATAAATACTATAGGCTTCAAATCAAGGCTATTTATGGTGGTACAGGGCTATTTCAAATGGCTGAATGGCGGTTAATATCTGATCCACAAAAAAATTCGAACCAATAATCTAAAAATAATGAAGAAAATATTTCAATTTGGAGCATTCACGATATTGCTGTGCCTTTGCCTCTTTATAGAAAAGGCCATAGGGCAACAAAATGGTCAGGTGCTGATTAAAGGAGTGGTACGAGATGAGATGAATACTAATTTATCGGGGGTAACAATTAATAATCAGAATACGAATAATTCAACCGTTACAAACGATGTTGGGCAATTTGAGTTATATGCCAGTAGAGGCGATTCATTAAATATCTCTTTTGTAGGATATGAAGCTTATAAAATTGCTATCAATAATGCGATTACTCTTAATATCGTATTAAAAGCAGTTAGCAATAGTATTAACGAGGTTGTCGTTATTGGTTATGGACAACAAAAGAAGATCTCTGTTGTTGGTGCTCAATCTAGTGTAAAAGTAGAGGACTTAAAGTTGCCTGTTGCGAATTTAAGTACTGTATTGGCAGGACGAATTTCTGGATTGGTAGGCGTACAGCGTTCTGGTTTACCAGGTTCTGATGGTGCTGATCTTTGGATTCGTGGTATTTCGAGTATGTCGGGGTCTACAGGACCTTTAGTTGTCGTTGATGGAGTTCAGGGGCGTGATATAAATAGCTTTGACGCTGAAGATATTTCTTCATTTACAGTGCTAAAGGATGCCGCCGCAACTGCGGTCTATGGAGTGGCTGGTGCCAATGGTGTAATACTTATTACTACGAAAAAAGGTATTACAGGTAAGCCTTCATTAATGTTTAACTACAATCAGGGACTTACATCTTTTACCAAGAGACCTGAATTAACCGATGGTGTAACTTATATGATGTTGCGAAATGAAGCAAGATTAGCCACGGGTATGTCTAAGGAGTATTCAAATAATTATATCAATAATACTATTTTAGGGACTGACCCTTATCTCTATCCCAATGTGAATTGGATGGACCAGATATTTAAGGATGTGGCCGGCAATCGGCGTGCTAATTTCAGTGCGAGAGGAGGTTCTGAGTTTTCTACCTATTATGTATCTGGAGCATATTATGACGAATCAAGTTTATTGAGGACAGATGAGCTGCAGAAATATGATGCAACGACTCGATTTAAACGTTACAATTTTACGTCGAATGTTGCAATGAATTTTACGCCAAGTACAAAGTTTGAGTTAGGGGTTCAAGGCTATATTTCAAATTTAAATTATCCCGGAGTGAAACCCGAGGATGCCTTTGCAAATGTAATGCAAACGAATCCAGTATTATATCCAGCAATGTACCCAGGCAATTTTGTCCCAGGTGTTAGCTCTGCTGGTGCTCAACCTAATCCATACGCGCAGATTACTCAAACAGGTTATCAAAATATTTTTAGTAATCAGGTGATGTCAAATGCACGACTTTCGCAAGATCTGAGCTTCTGGTTAAAAGGATTAAATTTCTCTGCATTGTATTCTTTTGATATTTGGAACTCGCATACGATCAATCGTACAAGAACGCGTAGTACATATTTAATAAATCGATTGTTCCCATATGATGAATCTGGTGCACCTATTTTAAATAGTATATCGCAGGGAACTGATGATTTGGCATTCTCTAAAGCGAATGATTCAAACCGTCAATTCTACACTGAAGCGTCATTAAACTATAATACGACCATTGCAGAAGATCATCAGGTTTCCGCTATGCTCTTATACAATCAACGTGAGATTGTCGAAGCATTTGCTAACAGTGTCACTTCTTCTTTGCCCTATCGGAGTATGGGGATGGCAGGGCGTGTAACGTATTCATATAAAGATCGATATTTTGTCGAAGGAAATTTTGGATATAATGGCTCCGAAAACTTTGCTCCTGGAATGAAATTCGGATTCTTTCCGTCCTTTGGTTTGGGCTGGGTTGTGTCAAATGAGAAATTCTTTGAGCCAGTGAAAAATACTGTTAATTTCTTGAAATTGAGATATTCGGATGGTAAAGTTGGGGATGGAAGTAATGGCGGTGCTCGAAGATTTGGGTATTTAACACTAATTAATACTGGAGCCAGTGGCTATACTTTTGGCAATGGATCAAATAATGTTGGCTATGGTGGAACAGCGATTACGGATTATGGGACTAATGTTCAATGGGCAGAATCACATAAGCAGAACTTGGGTATTGAATTGAAAACATTGCAAAATAAGTTATCCCTAACGGTTGATTTATTTAAAGAAAAAAGAACAGGAGTATTCTTACAAAGAGCTTCTTTACCAGATTTTGTGGGGCTAAATAGCAATCCGTGGGATAATTTAGGGATTATTCAAAACAAAGGAATTGATGGGACTTTAGAATTGGCTCCTTTCCCAATAGGTAACGTGCGTGTCGATTTAAGAGCAACATATACTTATAATAAGGACAAGATTATTGAAAATGATCAACCTCGACAACCCTACTCTTATATGGAAAGAAGGGGGAATAATGTCTTGTCAATCTATGGATATCAAGCAGATGGATTATTTCAGTCAGCAGATGATATTAGCAACCATGCTGACCAGTCTGCCTTAGGAGCTCAACGTATTGGAGATATTCGTTATAAAGATCTTAATGGCGATGGGAAAGTAGATGCAAATGATATTTCCCGTATCGGTAATGGCGACGTGCCAAATTCTGTGTATGGTTTTGGCTTTAATGTAAGCTATAAACAATTCTATTTTGGCGCGTTTTTTCAAGGAATTTCAGGCGCTGAACGTGTATTAGGGGGAGATGGAATTATTCCATTCAATAATAGTACCGGAGCAGAAAGAAGTAATCTCTTTGCAATTTCTGAAGATCGATGGACGGAAGAAAATCCATTGGAAAATCCATTCTATCCTCGTTTGGCATATGGTAATGCTGCCAATAAGAATAATGCTGTAACATCATCTTGGTGGGTAAAAGATATGGATTTTCTTCGTCTTAAAACTCTCGACTTTGGGTACAATTTTAAAAAGGATTTTCTTGAAAAATTGCATATGAAAAATGCGCGCATCTATTTGCAAGGTGTTAACTTATTATACTGGAGTAAATTTAAGCTTTGGGATCCAGAGTTAAATACAGGAAATGGAACACGTTATCCCAATATACGAACTATATCAATGGGCTTACAGGCAACATTTTAATCAATTATAAAAAGCATTCATTAAAGACATAATAGAACGATGTGATGTTAATGAAATTGATGCATTTTGATATCGTTTCGTTAGAAAAAAAAAGATCATGAAAATAAAATTCAACAAAAATACATTCCAATGGATACTGATGGGAAGCCTAGCATTAAGTTCCTTATCAGGTTGTAAAAATTATTTGGACCAAGTTCCAGATGATGTCATTACAGTTGACGATATATTCAAATCCAAAGCCAACACCGATAAATTTCTTGCAAATATATATAACACTTTGCCGAATGAACTTGCTCAACGTTTTGTCGGAACTGGTAATGCAGGACCTTGGACTGCTGCTTCTGATGAAGCAAAGTATACCTGGGATTTCAATTATGCAAATAATATGACTGCAAGTGTCTGGAGTAATACTGATGGTACAATTGCTGATATCTATAAAAGCTATTATCAAGGGATCCGAAATGCTACTTACTTTATGCAGGAAATTGATAACGCAAATCCTGTAGAGGTGACTTCTGTGATGAAATCAACCTATAAGGCAGAAGCAAGAGCGTTGCGTGCATTATATTATTTTTATTTAATAAGGAGCTATGGTCCGGTTGTACTTATCGGCGATCAAGTTTTAGATTTCACTGCTCCCATTGCAGATTTAAAGTTGTCTCGAACTCCTTTTGATCAATGTGTGGATTATATCGTGACCGAGCTAGACGAGGCTTATAAAGATCTTCCATATATACCAAATAATAGTGAGTATGGTCGGATAACAAAAGGTGTGGTTAAGGCTTACAAAGTTGAGGCGCTAATGTTAAAGGCTAGTCCGTTGTTTAATGGAAATCTCGACTATGCGGGAGTGAAAAATTTGGATGGAACTGCTTTATTCAGTGCTACCGAAGATAAGCAAAAATGGAACGATGCAGCGGTAGCTGCGCAAGAATTTATTACCGAATTTGTCCCCTCTTATTACAGTTTATATCAGGAGTCCAATAGTGATCCATTTCTTGCGGCTTATTTATCCTGTCGTAATGTAATGACCGTGGATTGGAATAAAGAATGGATTTTTGCTCGTTCTAACAGTGGTAATAACACCCAATATGACCGTACTCCCAAGCATGTTGGTTTCCCTTCAGCAGCGCAGGGTGGGGGGGCACTTGGGGCAACTCAATCGATGGTGGATGCTTACTTTACGAAGGACGGCTTGTCTATAGCAGACGATGAGGGGTACAAGGACAATGGTTTTAGTAATTTTAAAGCACCGTACGACGTTGCCGAGCGGCGTACATTTAATATGTATGTGAATCGTGAACCAAGGTTTTATGTCGGTATCACCTATAGTGGAAGTTATTGGCTGAATCAGGCTAATAGTAGTACAGCTGTTATTTCTCTATTTAATAAAAGTGGTAATTCAGGGAGATCACAAAGTACCTCAGATGTAACACCGACGGGTTATACTGTACGTAAAAACGTCGCATCGAATGGTAACGCTAGGGGCGCATTGATGTTACGATTAGCCAATATTTACTTGGATTATATTGAGGCCTTAAATGAGTTTAGCCCCAATGATCCGGATATTTTGAAATATCTGAATATTATTCGAAAGCGAGCTGGTATTATCGGATACGGCGAAGGAAGTCTTGCTGCTCCTGTCGGGCAAAGTGTTATGCGTGAGGTTATTCGTAAAGAGAGGCGAGTGGAATTAGCATTTGAAAATGCGCGTTATTTTGATACGAGACGTTGGAAAATTGCAGAAACGACAGATAATGGTCCAGTTTATGGTTTGAATCTGGATGTTGATGGTGATGATTTTTTCAAAAAAACCTTAATCGAAACACGGGTATTTAAGAAGAGAGATTATTTATTCCCAATACCAAATAATGAAGTGTTGAAAAACGAAAATATGATTCAAAATTTGAACTGGTAGTGGTGAACGGTGGCTTAATAGCCACTGTTTGTCTAAAATTTATTACATATGCATTGTGGTGCTTTACATTAAATAATCTTTTCTATCTTTACTAATACGTTTTAGTATGAAAAATAATATATCCTAAATAATGAAGAAATCATTAAGTGTTTTTTTTGGGTCATTACTAACGATAGGTTTGTTTTGCACAAAACCTGTATTGGCACAGAAATTTAGAGGGCAGCAGCTAGACGCTGTTGATCTTGTTAACCCGTTAATGGGTACCGAATCGAAATTTGAGTTGTCCAATGGTAACACCTATCCCTCGATTGCGAGACCTTGGGGAATGAATATGTGGACACCACAAACAGGAAAAAATGGCGACGGATGGCAGTATCAATATACCGCTGATAAGATTCGTGGATTAAAACAGACTCACCAGCCATCACCCTGGATGAATGATTACGGTGTTTTTTCTATCATGCCTGTAACTGGAAAGCCTGTATTTGATCAAGACGAGCGTGCGAGCTGGTTTTCGCATAAAGCGGAGATTGTAAAACCGTATTATTATTCGGTTTATCTAGCGGATCACGATGTGACTGCAGAGATGACACCAACAGAACGCGCAGCCATGTTTAGGATCTCGTTTAATAAAACAGACGATGCTTATATTGTTTTGGATGCTTATGAAAAGGGATCTGAAGTTCAGATTATTCCAAAAAAAAATATGATAATTGGCTATTCTTCGAAATATGCACGCGGTCCACTGCCAGCTAATTTCAAGAATTATTTTGTTTTGGTTTTTGATCAACCTTTTGCAAGTGTCGCTACTTGGGAAGGCAAAGAGAAGAAGGATGGGCAACTTCAGATCAAAGGTGATCACACTGGTGCAATCGTGGGCTTTAAGGTAAAAGACAAAACGAAACCAGTGCAGGTGAAGGTAGCGTCTTCCTTTATCAGTGCCGAACAAGCCTTATTAAACTTAAATGAGTTAGGTAACAAATCTTTTGATCAAATAAAAGAAGACGGACGTCAGATCTGGAATTCGACCTTAGGGAAAATTAAAGTAGAAGGTGATGATATCGATCAGTTGCGTACGTTTTATTCGACCATGTATCGGACCTTATTTTTCCCGAACAAGTTATATGAAATTGATGCGCAAGGAAAGGCTGTGCATTACAGTCCATATAATGGAAAAACACTTCCCGGTTATTTATTTGGAGGAACAGGTTTTTGGGACACTTTTAGAGCGTTGTACCCATTCTTAAACTTTATGTATCCTTCCATTAATAAGGAAATGCAGGAAGGTCTTCTCAATGCCTATTTAGAAGGAGGCTTTCTTCCTGAATGGAGCAGTCCGGGATATGCCGATATCATGGTGGGTAATAACTCCGCTTCGGTGGTTTCGGATGCTTATATGAAGGGATTGCGCGGTTATGATATCAATAAGTTATACGAAGCTTTACAACACGGTGCTAATAACGAAGGACCAATGAGTGCTGTTGGAAGAAAAGGCGTTGAATATTACAATAGTTTGGGTTATGTGCCATATGATGTTAAAATCAATGAAAATGCAGCACGTACATTGGAATATGCCTATGACGATTTCACGATCTACCAATTGGCAAAAGCATTGAACCGTCCGAAGGCTGAAATTGATTTGTATGCTAAGCGTGCACAGAACTATAAGAATTTATTTGATCCATCGACCAATCTTATGCGTGGAAAGAATAAAGATGGAAAATTCCAGGCTCCTTTTAATCCATTAAAATGGGGTGACGCATTCACAGAAGGAAATAGCTGGCATTATTCGTGGAGCGTATTTCACGATATTCAGGGGCTTATCGATCTGATGGGAGGGGAAAAGACTTTTGTGGGCATGTTGGATTCGGTGTTTGTTCAGTCCCCAGATTTCGACGATAGCTATTATGGTGGTATTATCCATGAAATACGTGAAATGCAGGTTGCGAATATGGGGCAATATGCACATGGTAATCAGCCAATTCAGCATATGCCATATTTGTACAATTATGCTGGCCAACCTTGGAAAACACAATATTGGGTACGTCAAGTGATAGACCGAATGTATAAGCCTACACCTGATGGCTATTGTGGTGATGAAGATAATGGTCAAACCTCTGCATGGTATGTCTTTTCAGCGCTGGGATTCTATCCGGTTTGTCCGGCGACGGATGAATATGTGCTCGGAGCGCCATTATTTAAAAAAGCGACCTTAACATTTGAAAATGGTAAGACATTGACCATTGATGCACCAAAGAACTCAGCTGAAAATGTATATGTAAACACATTGCAAATGAATGGTAAGGATTATGGTAAAAACTGGTTAAGTCACAAAGCATTGCATGAAGGTGGCACACTTAATTTTGACATGGCGGCAAAACCCAATTATACGAGGGGATCGTCCAAAAATTCAGCGCCTTATTCAATGACAACGGATTTGCAAACAAATATCAAGTTGAAATCGAACAAAAAGAAATAATCATTGGGTTATGATAAACTTTAAAAACTTAAAAGTAGTTGTTACCGTATTTGGTTTGGCATACTCTTGTTCACTTTTCGCGCAGGACAACTGGAAACATACAGAAAACGACCGCAAAGTGGCTGTGGATGTTGATAGTATCAGTAAAGATGGGTACACCCTGATTTGGATAAACAAAGACAAAGATTTTAGTGCTCCTTTAAAAGAAAGGTTGGTGGCGGCATATTTTACAAACTATCCTAAACTAGCCAAGAAATATAATAAAAAGACCATAAAAAAGGTGTCTTTCGTTATTGATCCGGACTATAAAGGTGTGGCAGCGACAGCGGGCGGGATTGTCCGTTACAGTCCAGCTTGGTTTGCCAAAAATCCGGGCGATATTGATGTGGTTACCCATGAGGTAATGCATATTGTCCAAGCATACCCCGACGGGGCGGGCCCTTGGTGGATTACCGAGGGGATAGCCGATTTTGTGCGATTTGATGATGGAATAGATAATGCGGGAGCAAATTGGAAGCTGCCAGAATATAACGAAAAGCAGAAATACACAGATTCTTATCGTATTACAGCGCGCTTTTTGTATTGGATCAATCTACATATAAAGAAGGATTTTGTCAAGAAATTGGATGCGGCGATGCGTAGCAAAAGCTATAGTGATGCTTTTTGGAAAGTGGAGACGGGTAAAACTATTGATGAGCTGTGGGCCGATTATAGCCAAAACCCCAAACTATAATTCATAAGCGATGAATATCAGAAGTTTAGTCTTTTTGGGATTAATTAGTGTCCCATATCTATTAAAGGCACAAGAAACGAAATTAGTTCAGTATGTCAAACCGCTCATCGGTACGGCGAAAATGGGACATACTTTTCCGGGGGCGACAGTTCCATTCGGCGCAGTACAATTAAGCCCTGATACGGATACATTATCGTATGCTGTCAATGGGCGGTATAACGGCGATGTTTATAAATATTGTGCTGGTTATCAGTATGATGATCCGACGATTGTTGGGTTTAGTCATACGCATTTTAGCGGTACAGGTCACTCCGATCTTGGTGATATACAGATCATGCCGACACAAGGAAAAGTCCAATTAAACCCGGGTACAGCTGATCGACCACAAGATGGTTATCGATCACCATATTCGCATGCCAACGAACGGGCTGAGGCCAACTATTACAGTGTTTTACTGGATAAACATCAGATTAAAGCTGAATTAACGACAACAACACGTGTAGGACTGCACCGTTATACGTTCAAAGAATCGAATGCTTCACATCTTATTGTAGACTTAACTGCTGGGATCTATAATTATGACGGCAAGAATGTTTGGACCGTGGTCAAGGTCTTGAACGATTCAACCCTGGTAGGCTACCGCCAGACAAACGGTTGGTCAAGAACCCGCACCGTATACTTCGCAATAAAGACATCAAAAGCTTTTAAGAATTACGGCGCCAAATATGAGGATGGAAAATCTGTCTATAATGGTTTTTGGCGTAAGTTTGATCAACAAAACAATTTCCCTGATCTCGCAGCGCACAATATTAAGCTTCACCTGGATTTTGATACAAAAGAACAAGAGGCCATCCTTCTGAAAGTAGCTTTAAGTCCAGTAAGCATGAAGAATGCTTTGGCCAATATGGAGGCTGAGGCTCCGGACTGGAATTTTGACGGCTACGTTAAGCAAGGGCAGAACGCTTGGGAAAAGGAGTTGCATAAGATAGAAGCTGAAATGTTGAACAAGGAAGACCTTGTCAATTTTTATACAGCTATGTACCATGCAAGCTTAATGCCGACGGTGTATATGGACAGCAATGGTGAGTATAAAGGGTTGGACCAGGAGGTGCACCGTGCTGAAGGCTTTACGAATTACACCTCATTTTCTTTATGGGATACCTTTAGGGCCTTTCATCCGCTGTTGAATCTAATAAACCCTTCTCGTAATGCAGATATTGTGGCATCCATGATGGCTCATTATGATCAGAGTGTATTGAAGATGTTGCCGATCTGGTCGCATTATGCAAATGATAACTGGTGCATGAGCGGCTATCATTCCGTATCGGTCATTGTTGATGCTATCCTCAAAGGCGTTTACAAAGGTGATGCGGAAGCTGCATTAGCAGCTTGTGTACAAACAGCAAATACACGTCAGTACGAGGGGATTGGGGCTTACATAGATAAAGGATATGTTCCTGCAGATGTATCGGGAACATCTGTTTCTAATACATTGGAATATGCGTATGACGATTGGTGTATCGCGCAATTAGCGAAAAAATTGGGAAAAGAGGATATTTACACGACTTTTTCCAAAAGGGCTGAAAGTTGGAAATCACTCTATGATTCCGCTATTGGATTTATGCGTCCGAAGAATTCAGCGGGTAAATTTCAGGAGAAATTCGATGTTTTGGATACACATGGGCAAGGATTTATTGAAGGTAATTCATGGAATTACAGCCTGTATGTACCGCATCAACCTACTGAAATGATGGCATTAATGGGAGGCAAAAAACGTTTAGAGTCTTATTTGGATTCACTGTTTACCATGGAATTACCGGATAAATATTTTGAACATACGGAGGATATTACCCGGGATGGCATTATCGGAAATTATGTGCACGGAAATGAACCTTCCCATCATGTGGCATACTTGTACAATATAACCAAGAGCCCCTGGAAAACTCAGGCACGTGTAAGACAAATCATACGGAATCAGTATCATAATGGTCATGCGGGTTTAGGAGGGAATGATGACTGTGGACAAATGTCTGCTTGGTATTTATTTACTGCATTAGGCTTCTACCCAGTGGCACCTGGGGAAGATAATTATTGGATTGGCAGTCCTTTGGTAAAATCGGCAAAGATTAATCTTGAAAATGGACGCAGTCTTTCTATAGTTGCCCGTAACCAGTCTGAAAAGAATGTTTACGTTAAATCCGTGTCTTTAAATGGGCGGAAATTGGCTGATTTTCTATTACCCTATAGCAGCATTATAAATGGCGGTGAATTAATCTTCGAGATGAGCAATAAACCGAACAAATAATAGTAACGATAGGTCAAGACAGAAAAAGAAAAGCCCCCTCATTCACGAGGGGGCTTTTCTTTTTCTGTCTTGACCTGAAGGGATAATTCTATCAGCTTGGTATTCACTTACTAGCTAGGTTATCAATTCGTTTGTAGTTGTCAATCGGCGAGAAAGTTACAATTGGAAAAAAAATTAATTCAGTGTAGTATTTTAGCAAAATCATATTTTTTCTACGTAAAAAACCAGTTTTTAAGCCATAAATTGCTTAATGTTAATAACTAAACCAGTTTAGCAAATAAAGAAAATTTCACTGATAATTTTTTTTTTCTCATTTTTCTATATATCTTCAATATAACCAAGAGAGATAAGTGCTGACCAATTAAGCAAACCGACTCGTTTTGACATTTCATTCTATTGTGTTATGCTAAAACGTTTTTATATTTTAAACTTAAAACCTTAAATTATGACGTTAATCCTATTTGATACTGCATAATATCAATTTTGGATGGGAATCGAACAATTTTCCTATCCCGAAAAATCAATGAATTTTCATCTCTTGTTTGAGGTGATTTTAACCAGTTATAGTAAAAAAGTGAAAATAACCTAATTATATATCATTCATATGCACATGATAAAAAAAAGGTATTTGGATAGGCTTATTCTTTTAGGGTGGTCCTGTGCCTGTTATTCTTTTGCTTTTGGTCAAGATAAGGTGTTATCACCATCCGATAGTCTTAAGCTTCAGATTGGAACTTCAAAATTGGATTCAATATTTCAGATTAAGACTAGCCAAGTAAATCCAATAGAAATAAAAAAACAGGCGTTATTACCTTACTCTTCCTTAGCACAATACCTAAAAGGAAATAATACTGGGCTTTATGTAACTGAACCTTCCGGGGAATCGGGTACCAAGCAGCCAATGTATTTTCGTGGTATTTCGAGGCCATTGTTCTCTGATATTGACGTATTTCAGAATCAGCCATTAGTTGTTGTGGACGGAGTTCCTTTGGTTGGAGAACACCCCTTTGCTTATGCCGTTCAAACCTATAACCTCGAGCGTATTGGCCCAGCGACCAATTTATTAGCGAATATTAATATAGACATGGTTAAGTCTATTGAAGTATTAAAAGATGTTGCCGCGATTGCGATGTATGGTCCAAACGCTGCAAACGGAGCTATAGTTGTTCGTACGAAGGAGTATAAAACGGATAAAAGCAACCGGATAGCGGTCAATATGTATACGGGCTTGGCCGAGCGACCACATGTCACAACAATTAATGGTGAATACGAAAATAAATTCAGAAAGCAGTTTTATGATCTGTATACCTCCAATGGCAAATATAATGACGGTGATTCGTACCCTGTGTATTTAAGCGACTCGCTTAACATGAATTATTTTGGAAAATCCGATTGGACAGACTCTTATTACAATAGTGGTTTAGTTTACAATTTGAATGCAAATTTATCAGGTGGTGGGCCACGTGCAAATTTTCAATTTGCAGCGGGCTCAACACAGGATAAAGGCGTGGCTGATCAGGTAAAATTGAATAAATATTATGCTTTGTTTGGGCTCAATATGCGGCCGATGACTTGGCTGACGTTCTCCATGCAGGCTAATATAGCTCGACTCGATCGTAATCGTAATCTGAACCTGCGGGATAGGTTTGCCCAGTTAGCCTATTTTCCGGATCTGTCGGCACCCTTGTCACCCAATAAGGAGGTCTACAATGAGTATTTAAGTTATTATAAAAAAGGCTTTGACAACAATAAGACGAACGTTGTGCAGGGATACGGAAAGTTGCAATTTGATTTTGGAAATTTTCATTTTCTTTCGATAGGGATGGTCGATTATAATGAAGGCTATAGAGATCAATTCTATCACAGTAAGCTAATGGAGTCCAATAATTTTGCTTCAAATTACTATGGCTATAATCAGCGGGCAGTATTTGACAATAAAGCTTTTTATGACTGGAATATCAATGCGGAGAGCAAATTAAACCTGTTGGTCGGCAATAGTTTGCAATGGGATACCTATCGTTACAATTATGCCTACGCTTACAAGGGGGTAAATGATTTTATTAAGGTGAATCTCCTAGAAGATGACGATACAAAATCAAACTATTTGGAGGCTACTGCATACCCCAAGGCGCTTATATTTAAATATTTAGATCGTATTCGCCACAACTTAGTTTCATTTTATGGAAAAGCGACTTACAACTATGATAACAAGGTGGAGACATCGCTTTTACTCCGTTCGGATGCATCCTCTAATGCACAACCGGACGCCCGATGGATTTTTACGCCTTCGTTGTCGATAAATTGGAATATTAAAAACAGCTATTTCAATACAAACACGAACTTGAAAGAGCTGACTGCTCGTCTAAGTGCGGGGCGTATTGGACTAAGCAATGTTTTTGACGACTTTGCTCAAGGACCTAATTATGTTGCGCAAATGGGATTTACCGGTAATCAGCTTATAGCCGGATACAATGCCATCGCGGGATTGGTAAGACCTTATGAGTCAGGCTGGGGTGGATACAATATCCCTTGGGCGTATACTGACCAGGGCAACCTGGGCTTGGATTATGCAATTCAAAAGAAAAACTTCCATGTTTCCCTTGATGTCTATGTAAAACAAACAAAGAACCAGCTGATTAATATTCCTTCCTATAGCGAATATGGTTATAAATCAAGCTATGCGGCAGGAATGAATGTGCAGAATATAGGTGCTGAATTGACTGTTGGGCTTGATCCGGTTCAATCCGATAATTTTAAATGGTCTACGGCGCTGAATGTATCCCATAATCAAAATAAATTAAAGGCATTGCCTAATGGTCTAGATCGACTCGTGATAGGGAATAATCTTTTGGAGGTCGGCAAGCCATTAGACCAGTATTGGCTACTTGCTAATGAAGGTATTTACAGGACTGATGCAGAGGTCCCTCAGGGAATGACCTACAATGCGATCCAGTTACGTGCGGGTGATCCGATTTGGACAGATCGAAATGGCGACAATACGATCAATGATGAGGATCGGAAATTGCAAGGCCATCGGTTACCTGCTGTATTTGGTAATTGGTATAACAATTTTGTGTTTGGAAAATGGGACCTGGGGATCAATATGTACTACAATATTGGTCGACAACTCATTAACCAAGAAATGGCCAATCGGTTTGATTTTATCAATAATGAAGGGGCGAAAAATCTAGATGCTATCAAAGAGATTACGTATTGGGAAAAAAGGGGTGATTACAGTAAATATCCACTATATAACCCCTGGAGTACTGTTATAGCTTATCAGGCCGATCAAGATCTTTTCTTAGAGAATGCTTCATTTGTTAAAATAAGAGCGATCACTTTGGGCTATAACTTAACTTCTCTTTTGGCGGGCCGTACTCAGGGCATTAAAAACGCGTATGCCTATGTGTCTGCTAACAATGTTGCTACGATTACATCTTATAGTGGTGTTGATCCTGAGATCGTAGATTATACAGGTTATGATATTGGGTCAAAGATGAGGATCCCACGAATTTATACGCTAGGAATAAAAGTTGACTTTTAAACGTAAAGAAATGAAAAGATATCACCTCATACTGAGTGTTTTATTACTTTTCTTATTGCTTCTGGGAGGCTGTAAGAAAATGCTGGATATAGACTCCTCTCGTACGGTCAAGGAAGAGAACATGTGGAATACTTTGGAGGATACGCGTGCAGGTTTGATGGGAATTTATGGTTTAACCAAAGCGGCTTTGGACGACAATAATGCTTATTGGCTTTATGGAGAAGTTCGGTCAGGAGATTTCGAAAGCCCTAATCGGCAGGATCTCAAAGCAATTATTAAGAATGACCTCAAAGCGAATTATGAATCGCTGAATGCATTATCGAATTGGAGAAGGTGGTTTGCGGTAGTTAATGCCGCTAATATTTTTATGGAGCGTGCATCGGGAGTAAGAGAAAAAGACATGCGCTACACCGAAAATAATTTGGTAGTAGATGTTGCTCAGGCTCGATTTCTACGTGCTTACGCTTATTTTAATATGGTCCGTATTTGGGGGGATGTACCCCTAATACTAACTTCCCATGACGGAAATTTTGAGAATAAGCCCAAGGAAGATCGGTTAAAACTGTATGCTTGGATTGAAAAAGAAATGTATGATGCCGCGCAATTATTGCCTTATTCCTATAGTACCGGTGATGAACAGCAAATTGGCAACTATTACAATGAGGCCTCTTCACGATGGAATGGTGCTTTGGTTAGGAAACTTTCTGTCTATGCTATTCTCGCACATTTGGCGGCATGGCAAGCCAATTATGCTGATGCGGCTTCTTATTCACAATTTGTGATGGATAATTATAGTAAAGGAGGTGCCTATTATTTGTCTACTTCGTTTTTAACGGAGGGCAATGGATTTTTCTTTGAGAAACGGTCCGAGCAGATGTTCTCATTTCCTTACATATGGGCCCATGTGGAGGCATCGTTTACAGGGCATATTGAAGAATTGACACTGGCTGCTCCTGTTGTCAACAAGTCGGTGCCAGATATTTATATGCCTAAAGAAACGATTTTAAAAACTTTTAATGAGAAGAAGGATCAGCGCTTTAGTATTGATACATTAGGTAGCCCCACTACTGAAGTGTATTTCAGAAACTTCAATGGTAAGTATCCAATCTTTAGTAAAATCAAGTGTATCATGGGAGGTTCTTCCGATCCTACTTTTCGCATTTTTACCAGTGCGACAGTGCTCACTCGTTTGGAAGATATTACGCTTTTGCGGGCGGAATCTTTAGCCGTGTTGGGTGAAAAATCTACGGCCATTGAACTTCTAAATGAGATTAGGGAACGAAGGGGGCTTAAAGTTTATAGTGAAACGACAAATGGAGATCTGGTAGATGCCATTTTTTTAGAACGAAAGAGAGAATTGATGGGTGAAGGGCACCGCTGGTATGATATGATTCGGCGGGAGAAGATAAAACATGATAATCCTCAGTTGGCACAGTTGATAGCCAATGATGGAATCTATTGGCCAATTGCTCGAGAGATTCTAACACAAAATAAGTTGATAGAACAAAATGCTTATTGGAAGTAAAGGAGTTAATTATGAGAAATAACCTATTTGTACGTGGTGTATATGCACTCTTAATGACAGCCCTGCTGTATGCTTGTGCCAAGGATAAAGGCTATTATTCGCCCATATCCCAGGAGCCGGTGTTTAAAGGCAATTTATATAGCTACCTTAAAAGTAAACCTGGTGTGTATGACTCTTTGGTTAAGGTCATCGATAGAATCGGTCTCCAAAAGAAACTGGAAGATAGTACAGTAACACTGTTTGCGCTAACGAATGCCAATTTTCAATTGGCTATTCAAAACCTGAATAATACATTGAGTGTGTCTGACAAGCCTGCACAATACCTGAATTCGGTCAAGTATGAAATACTGGATTCTTTGTTATGCCAATATATTATCCAAGGAAAAATTGCGAGTGATTCCCTTAATAGTCAGGATGGAAAGGATGTATTGGGAATTCGCTATGGCTATCCAATGCATATTGGGCTGAATAAACAACCTTCATCTGGCTATATGAATGGCGGCCCTACGATTGTTGACCTGTCCGATACAAGAAGATCTGTTTTCAATCGTAACTGGGTAACGACTGAAACCAGTTCGTTAAATATCCAGACAGATAATGCCGTTGTTCATGTGTTGAACCCAGACCATGTATTTGGATTTAACAAATTTGTTAGTCAGATCATTTACATCCCACCGCCAGAAAATCTTTTCATAAAATTCAAAGGACAGGGCTCTGCATCGAAAGAAACTTCAGGTGGGCCCAATGCAGTAGAAGCATCAAAATATGTATTCGATGGTAATCCAGAAACAAAATTCTTTTTATCAAGTCCTGGGCAGTTCTATCTGCAATGGGATTTTCCTGTCGAAGTACTTGCCAACAGTTACACACTCCGCTCAGCTAATGATATTCAAGACCGAGATCCAACAGACTGGACTTTACAGGGACTTGATGGAGAAAGTGGGAAATGGATCTTATTGGACTCTCGACAAGGGGAGGAGTTTGACGAGAGGTTTCAATTGCGCGTATTCTTTTTTACAAATACGAAGACGTACAAAGCTTATCGTTTGAATATTGCACGTATGTACGGTGGTAACGATTTCCAGCTGGCAGATTGGACAATGAATCGTAATCAATAACCAATTTAAGAATGTATGGACATGAAAATTGCTAGAAAATTTAACACAATAAATAAGACATGCAACTTGGGACTGCTCATCTTGATGTGCGTCGGCTTAAATGGATGTAAAAAGCTTTACAATTTACCTGATGAAAAGGAATTTTTAAGTGTCAACTTGACTTACGACGGAAAATCTTTTTATCCCATCTTGGGAAGAACCTCACTGATGGGGAATATTAATACCGATCATTCGACCACACCGCTACGATTTGAGATTGTTAATCCCCGTTATGGTGATGGACGCCCCTACAAGGACCTTTTCGAAGTAAAACCTGTCTATCGGTGGATATCCCGCTACGATGGTACTGAAAAGAACCTGGAAGAAATTGAGGCCAAGCGCCAGTTGGTGTATCGACCTCTTTTTGAGGTAGATTCTACAGGTAGCTTTATTTTGTGGAATTCTTCGACAAACGAGCTGATCGAGCCGCGCTCAAAAGACAGTATAGATCTGGTGCAGAATATACGATATTTTGATCTAAAGGTCTCCAATTCGGGTGGGTCTACAGTGATCAAGGATTTTATGATCCTGCCATGGCGTGTTCAGGACTATGAACCTTATTCGGATAAAAATCCATATAATGGCGAAACTGCACCTGATCCAAATGACCCTAAAAATCCAAACAAGAAAAGCTATATATGGCCTTCCTACATGAATGGGGTGTATGGGGAATCTTCCAATCAGTTATTACGCACGGATGATCAGTTTAAAGATCTGGTTGTCTATATCCGCAGATTTACTGGAGGAAATGGACATAATTTGCGCTTTGTCTTTTTGAATAAAAATGGAGAACCGATAAATCCGGATAGTTTTAATGAAACAAAGTGGAATGAACTGGTACATGGTTTCAACATGAAAAAAACGTCTGCTTATGTGCAATATGATGTAGCTTATCCAATTCCCTTAACAAGTTTCCCAACAAAGTATAGCAATGGGAACAGTGCAAAGGTCGATTTTTCCTATTCCAGAAAGGGATTTGGCGGCGGTTTAATTACGGCCAATTTTGGGTTGAATTTTAAAATTTTTACCAAAGGAGATTGGGAGATTGTTTTCCATTTTCAAAGGGAGAATCCACGTTTTGATAATGAATAATTGAAAAAGTTATGCAATTTAAGATATTTTATAACAGCTGCATGCTGTTGATATTGTGTGTGTTTCTTTCTACAAAGGTTTTTGCGCAGACGGTCATTATGTCTGGTAAGGTAACAGATAATAAAGGGAGGCCGCTGGCGGGTGTAACAGTACGTTTTGGCAAATCTGGAAAGGAAGCAACTTCGACAAATTCCTCGGGGGCATTTAGCTTAACAACGGCAACCGGAACTTCCGTTGCCTTTAGATTAATTGGTTATGATGGAACTACGATGACTGTGAAGGCCGACAGAAATGTAGTCGTTCAATTGAAGGAGATCGATAATCAAATGGATGAAGTTGTTGTTAGGGGGTATGTGAAGCGTCCAAGAGAGACAACTACAGGGTCCTCGACTAAGATCAGTGGAAAAGAAATTCAAGATATTCCATCGGCGAATGTAGAAAATTTGCTTCAAGGCAAGGTCGCAGGGTTAAATATACAGGTAAATACCGGAGCACCGGGATTTAGAGGATCCACACAGATCCGTGGACTTTCGACAATCAGTGTGACAGGTAGCGGTGATCAGTCATTTCTGACCCCCACCTCACCGTTATATGTGATCGATGGCGTACCAATGGATGCGGATAGAGCCAATGAACTTGGATTAAGCCAGCAGGGGCCAGGAATCAGTCCATTGTCATTAATTCCTCCTGAGGATATAGAAAGTATAGAGGTGCTTAAAGATGCGCAGGCTACATCGCTATATGGATCGTTGGCTGCCTATGGTGTGATCATTATCAATACGAAACGTGGTAATTCTGAGGTTCCCAGAGTAAGGTATACGGGAAATTTCTTCCTGAAAACCCCACCCCAGTTACGTCCAACTTTGGGAGGAAATCTAGAACGCCGTTTAAAACTATTGCAGATCTACGGAAATGCGTTGTCGCAGGATGACCTGGACCGAATTTCACAAACACCCATGTTATCGGATAGTTTGAACGCTTATTATAATAATTCAACCAATTGGCAGGACCTATTTTATGCGACAACCTACAACCAAACGCATAATGTCGCAATTGATGGTGGGAACCAGAAGTTAAACTATAAGGCGAACCTGAATTATTATAATGAAAATGGTATCATCAAAAATACGGGTTTTGATCGCTATATGACCAATATGCGATTTGAATATTATCCCAACGAGAAATTTAAGTTTACAGCGCAGATAAGTGCTTCACTTGGCTCTAAAAGTAAGGGGAACGGGTTAGGTATTTTACAATCTGGTGTGGCAACAAACGGGATGGCATCAACGTTGTTGCCTGGTCCGTCTTTTTATCTGGCATCCTCAGGATATAATTCAGCATTGAAGACCCGAAATGATAATTCGTCTAAATCGATCAAGCCTTTCATTGAAGCATCTTATGAAATTATTCCGGGTTTGCGGGCAACAACAACAATGAGTTATGAGTCTACTTCCGATAATGAAAACACGTTTACACCGGCGGCAGCAAATGGTCAATTTGCACAAGTTTATGCTTATTATGGTCGATACAATTCATTGTATAATAGGAACTCTATCAATTATAGTCACACGTTTAATGAAAAGCATACCGTATTTTTCAATCTATTCAATGAGATTCGGACCTTGGAAAAACAAGCGAATGCAACCTTACAGGCCCGTACACCAAATGATCAATTTGAAGGACCGCTTGGATTTGATGGCTATTTTTCCAAAGGAGGAGGATTATTGCGCCGTGGATTCGGAAAAGAAAGAGGATTATCTTTTGCAATCGCTGGGACTTACGATTACATGAAGAAGTATGTGGTAGACCTCTCTTACAGAATGGATGGGTCGTCACAGAATGGATTTGGAAACCTGTATACCAAAAATCCTGCTGTTGGTCTTCGATGGAATGCCTATCATGAGAATTTCTTGAGAGATGTGGACTGGATTAATTTGCTCTCCATTCGAACCAGCTGGGGGGTGAATGTTATGCCGAATAGTACCTTGGAGCGCGTTTACGGAAAATACGATATTGCAGGAAGCTATAATGATAAGATAGGCATCGGAATCAATTATGAGCAAATTCCGAATCCTGATCTAAAACCGACAACAACAAGCCAGTATAACTTAGGTTTGGACCTCGCTTTCTTTCAAAATAGATTTGAATTGACTTATGATACGTATTATAAGAAAGTAAACAATATTCTATTTGAAGAACTACTTTCTTCGTCGCTCGGCTTTGAAAAGGTAAATAGCAACTCGGCTGCCATTGCCAATTATGGACATGAGTTATCTGTTATGTTAAGGCCTTTGACCGAAGGTCGTTTTACCATGTCCATAGGGGTAAACGGAGCCTATAACCGAGATGTTTTGTTAAAACTACCTGAGCACTATGGTGGGCAATTTGTTCGTTGGGAAAATAATGACAAATATAAGCAACACGTTGTTTTTAGAGTGGGAACCTCAACGATGTCCAACTACATGTTATTAAATAGAGGCGTATACAGCACAGATGCAGATGTACCGGTTGATCCAGCGACTGGACGACGTTATCGAATGGCCAATGGTACAGAATTTCAGGCGGGTGATCCCATTTTTGCAGATTTAGATGGTAACTATGTTTTAGATGAAAATGACTATGCCCGCACCGGGAATTCTCAACCATTGATTACTGGCGGTATGCAATTTAATTTTAATTACAATCATGAAACTCTCGGATCATTTGGTTTGAACTTATATGCGTCCTATACGGCAAAACGCACCATCTTGAACAATGCACTTGCCGAGCGACTGCAATTGATGAGCGATCCCTATGGTGATAGAGCAGTGGTTCCATTAGATGATGTTAATATGTGGATGAAACCCGGCGATATTGCGAAGTATCCTTATGCTTACGATTTCAGAAGATACTCAAGTGTTAACCCGTTTCGGATGGATCAAGATCTTTGGGCTGAAGATGGGTCTTATTTTAAGTTAAATAGTGTTACGCTGTCTTACATGTTTACAAAAAATGCTATCAGAAGATATGGACTTGAGCGTCTACGGGTATATGTTTCGGCTGAAAATATAAACACATTCTCCAAGTACAGTGGACCTAATCCCGAAAATGTAAGCACGATGGGTAGGGATGCTTCTGGTGGTTACCCTGTACCTAGGCAATATAATGTTGGTGTCAATATTGATTTCTAATCGAGCTGTATTATGAAAATAAAAAGAAATATAGGAAGAATAGCGTTTGTCATATGTCTATGTACAACCGTAATGATGGGCTGTAAGAAATTTCTGACGGTGGAGCCGATCGACAGGCTTACGGGCAACAATTTCTATCAGTCAAAGGAGGATGTAGAAGCAAATATAGCACGTATCTACAGTCAATTTTTTGAAAAACTGAACGAGTCATGGGTAATCGGTGCCATTGGCGAGGCGAGGTCGGGAGAAATTTTTCCCTCCCCTACAGCTGGAACGGATCGCATGATACTTCGCGACTTAGGAACAAATAACATGAATGCCGTGTATAACAATACACTGAGTGGCGGTCGTTCCCAAGGTTATGCCATGTATAAGGTTTCTATTTGGGATACTTATTATAAGGTAATTCAGAGTTGTAATATTTTAATCTCCAAATTGGAAGAGGGAATTCCAGGCTTATCTGCTTCGGATAAAGATCGCTATAAAGCTGAAGCCACTTTTATGCGTTGTTTAAGTTACTTTTGGATGGTTCGTCTATATGGCGATGTGGTTTATTATACCGATGCATACTTCGCAAAGCAACTTCCACGCGAGGATATGGTTTCTGTAATTAGCAAAAGTATTGCCGACTTAGAATCTGTTAAAGATATTATGCCATGGACTTTTGGGGAGTCATCACAGCGCGGGGCCCGAGCAAGCCGGGGAAGCATTATCGCTTTGTTGATGCACATGAAGATGTGGAATGCGAATTTTGATTCTTCAAATGCAACGAAGTATTATGAAAGTGTGGCTAGCTTAGGTAAAGAGTTGCGTGCTAGTGGCGTTCACCATCTGTACAAACTAACCCCCGAGGAGTGGGCTAAAGTCTCAAAAGGACGTACGGAGGAGTCGCTGTTCGAATTCTACCGGACGATCAATTACGATGATCAGAACAATGCATATGCGCCTTTATGGGATCATTTTTTACGTTGGCCATATAAGTTTCCTCGTTATAACCAGCAATTCAGCATTGCTTATTATTCCTCCATTTTCATGTACAGGATTTATCCGCTAAATGGTCCTGCAGATAAGCGAAAAGAGCTTTGGTATGAGGATATGTATGCGAATGATGGATTATTTGTTTTGAAGAAATTTGCAGCCAATGTCTTTGCGTCGGGAAATGAAGACTCTAATCCGGATAATACATTTATGATATTTCGTTATGCTGATGCGCTGCTATTAGAAGCGGAGGCGCTAGCTAATTTAGGTGCTGCACGTGAGGCTGAGGCAATCACAGTACTTAATATTGTTCGGGATCGGGCTGAAGCCCCTCGCTATGCTGGTGGTGGTACAGATCTTAAGAATTTTATTTTCGAAGAGCGTTGTCGTGAATTGATTGGAGAAGGGGCAAGATACTTTGATCTGATCCGGACCCGAAGAATACTAAATCCACAATGGACCATGAATCCCATGACAATTGATCAGTATAACCGTCGTGCGTGGACTTGGCCTTTGGATGCTTCAGCTAAAAATTTTAATTCAAAAATCGTGTTGAACGATTATTGGACAGGAGGAAATTAAATCAGTTTATTATGAGACAAGCTAAGATTATAGGATATGCCTTCATAACGATGTTACTGTTTGGCCTGGGATCATGCAAAAAGGATGCATATTACAAAGATGGCGGATTGGCGCAGGCAAAATTTGATGGCTCCATTATAGATTACCTGGATTCAAAACCAAGGGAATTTGATTCGATCGCCAAAATTATTAGGCTGGCAGGTCTGGAAGAAGATTTTAAGACCAAGGAATTTACTTTTTTTGCACCGAGGGATGAAAATATAAAGAGGTTGATTGGTCGAGCGAAATCAAATTCCAGTATCGATCAGTCAAGTGTTAATTGGTTACTTTATAATTTAGGGCGAGATACCATCAAAACATTGGCAGATGTAGATAGTGCGATTTGGCGTAAGTATTTACTGCGTTATATGTTTAATGGAAAACGAAAATTAATGGACTATCCCCAGATCGATTTTGATTTACTAAATGTCTATAAAGGACAAAATTACACCTCATTTGCAAATACAGTTTCCAATATTGGAGTTGTCTATAACGATGCAATAAATGATTCTGATAAAAACAATATCACCCGGTTGAAATATATGGGGTACCGACAATTGTATATCTCCTATATTCCAGATATCAGTAGGCCAAATGAATGGCGGTCATGTCCGGTCGCTTCATCAGATATTCAACCGGATAATGGCGTTGTTCATGTAATCGATTATACCAAAGCTCAGTTTGGGTTCAATCAGAGCGATATTCTATGGGATATATTAGAAAGTAAGCGTTAATAACAATAACCAGTTGTAGTTTAAATTATGAAAGTTATGTACAATACGATTTGGAAATTTACAGCCCTGTTGTTTGTTATTGCTCTTTTTTTGGGATGCAATAAGAATAATAAGATGTTTTCAGCTCCTTATGAGGAAGGGCTACCGCCTTTGGATATAGAAATCAATCCAACCGATAAAATGCAACCAGAATCGGGTAAAACGGGAGTTGAGACCATCATGCGGATTAAGGGGTTAGATAAATATAAAGATAAAGCTATCATCCGATTTAACGGCGAGAAAGCACAGATTGTCGAGTTAACAGCAGATTACGTAAAGCTTAAGGTTCCGCCTTTTGCTAGTACGGGAGTGCTTTCTGTTGCAATTGACGATATTGTATTTTTTGGACCACAATTTACGGTTTTAGGAAATGTATCTATAGATCCAACTTTTCAAGTGGGGGTAGGAACAAATAATACCGTGTCTGATGTTCTTTTTTTGGAAGATGGTAAAATGATCTTTACAGGGTCCTTTACAAATTATAATAATAAAGGATCGATCCGGCCAATTAATCGTCTCGTCAGAACTTTTGCAGATGGAACGTATGATGCAAGCTTTCGTATAGGTACTGGCGCCAATAATTCGCTAAATAGCATCTTAAAATTGGGGAATTACTATTTTTTGGCAGGTTCTTTTTCGGGGTATGGGCAGCGTAATTCAGATATCAGCAATCTGACACGAATTTATACAACAGGAGCTATCGATACAATGGGCATTAAACCATTCCGACGCCCTGGGCAAACAGATACACTAAAGTATTATCCGACATTTAATGGCGGGTTTGATGGAAATATTGGAAATATTTATGAGTCTGAAGGAAAAATCTTAGCGACAGGAAATTTTAGATATTACATTCATCGCACCTATGATAAACCAAATCGGCTTGAGACAAGAGATACCGTTATTTTGGATAGTACAGAAATCAGGCATATCGCCCGATTGAATCTCGATGGTTCACTGGATAAGTCTTTTAGGTTTGGGACAGATGGCAAAGCAATGGCTGGTGGAAATGGATCTGTAGCAACTGTTTATCATAATAGTGGGGCTTTAAAGGGGAAAATTTTAGCTTATGGTTCTTTCAATAGATTTGATGGACAATCCGCAGGATATATAACACGGTTAAATGCTGATGGAACATTAGATGCTACATTTAACCCTGGTGGAGTTGGAGCGGACTACAATGTGTCTTCGGTTACTTACAATAATGTCACGAATAAATATATGGTTGTTGGAGATTTTAGTAAATACAACGGTGTAGCTGCAATAAAAGTTGTTATGTTGAATGCAAATGGAACAGTGGACCAAAGTTTCCAGGCCAAAACTTTTGAAGGAGGAAGTCCTTTCTATGCGATGCAATTAAATGATGGTTTAGTTGTCGTTTCGGGAGATTTTGCACGCTACAGTAATATTGCCCGAAATGGCTTTATGATCCTGAATTCCAATGGAGAATTGAATGGAGATTATAATACTTCTGGTTATTTCTCTGGCTTTATCAATAAAGTTGTCGAGACAAAAACAGAAGATGGAAAACGCGCATTACTTTTGATGGGCTTTTTTAGCCGATTTAATAATGAAGAAGTACATAATCTGATTCGAATTAAATTGGAACAGTAACTTAAATTTTAAACTGATGAGATCTCAAGCTAATTTTCAAAATATAAGCCGCTGGCTAATGTCTTTGGTCATGTTATCGATGTTCATGTCCTGTAAAGATGAATTCGGTCGCTTGCTGCCGGATAATGAGGGTAAACAAGATACCGTGGACCTGGTGTATGGTAAACCTAAAGTGCTCATGCTCATTGTGGATGGAGCAAGAGGAGAATCGGTTCGAACGGCAAATATTCCAACAATGAACGGTTTGCTCAGCCATTCGATTTATTCATGGGTTTCGTTAAGCGAAGAACATGACGATGCAACTGCTACTGGCGCTGATTTATCCAGTATTATTACCGGGGTAAGCCAAAATAAACATTTGGTCATTGGTGATAATTTTAAGAACAATAATTTTCAGACCTTTCCGACTGTCTATACGAGGGTCGCTTCAAATATGAAAAACCCCGAATTTAAGGTGTATAGCAGTTCTAAACTATTTGTTGATAATCTAACTCCAGTTGCGGTAGCTAAATTGGAGAGTACAGACGAAGAGGTTGTCAATGGTGTTAAGGAGGGATTAAAGCAACCCGAGTTGACAATGCTAACTGCACATTTTACAGCGGTTGATAAAGCGGGAAAGGCTAGTGCCTATGACAATAGCAGTACTTTTTATAAAGCTGCCATAGAAAATTTCGATAAGCAGGTAGGGGAAGTTATTAAAGCGTTGGAGCAACGTCCCGCTTTTAAAAAAGAGAATTGGTTGGTAATCATCACTTCGAGTAAAGGCGGCCCGTTTGAAATTCCTCCCACGCAGAATGACAATACAATCTTTAGCAACCCAAATGTTAATACCTTTACTATTTTCTACTCGCCGAAATATAATTCAAGGTATATCAATAAACCTTATTTGGGCAGTCGCTTTTCGGGAGATTTTTTAAGGTTTAAAGGCGGTATTTACGCAGAGTTGACCGAAGGGGATAATCCTGTTTTTGATCTCGGCGATAATGAGGAGTTTACCATTGAATTAAAAGTTAAGAAGAATAAAGGACCAAATAATACCTATAAATTTCCCAATTATCCATCTTTTATTGGTAAACGAGAGAAATGGGAATCAGGCGCGCCGACAAATGGATGGATTATGGCTTTCAAAGACGATTATTGGATGTTCAATGGTCGCGGTCCGAATGGAATTGGTGAGGTGAATGGTCCGAAATTGAACAATGCAACATGGAATAATGTAACAATAGTCGGAGCGTTGACAAGCGACGGTAAACGCATAGTGAAAACCTATACAAATGGTCTCCCGGGCAATGAGATGGACATTAGTTCATGGGGTTCAATCAGTAGTCCAGCAAAATTTAGGTTGGGACTGTTAAATGGGGGAAGCAATTGGAATGAAGGCGATTACTACTTGGCGGATGTTCGGTTTTGGAAAGTAGCATTGCCCTTGGCAGTTATTACGCAATATAATTGCCAAGTAGGAGTAAGTGAAGAACATCCCTATTATCCAAATCTTGCAGCAAATTGGCCTATTGTGGGAACTGTTACTGATGGTGTACTTTATGATGATGGCCCCTATGGAAATACATTGAAGATTGGGAATTCCGCCTATGAAATTTCTAAGCTGAATGATTTCCTTTGCGCTCCTTCTGTTGAAACAATAAGTACGCTAGTGCCGAAAAATACCGATATAACTGCCCAGATATTTAGCTGGTTGCAGATCGCTAGACAGGAGAATTGGCAACTAGATGGACGAGTTTGGGTAGACAAATAATCTTAAAAAAGCTAATATGAAAAGACTATTTTATTATATAACGATAATTTTGGGCTGTAGTCAATTTTTGGCTTGTTCAAAAGATAATCTAGAAGTGTTTAATTTACAAGGAGGGGCTCCTGTTCAGGTTATCGCAGAAGGTGAGGGAAAAGATCTGATCAAAACAAATGATTATGTACAAGTTCCGATGAAAGTGAAATTGAGTAGTCCTGCGTCCCAGACTTTTGATGTTGAGCTTCAATTGAATACCGATACAGTTACTAAATTAATTGAATCGGGAACACTAAAAGATGTGGTTACACTTCCGAATTCGGCATTTTCTTTTCCCAATGTAGTGAAGTTTCAATATGGTGCTGATACCACCTCTTTTTTGTTAACGATTTCGCGAACAGAAATTGAACGTGTTTACGGTAAGAAGTTTGCACTGTCGTATAAGTTGTCTAATCCAGGAAAAGGTAATCAGTTGGGAAATCCAAATAGCATAATTGTAACGATGGACTCAAAGGATCTGCTGACTGCGCAAGATATCCATTATCTTTCGATAACAAATTCACCTGGCAATATTATCCTGGCAAGCGATCATAATAATTACAATACAACACCTTCTGGAATTGAAATACCGATCGGTGTTTCGTTAGCATCCTTTCCTAGTAAATTTTTTTATGTTGAAGTGCGAGGAACAACTGATTCAATTTCAAATTGGATAACCAAGAAAAAGGTACCTGTTAACACGATCGGTTTAAAGGAGAATGAATATTCCATTCCTTCACGCGTGCAGGTTTTGGGTAATAAATCTGCAGCGGCGTTCAATATATCAATTCCTTGGGATGTTATAACCAAGAATAAAGATAAGTTTCTCGCTGTAACGGTCTACTTGAAGGATCCTACGCTGCATGTGATCAATCCTCAGAAAAATTATACTACGATTTTAATTGATTGTGCAAAGGTTGTCGAATTCGATGTAACTGGGGAAGCAACTCTAACGGTAAATCGTGATAATAATGGCGGCGCAAATGCAGGTGAGGGAAGTCTCAAGCTGGTGGATGATCTAACGAACACAAAATTCTTGCAGAGCGCATTTACAGGTGATCTGAAGTGCACACTTACATTTACCAGAACGCTGAAGATTGGAGCATATACGCTTACATCTGGAAATGACGCGATAGAACGTGATCCAAAAAGTTGGTTTCTTGAGGGATCATTAGATGGTATAAATTGGGTCACTATTGATACCAGAGTAAATGAAAGTTTCCCAAATAGAATTCAAACAAGAAGATTTAATATCCAAAAACCAGGTAATTATAAATTTTATCGCCTAAATATTACAGAAAACGTGGGAAGTAGTTTATTCCAGTGTTCTGAATGGAGGATGATCGAATTTTTATAGACAGACGGTAACTTATGGTATTACAACGATGAATTTATGAAGATGAAATTAGTAAGATATAACTTTTATATACTTTTACTGGTTACCTTATTAGGTTGCAGTAAAGAAAAGGAAGTGGTTGTTGACAAACCTCAGCTTCCCAATCCCGTTTCTGCTTTTTCTATTAAGCAGGTTGCGAAGGATGACCCATTTACTTTTGAATTTACAAATCAGTCTAAAGATTATACTGAAACGCGATGGAGCTTTGGTGACGATAGCACCTCTTCGAAAACTTCGCCGCAACATACTTTTTTAGGGACGGGTGATTTCACTGTTAGACTTAAAGTGCTCAATGAAAATGGCGATTGGGCTCAACGGGAGGAGGTCATTAAAATTGATGCGGAGAAGCTAATTCGATTCAATGCGACAAAGAACGGAACAGGAAAGTTGATCCTAAGTTATGCTAGTGATATTGCAGTTAAAGGAGTCATTTGGTCAAAGATGACTGATAAAGATAAATATGAGCAAGTTTCTGATAAGGAGAAAGCCGATATTTCGATTGAGGTGGGAAAATTCGAAACCTACCAGCTAAATGTAAAAACTCCTAAAGGATCTCAAATCATCGTTACCAAGATGCTTACAGATCTAGGCATTATAAAAGACTGGACAAATATTGATAATACCTTTCGAATCTCTCAGGACAACTCGAGCGGCCCTGATGCAGGTGAAGGATCGAAGAAGTTAATAGATGGTGATACCAAGACGAAATTATTTATTGGAGGGTATCAGCCGGGAATGTATTGGCAATTTGTATTCTATCAACCACAAATCATTAATGGTTATACCATAACAACCGGAAATGATTCTCCTGAAAGGGATCCTAAAGATTGGGAAATACAGGCCTCGGAAGATGGTGTGGCCTGGACAACGTTGCACGAAATGAAAGGAATTGGTTTTGGTACTATGCCGGCAGATAGAAATAAATCGGTCAATTTCACCTTTACGAATTCAAAACCTTACACCCATTATCGGTATGTTGTGAAATCAGTCTCCTCTGGATCAAATTTCCAAATGAGCGAATTTAGGCTTTTGGAACTACCTCAGTAGATACTAAAGAACGACATCAGCACGCTAGTTAGCGACAAGAGGGTGATTGGCTCAAAAGTAGCCGTAAGGTATTCGCTTGAAAGAGGAATACTCTACGGCTATTTTTATGTTGGGTAGGGATACGATCTACTCTTTTTTTGTAACCATCTTGTGAAAAAGACCTAGGCAATCGACTATATTTAAATTTCTTACCTATATTTACTAATACGTTTTAGCTTTTTTGCTAATAATTTTAAGCTTAACCAAACGCTTCATTTATGTTTAATATTAAAAAACTAACAGGTAGTATTCTTTTTCTATTCGCGGCGCATGCTGGAATGGCGCAACAAACCTCGCCTGTTGATTTCGTTAACCCTTTGATCGGTACTGAATCGAAGTATGAATTGTCTAATGGCAATACTTATCCTGCGATCGCTCGGCCTTGGGGTATGAATTTTTGGACCCCACAGACTGGAAATATGGGCGATGGCTGGGTATATACTTACACGGCAGATAAAATTAAAGGATTTAAGCAAACCCACCAGCCAAGCCCCTGGAACAATGATTATGGTCAGTTTTCAATCATGCCAATAACAGGCACACCGCAATTTGATCAGGAAAAGCGGGCGAGCTGGTTTTCGCATAAAGCGGAAATTGCAAAACCTTATTATTATAGCGTCTACCTTGCGGATCACGATGTGACAACAGAATTGTCTCCATCACAACGGGCAGCAATCTTTCAGTTCACATTCCCCAAAACAGACAGTGCTTATGTTATTATTGATGCATTTGATAAAGGGTCTTATATTAAAGTAATTCCGCAGGAAAATAAGATTATCGGGTATTCAACAAAAAATAGCGGTGGTGTTCCAGAGAATTTCAAGAATTACTTCGTCATTACTTTCGATAGACCATTTTCTTACAAAGCTGCTGTTAAAAGTGGAGCGATAAGTAAAGACGAATTGGAAATTCAGGATAATCACGCCGGAGCAGTCGTTGGTTTCTCTTCCTTGAAAAGAGGGGAAAAGGTCACCGCCCGTATTGCTTCTTCCTTTATAAGTTTTGAGCAGGCAGAACTTAATTTAAACGAAGTGAAGTCCAAAACATTTCAACAGGTTGTTGACGAAGGTAAAGCACAGTGGAACGAAATCCTCGGACGTGTACAGGTTGAAGACCATAATATTGACCGGTTACGTACATTTTATTCCAGCCTCTATCGTTCAACACTTTTTCCAAGGGATTTTTCTGAAATTGATGGAACAGGCAAGCGTATGCATTATAGCCCCTACAATGGGCAGGTCCTACCTGGTGAAATGTTTACAGATACAGGTTTTTGGGACACCTTTAGAAGTTTGTTTCCGCTGTTGAATTTATTATATCCATCCATGAACGATCGCATGCAAGAAGGTTTGGTGAATGCGTATAAAGAGAGTGGTTACCTTCCGGAGTGGGCTTCGCCAGGACATCGTGCATCGATGATTGGAAACAATTCTGCTTCTATTGTCGCAGATGCCTTGATGACTGATCGGAAAGGCTATGATAAAGACCTGTTATGGGAAGCGCTCAAGCATGGGGCCAATAGTGCCTATCCGAAACACTCTTCGACGGGACGCTTCGGTTATGAATATTATAATAAATTGGGCTATATACCTGCTGATGTAAAAGTAGACCAAAATGTAGCACGTTCATTGGAATATGCATACAATGACTGGTGTATTTATCAATTTGGCAAAGCACTGGGCAAACCGGAAGCTGAAACAGCTATTTATGCAACACGCGCGATGAACTATAAAAATCTGTTTGACCCAAGTACAAAACTTATGCGTGGAAAAAAAGCAGACGGATCGTTCGTCTCAGATTTTGATCCAAGTGCCTGGTCAAGAGAATATACGGAGGGAAATGCTTGGCATTGGAGTTTTTGTGTGTTCCATGACCCTCAGGGTTTAATTAATTTGATGGGTGGTAATAAATCATTTGTGTCCATGTTGGATACGGTGTTTGTTATTCCGAGTTATGAGGGCATGAAAAGTCGCGGAATGATCCATGAAATGCGTGAAATGCAGGTGATGAATATGGGGCAGTATGCGCATGGAAATCAGCCTATCCAACATATGCCCTATCTGTATAATTATGCTGCAGAGCCCTGGAAAGCACAATATTGGGTACGCAAAATAATGGATAAACTTTATTTGCCTACACCAGACGGCTATTGTGGTGATGAAGATAATGGGCAGACTTCAGCCTGGTATGTCTTCTCTTCGCTGGGATTTTATCCTGTTTCTCCTGCCTCGGGCGAATACGTGATTGGTTCACCACAATTCGATAAGGTGACACTAAATCTCGAAAATGGGAAAAAAGTGAATATCCAAGCTAAACAACAGGGAGCAAATCAGGTCTACGTAGATCAACTAACTTGGAATGGAAAGCCTTATAGTCATAATTATATCCGTTATAAAGATTTATTGCAGGGTGCCAAACTTGATTTCAAAATGAGCGAAGCACCGAATAAAAATAGAGGTACAAAAAAAGAAGATGCTCCATATTCCTTTAGTAACGAAAAAATAAAATAATATATTATGAAGCAATTACGTATTATATCGCTAAGTCTTATTTTTGTAATCAATTTATTTGTTTTAAATGCCTTTTCACAAAATTCAATAGGTCTTACAGTAGGAAGCTACAACATCCGTTATGACAATGACGGAGATCGTAAAAATGGTAACGGTTGGGATCAGCGATTTCCAGTAATCACTTCTTTAATTGATTTTGTGGATTACGATGTTTTTGGAGCACAGGAGGTATTGGTAAATCAATTGGTAGATTTGAAAAAACGTCTTACTGATTATGATTATGTTGGTGTTGGTCGGGATGACGGTAAAGTTGCGGGAGAGTTTGCGCCTATATTTTTCAAAAAGAAGAAATTTAAGAAATTAAAAAGTGGCGTCTTCTGGCTTTCTGAGACGCCAGATCGCCCTTCAAAAGGTTGGGATGCTGCCTTACCTCGTATTTGTACTTGGGTGCAGTTGCAGGAAATTAATTCTGGGAAGAAATTTTGGTACTTTAATTTGCATATGGATCATGTTGGTGTCAAAGCCCGGGGAAAAAGTAGTCGGTTGGTTGTCAAAAAAATGAAAGAGTTTGTAAAAGGGGAACTAGCTATATTGACCGGTGATTTCAATGTCGATCAAAATAATGAAATTTATAACATCCTACAAGAATCCGATTTTATAGAAGATAGTTTTGAGCTTGCTCCGACTAAATTTACATGGAACGGTACATTTAATGCTTTCGATAATAATCTTTGGACAGACAGCCGTATAGATCATGTATTCGTAACTCCTCGGATTAAAGTAAAGCATTATGCTGTTTTAACAGAATCTTATCGTAGTGCTAAAGAAAATAGTGAAGAGGTTAAAAAGGGTGATTTCCCTAAAGAACTTTCTTTTAAACAGTACGAGACAAGATTACCATCGGATCATTTTCCATTAGTGGTGAAAATCAAATTGTAACATTTGAAATTTATCGCCTTTAATCTAATAAACTAGAGATATTTAAGGACATGACAGCTAATTTTTTAGGCTGTCATGGTTTTTTTACACGAATAAAATAATCTTAGCTATTTAAAGTCATACCTTTGTGATTCGAAATTTCGATATGTTAGGCAAAATATTTCATTTTTTAACACTCTTTGCATACCTTAATCTGTTGACCTATGAGTCTTTCTCTTCGGCAACTGGACAGGTGCTGCATGCAGGTGAGACCATTGTGGAGTATTTTCTGGATGACGTATTGGATTTGGAACCCATTCATTCTTCCCAAGAAGAAAAAGTACTATTGCAAGATGATTATCGTATATTTTCACTCAATAGTCAAGTACTACCAATTTTTATTTTTGTTTTTGGAATCGTCTTTACTGCATTATGTTTTGCAAAAGATGATGAACATCCTTTTTACCGATCTAAAACCCTATGCTTACCAGGGTATTATCGCTTCCTATCCCGTTTTAGGCCATTCTAGTTACGCTCCTCTAATTTTCTAGCGGAGGCTGCAACAATTTAGTTTTATTTCTATATATGGTATGGAAGGCTTTGGGCCGCTCTTTACGCTATAGAATTGCTGTAGCTCCCATCTAACACATTCTCCTAACGACTGATTTTAAAATACCGTAGGAGGGTTTAACATTTTACATTTTTTATCGTTTATGAAGAAATTACTTTTACTGTGCCTTTTCGTGGGTATGGTTGGGATGCTGGCTTCATGCCATTCATCCAACGCTAACGCTGATTCGAAAGAAGAACTCAAAAATATACCTGTAGTACCTTTAATGGTAATGGATACGACTGTTTATCAGGAGTATATTGCGGATGTTCAAGCCCTAAAAAACGTCGAAATTCGTTCCAAATTGAATGGCTTTTTGGATAAAATTTATGTAGACGAGGGGGCTTGGGTAAAGAAAGGCCAAATGCTGTTTAAGTATAATAATGAGGAATATCGTTCGGAATTAGCCAAGGCCAAAGCACAGTATGATAATGCCATTGCCGAAGCGCAAAAGATTAAGCTGGAAATGGAACGAACTCAAAAATTGGTTGACAAGAATATTGTAAGCTCTTCCGAATATAATTTATTAAAAATTCAATTAAAAGCGGCCAATTCTAAGATAGAAGAAGCCCGAGCTTTGGTTAATCAGGCACAGACAAGATTGGACTATACTGTTATACAGGCTCCTTTTGACGGCCGTATAGACCGTATCTTATTGAGAGAAGGCTCTTTATTGACCGAGGGTAGCTTAATTACGACGATCTCCGATTTAAGCAAAGTGAACGTTTATTTTGATATTTCTGAAAGAGAGTATCTGACACTTATGCGTGATAAACTGGACGGTAAGGAAACGCAAAAATCGGTCAAGTTAATTTTGGCCAATGGTGAGCTGTATCCACACGAGGGAATTGCCCATTTGGTAGAAAGTGAATTTGAAGCCAATACGGGATCCATTGCCCTTCGGGTTCAATTTCCCAATGCCGAGCATATCTTAAAGCATGGCGCAACAGGTAAGATTGCGGTGCCAATGCAGACAGGGGAACATACCTTTGTACACCAAAAATCAGTATTTGAAATTCAGGATAAGACATACGTTTATACAGTACAGGCAGATAGTACCGTAAAAATGACACCTTTTACAGCGGGCCCGCGTGTGGGGCATTATTACATTGTGGATGGAGGTTTAGATCCCAACGCCAAGATTGTCTATGAGGGAGTACAGGGACTGCGGAGTGGAATGAAGATTAATCCAAAAATGAGGAAACTGTAGGGGAGGATAAATTATGTTTGAAACATTTATAAAACGACCCATATTGTCGTTGGTTATTTCGGTGTTTATTACACTTTTAGGGTTGTTGGCCTTATTTACATTGCCCATCACACAATTTCCGGACATTGTACCACCTTCGGTAGTCGTCAATGCCAATTATACAGGTGCCAATGCTGAGGTGAGTACAAATGCTGTCGCTATTCCTTTGGAAAAAGCAATCAACGGTGTAGCTGGGATGACTTACATGAATTCAGTGTCTACCAATAACGGCAGCACGGTTATTCAAATCTTTTTTGAAGTTGGTACAGATCCAGATATTGCGGCTGTAAACGTACAGAATAGGGTAACTACTGTATTGGATGAACTCCCTGAAGAGGTCATCAAAGCAGGGGTAACCACCGAAAAAGAGGTCAACTCCATGCTGATGTATCTGAATGTTTTTACCGATGATGAAACTGCGGATGAAAGATTCATTTACAATTTCGCAGATATCAACATTCTAAAGGAACTGAAACGGATCGAAGGTGTCGGTCTCGCTCAGATTATGGGAATGCGTGATTATGCAATGCGTGTATGGGTTAAACCTGACCGTATGGCAGCTTATAATATCTCTACGGAGGATGTGGTGGCCGCATTACGAAAACAGAATATCGAGGCTGCGCCAGGACAAACCGGTATCAGTTCCGATAAAATGCGTAACATGCAACAATATGTATTGCGTTATCCAGGTAAATTCACTGAAATTGAGGAATATGCCAATATACCTATTCGAGCTACTTCAAATGGTTCTATTATCCGTATAAAAGACGTAGCAGATGTTGAATTTGGTTCATTGGATTATGAAATGGTATCCAAAACTGATGGACGTCCATCCGCATCCATCATGCTAAAGCAATTGCCGGGATCAAATGCACAAGAGGTTATTCAGCGTGTAAAAGACCGCATGGCAGAATTGAAAGAAACGCAATTCCCGACTGGCATGACCTATACCATGGGGTATGATGTGTCGCGGTTTTTGGATGCCTCAATTTCTTCTGTCATCAAAACCTTATTGGAGGCTTTTCTTTTAGTTTTTATCGTTGTATTTATCTTTTTACAGGATTTTAGGGCGACTATTATACCAATTTTGGCTGTACCAGTGTGTTTGATTGGGGCATTATTTTTTATGCAGATGTTAGGTTTCTCAATCAACCTACTGACCTTGTTTGCCTTGGTACTGGCCATAGGTATTGTAGTAGACAATGGAATTGTCGTTGTCGAGGCTGTATATGCAAAAATGGAAGAAGAACATCTTCAACCTATGGAAGCGACATTGGAGGCAATGAAAGAAGTCGGTGGCGCTGTTGTGGCCATTACGTTGGTAATGTCTGCCGTGTTTGTTCCTGTTGCCTTTCTTTCAGGGCCGGTGGGGATATTTTATCGTCAATTTTCATTGACGCTCGCGGCTGCCATTGTTATTTCAGGTATCAACGCGTTGACATTGACACCCGCTTTATGTGCGCTTTTCCTAAAATCGCCCCATGACCGTAAACCTTCGAATAACTGGTTGGACCGTTTCTTTAAAAAATTCAATGCCATTTATGACAAGACTGCCTTCGGCTATAAGGGAATTTTGGTAAAAACCAGTGCGCGACGTGGACTGACTCTCCTTCTACTTGGAGGATTCTTTCTAGCGACCTGGGGAAGTAGTGCCATCTTACCCTCAGGTTTTATTCCAACCGAGGATCAAGGAATGATCTATGTAGCTGTAACAACCCCACCGGGAGCAACCGTAGACCGTACAGAACGTGTTTTGGATAAAATTGACTCCGTATCACGGAAACTCGATATTGTTGAAACGGTGTCTACATTGTCGGGGTATAGTATCATAACTGAAGTATCTGGTGCTTCTTATGGGATGGGGATGATCAATCTTAAACCTTGGAAAGAGCGAGATCAAACGGTAAATGATGTCATTAAAGAATTGCGGGATAAAACAAAGGATTTTGCTGATGGAGAGATTGAATTCTTTCCGCCGCCAACAGTCCCCGGTTTTGGTAACTCTTCGGGTTTTGAATTACGTTTATTGGACCGTAGCGGTAATGAGGATCTCAACAAGACGGCCGAGGTATTACAGAAGTTTATGGACGATATGGAAAAAAGTGATGTTCTTCAGGACATCAACTCCAGTTTTGATGTGAACTTTCCACAGTATATGCTGAAGGTGGACTACGATATGGCTGCAAAAAAAGGAATATCGGTGGAGAATGCCATGAATACGCTGCAGACCTTAATGGGAAGTCTTTACGCGACAAATTTCATCCGTTACGGACAGATGTATAAAGTCATGGTACAGGCTGGTCCCGAATATCGCCAAAGACCAGAAGATGTATTACGCTTATATGTGAAGAATGAGACGGGTGAGATGGTACCATACAATGCCTTTATTTCGATGGAAAGAATTTATGGTCCTGAACAAATTACCCGTTACAATATGTTTAGTTCAGCAATGATTACTGGACAGTCTTCAGCTGGTTTCAGCTCCGGGCAAGCTATCGAAGAAGTCGAGAAAATTGCATCATCTTTGCCGCAAGGGTATAGTATCGAATGGTCGGGGATGACTCGTGAACAGAAAATCTCCGGAAATCAGGCCTTGTATATTTTTGCACTCTGTCTTCTGTTTGTTTATCTGTTGTTATGTGCACAGTATGAAAGCTTTCTGTTGCCTTTACCTGTTCTGCTCTGTCTTCCGGCAGGGATCTTTGGTGCATTTATCTTCTTGAAAGTCTTTGGATTGGAAAACAATATCTATGCGCAGGTCGCATTGGTCATGCTGATTGGTTTGCTAGGTAAGAATGCGATCCTGATTGTGGAATATGCCAATTTGAAATATAAGCAGGGAATGGATATCGTGACCGCTTCAATCGAAGGAGCTGTTGCCCGTTTGCGTCCGATATTAATGACTTCCTTTGCATTTATTGCAGGTCTAATTCCCTTGATGATGGCCAGTGGAGCAGGAGCATTGGGTAACCGAAGTATCGGTACCGCTGCGGTGGGAGGAATGCTTATCGGAACCATACTCGGGGTAATTGTCATCCCGGGATTAGTGATCTTATTTTCAAAAAAAGACAACAAGAAACAGGTCGTTAAAAAAGCTTCTTTAGTCATAGCTGCACTTATTTTATTTGGTAGTTGCTCGGTTCCCAAAAAAACGCTTCAACCGGAGAAATTAAATGTACCGACTTCTTTTTCCAAACATCTTTCTCCAGATAGTTTAAATGTAGGAAGCCGGTCTTGGAAGGAAATTTTTAAAGATCCGAAGTTGGTTTCTCTAATTGATTCTGCGCTGCAGAACAATTTAGATATACGTCAATCCATTTTGCGGTTGGAATCTGCACAAGCGTATTTTAAACAACGGAAGGCGGCCTTGGGGCCAACTGTAGAGGCTGCAGTAGAAGGAGGAATTCGGAAATATGGGCATTATACAGAATCAGGAATAGGTAATTATGATTCAAATTTTTCGGAGAACTTGAAAAGTGATGAAAAATTGCCCGAACCATTTATCCCAGATTATTTTATAGGACTTCGTTCGTCCTGGGAGATTGATCTTTGGGGAAAGTTGAAGAGTCAAAAGCAGGCCGCTTATTTTAGCTTTTTAGCTGAGCAGGAAGGCAAGCGTCTATTAGAAACGGAATTGGTATCCAATATTGCGACAGCTTATTATGAACTAATTGCTTTGGATCAAAAGATAAAAGTTTACAATCGGAATATTGAATTACATAAAAATGCACTGGAGGTTGTTGAGGTGAAAAAAGATGCCGGTTATGCGACTGAACTTTCTGTGCAACAATTTAAAGCACTATTAGCCAACTCGAAAGCTGCCAAAGAACAATTGAGTCAGGAAATAGCACTTTGGGAACACCATATCAACGGCCTGTTGGGGCGTTTTTATCAACCTATTGTAAGAAGTACATATACCGAAAATGCAGATTTGTATCATGCAATGCGTTTTGGTACGCCAGATGATCTCGTGAACCAACGCCCAGATATTAAAGCCGCTTATTTGAAAGTCATTGCATCTTCGAATAATCAGGAAGCGTCACGTTTGGCTTTTTTGCCTTCTGTTGCAATAAGTCCATTTATCGGATTACAGAGCTTTAGCTTTAACAAGTTATTTAATTTGGATAAATCTATTGCGTATAATTTATTTGGCGGTATTACACTGCCGATATTTAATCAAAGACAGCTTAAAACGCAGTATGAGATCGCGAAAGCAGATTATGGAATTGCGTTTGTAGACTATGAAAAAGCAGTTGTAAACGCTTATAACGAAGTTTCCAATGTTGTCATGACGCAAGAGGCGATCGTCAAACGACGTAGCTTTGTCGATGAACATGTTCAAGCGTTAAACCTCTCTATTGAAGCGGCACAGGAACTATTTATTGCTGGGCGGGTGACTTCTCTCGATGTCGTTACAGCACAAAAAGAGTCTCTGGAAGCCCAAATCGGAAAAGTAGAATTGGAGAAAGAGAATACTTTAAATCAGATTCTACTTTACAAAGCCTTGGGAGGAGGTTGGAAATAGGTGATTAAGGATTAAAAAGAAAACTATTTTTCATGCGATAAAGAATTAACTTGTTAATTCTTGGACCCTTAACTGGGTCAGGGGAAGAGGCCGTCGTGAGACGTCCTCTTTTTTGTTGTTATTTTTATGTAGTTTAGTCTACACTATCTTGAACCGATTTTATTATGTTGCAGCGCATTTTTCTTTTTATTCTTTTCGCACATTTTAGTCTTTACCTATCTGCACAAGTGGCTTCCGATAGCACCCGGGTTTTGCAACGATTGGAATATCTGATGGAAAATCAGAAAATTTACATCAAGAACCGTGAAGATAAATTGGAGAAATTAAAACAGGAGGCAAAAGCATTAGAAGGCAATCCTGCTCAATTTTTGAAGAAGAACTACGAAATCTTTGAAAATTATAAGAAGTTTGATTCTGACGCAGCGCTTACTTATATTTTACTGTGTCAAAAGCTCGCTCCACCGCATAATGACTCCTTGCAGGCAGTGATTCATCTCGATTTGGCCTGGGTGTATTCCACCATCGGACGATATATAGAAGCTTCACAATTGTTGAAGCAAGTCGAATCTGCTCATCTTGGCCGGGATCTCCTGGCAAAATATTACGATACCTACAGCTCCTTTTATAGTCATTACGGTCAGAGCAATAATCGGTCAGAATATTACCAGGCAAGTGAAAAATATCGTGATTCTTTGTTAACGGTACTACCGAAGTCTTCCTTGGAATATCGTACCACCATTGCGATAAAAACGCTGTTTAACGGTAACCGGGAGGACGCTAAAAAGCAATTGTTAATCCTATGGAATGAGAATAAAAAGGATATTGAGCAGCGCGCGCTGATCGCCTATTTTATGGGGCTCATTTATAAATATGAAAAGGATACGAAAAGCCAAATTTACTACCTTTCAATATCGGCCAGTGCAGATATTGAAATGGCAAATCGTGATAACGCATCTTTTCATGATCTGGCGTTAACGTATTACGACCAACAGGATTTTGATCGGGCTTTTCAGTTTATTGAAAAAGCAATCGACGATGCGATGTTATGTAAAGTACGGTATCGCATTATTGAGGGGACCTCTTCTTATCCCATTATCAATGCCGCCTATCAGCAGAAAATCAGTAGTCAAAATCGACAATTGGTTGGACTGGTCATTATCGTTAGTATTTTATTGATCGGTGTCATTATTGGACTTGTTGTTATCTATAGACAGGTACAACATTTGCGGCGAATACGATCAGAATTGTCTGCCACAAATCAGCAGCTTCGCTCATTGAATAACGAAATTAACCAGACTAACCTTAAATTGTCGGAATCCAACCATATTAAAGAAGAATATATCGCCCAATTTTTTGACATGTGTTCGAGTTACATCGATAAAATGGAAGATATCAGAAAGGCATTACTGAAAAAAGCGACAAATCAGCAATGGGATGCACTGCGGGAACAGTTAAAGTCAACGCAAATGGAAGAAAGGGAAGTGCAGCAGCTTTATGTTAATTTTGATCGTATCTTTTTAAATCTATATCCAACCTTTGTTGATGAATTCAATGCACTACTGCAGGAAGAGGAGAAGATCTATCCCAAAAAGACAGAATTGTTAAATACCGAACTTCGGATATTCGCATTGATTCGATTAGGGATCGATGATTCCGTGAAGATTGCAAGTTTCCTGCGATACTCGCTTCGAACGGTTTATAATTACAGAACAAAAGTACGGAATAAAGCCGCGGGAAATCGTGATGCTTTCGAGGCGGCTGTATGTCAGATTGCGGTGATCGACCGGGCATAAAATGTGCTATAATACCCGAAAATTAGCTATGTTAAAGACAATTGTACGCTCCTTTAGGTACTTTTTAAGGGTGTGTATTTTTTATAGGTATCTTGTTTTTAGTTATTTATGTTTTTTCTTCGGTACTTTTTAAGTACTAGCTCTTTTTTCTCCGTCAAGCTGATCTTAGTTTTGTTTTGAGCAATGAAGCAGGGGAAACTCATTGCCATTTTGGAATAACCAAAAGATTAAACAATAACCAATTTTTTTATTTCATATGATTTACTTTACACGAAAAGTTGCCTTTTCAATGGGGCTAGCTTTCTTGTTTACTTTGGTGAATTTGGTATTTGCCCAAGACCGAGTTCAAGTCAGTGGACGTATCTTGGATGCTCAAGATCAGAAACCACTCTCTGGAGTAACCATTACACAAAAAGGAAGTAATAATGCAGTCTCCAGTAATGCAGATGGGCGTTTTCAAATTTCTGCTAGCATCGGCAGTATACTCCAATTTACGTTTGTTGGCTACGACAGCAAAGAATTACCTGCCAACAGTACCATGGTCGTCCAATTGAATTCATCAACCAATATGCTGGAGGATGTCATTGTAATCGGTTATGGTAGTGTTAAAAGAAAAGATGTCACGACTGCAATCTCTTCTGTTTCCACGAAAGACCTTGAAAAGCGACCTGTGACTAATTTTGGACAAGCCATTCAAGGTAAGGCTGCCGGCGTCACTGTTATTCAACCGAGTGGCCAGCCTGGTGCAGCACCTCAGATACAAATTCGGGGGATAACGTCTTTTAATAGTAATACCACTCCTTTATATGTTGTTGATGGAGTTCCTGTGGAAGATATTAAGTTCTTGTCTCCCAATGACATCACGGACATTCAAATTCTAAAGGACGCCTCATCGGCAGCGATCTACGGCTCGCGTGGTTCAAACGGTGTCATCTTGGTTACGACAAAATCAGGAAAAGCCGGCGAAGCAAAAATTACGCTTGGAACACAGTGGACGGCCAATGTTGTCAATAACACGGTTAAAGTTTTAAATACCAGTCAATACAAAGACTTACAGGATGAAATAGGTATGATCAATCTGCCGGAGGGATTGTTGGATCAAACGGATTGGTTCAAAGAAACCTACAAGACAGGTATTCAACAAAATCATCAAATATCCATCTCGGATGGTAATGAGAAGCTTCGTTACTATTTAGGTGGAGGGTACTTGAACGAAAAAGGAACATTACAAGGATCCTTTTTTAGACGATATAATTTTCGTGCTAATATTGATAACCAAGTTCGAAAATGGCTAAAGGTGAATGCGAATATCAATTATTCCGATAACAATGATAATGGAATTACCTCCGGATTGGGTTCTAACCGTGGTGGAGTAGTTACATCTGTAATCACAACACCTACTTACGCCCCTGTATGGGATCCAACAAATCCAGATCGATTCTATAATAATTTTTATGGGATCAACAACATCACCAGTCCTTTGGAAAACCTAGCCCGGACAAGGAATAACAATAACCGCGAAAACCGACTTGTTGCCACAGGAAGTGCATTGATTTCCTTTATGCCTAACTTAACATGGAAAACTTCATTTTCATTAGATCGAAGATCCGGGGTGATGACCACCTTTTTGGATCCTTGGACGACAGCGTGGGGAAGAAATCAATTCGGGGAAGCTTCGGATATTCGTAATACAAATACCGTGTTAACGTGGGACAATTTCTTGACGTACACGAAGAGCTTCGGAAAGCATAATTTGGAAGTAATGGGCGGTTCGTCATGGACGGATTCTAAGTACTCCAGAAGCTATATCTATGGTTCAAACTATGCAAATGGAATCATTGAGACACTTAATGCTGCAAATAAGATCTCTTGGGATAGAACAGGATCTACAGCATCCAATTGGGGGATTATGTCCTATTTCGCACGCGCAATGTACAATTATGATGGCAAGTATTTATTGACCGCAAATATGCGTGCCGATGGTTCTTCCAAGCTAAGTCCAGAACGACGCTGGGGCTATTTTCCATCGGTATCGGCTGCTTGGAGAATCTCTGCTGAAGATTTTATGAAAGATGTAACCTGGATAAACGACTTAAAAATCCGGGGGGGATGGGGACAGACAGGTAATCAATACGGATTAGGCGATTATGCTTACCTGCAATTGAGCGGTATCCAACGTCAACAGTGGTTCGTTGAGGGAAAAGACAATTCATTGCCAAATATCAATAAGCCAACAATCTTAAGGGCGAAAGACTTGACTTGGGAAACGACAAGTACAACCAGTATTGGTTTTGATATCACGATGTTGAATAATCGACTCAGCATCAGTGCAGATTATTACAACAAGGATACGAAAGATCTTTTAATGAATGCAAGTTTGCCCGCAGGACAGCAAGCAACCACAATCCAAAGAAATGGTGGCAGGTTGAATAACCATGGTTTTGAATTTGCGGTAAATTCAAAAAATCTGACCGGAAACTTGACTTGGAATACCGATTTTAATATTTCTTTTAACAGAAATAAACTGAAACAACTGGATCTACAACAAGTGTACTACGATGTAAAGACAAACGATTATGTCAATGATTTTGTCGTGAAGAATGAGCCAGGAAGATCACTTGCAGGATTCTTCGGTTATATCTCTGATGGTGTAAACCCTGAAACCGGCGAACTCATGTACCGCGACTTGAATGGCGATGGAAAGATTTCATCGAGCGACCGTACATATATCGGTAATCCTCTTCCAAAGTTTGTCTATGGTATGACAAACAGCTTCTCCTGGAAAAATTTCGACCTCAGTATATTTATTCAGGGAACTTACGGAAACGATATCTTCAATGCGAGCCGCATGGAAACAGAGGGGATGTATGATGGCCGAAATCAAACTACTGTTGTATTGGATCGTTGGCGTGTACCGGGACAGATTACCAACGTTCCGAAAGCTGGGTTTGACATGAAAAATTCAACTTATTTTGTTGAAGATGGTAGTTATTTGCGGATGAAAAATGTTTCCCTAGGCTATTCCATTTCTCCCGAGAGACTGAAACGTATTGGTATCCATAAAATTCAGCCTTATCTATCTGTAAGTAATCTATTTACCTTGACTAAATATTCCGGTATGGATCCCGAAGTAAACCAGTATTCCGGTGGATCTGATTCCAGAATCCAGGGTATTGATTGGGGAACCTATCCACAGAATCGTTCATTTGTTTTAGGTCTTAATATTGAGTTTTAATTGTCTGTATCATGAAAAAATATATAAGTAACGCTCTTTCTTTGCTAACCGGCTCTTTGTTTTTATTTTCTTGCTCTTTGAACCGTGATCCACTTTCAGATTATTCGGATGTTAGTCAAGGAAAGACAGAGACAGGAACGCAGATCGTTTTCAAGAACAAAGCCGAAGTTGAAACTTACTTGGCGGGGATCTACCAACAGATGAAAGATCGGCAGGAACATTGGTACCTCGACCTGCTCTTGATTGGCGATTCGCACGCCGATAATTCCTATGCGGGAACAACCGGTGCGGAAGTTGTACCTTTTGAAAATAATTCTATTGAAGGGTCTAATTCTGTGGTTGACCGGGATTGGGGAAGATATCTGGAAGATGTTGGACGTGCAAATCGATTGATCATTTATGTGGATAGTGTCGCCGATAAATCGGTGAGCGATACAGAAATTAGGACTTATAAAGCACAAGCTAAACTATTCAGAGCATTGGCGATGTTTGATATGGTCCGTATATTCGGATCTATCCCTGTCATCACCACAATTGCACCCGATATTACCGGTGATAATGTCAATGAAGTTTATCCGCAATATTTTCCAAAACAAGCTACCGAAGAAGAAGCCTACAAACAGATCGAAAAAGATTTGATGGATGGATTGGCAGATGCGCCAGCCAACAATAGCGGAAATAAAACTTTATTTACTAAATCCGTAGCGCGAGCTATGCTGGCAAAGATCTATGCCGAAAAACCAATTCGCGATTATGCTAAAGTCATCCAATTTGTTGATGCATTGACTGCGGATGGTTTTGATCTGACTACCAATTACTCGGATTTATATGCAATGAATGCAAGCAACACCGATCTTGCGCAACGGAATACGAAAGAATCGATTTTGGAGGCACAGTTTACTTCAGGTGGAGGTAACTGGGCGACTTGGATGTTTGGACGGGATTTGTCCAATTATGATAATAACTTCACATGGGCAAAATGGATAACCCCATCACGGGATTTGATACAAGCATATACGAATGAAGGGGATCAGATTCGTTTGGGGCAATCTATTGTCTATTATTCCACTACTTGGAGCAACTATTATCCTTCCAATCATTATCCATTCATGTTTAAACTGCGGTCTGCATTTAATAGTATTGTCAAGCTTCGTTACGCAGATCTTTTATTGCTTAAGGCAGAAGCTTTAATTCAACAGGGATCAGATTTGTCCGGCGCAGCAGACATTATTGACAAAATTCGCACACGTGTTAAATTACCAAAATTGTCAGCTGCGATACGTTCAAATAAGGATGCTTTATTAGATGCTTATTTGAAAGAACGTCGTCTGGAATTAGCCTTCGAAGGACAACGCTGGTTCGATCTCGTGCGCTTGGACAAGGTGGAATCTGTCATGAATGCGGTCTATGCAAAAGACGCTGGAAGAAAGCCACAGGTGTATCCCTTCACGAAGAACTCTTACCGTTTACCGATTCCGCAACCAAAAATTGATCAGAATCCTAATTTAGTTCAGAATCCGGGGTATTAATTGATTTAACAAGTGGAATCTCCCATCTGATGGATGGAGACAAATATATTAACAGATGAAACGTAATAATAAAAAAACTATGATATATACATTCTTGTTGTCCTGTCTAGTGACGGCAACATCTTGTAACCGTGACAGCTATACACCTTCGCAAGGTGATGAAATTAAAAAAAGTGGAGATGTTACCATTTATACGACGACAGGCAGTCGGTCTTTGGATTTTGGAAAGCGCTTTGTTGATTTCAGCTCCAAATTTAATATGTCGCCCAATACAATTACGCTAGATCCTACTAAGAAATTCCAGACGATGGACGGCTTCGGTGCAGCCATCACAGGCTCAACATGTTATAATTTAATGAAAATGAGTAAGGAAGATCGGACAAAATTCCTTACAGAGACTTTTTCAGATAAAGATGGAATGGGAATGAACTATATCCGTATTGCTATTGGATGTTCCGACTTCTCTTTGAGTGAATATACCTGTTGGGACAAAGAAGGAAAGGAAAATTTTGGATTGCAGTCTGAAGAGACCCAATATATCATTCCGGTGCTGAAAGAAATACTTGCTATCAATCCATCCATAAAAATCATGGGCTCCCCATGGACTCCACCGAAATGGATGAAAGTTAACAATCTAACTGATTTAAAGCCCTTTGATTCATGGACCAGTGGTCAGTTAAATCCAAAATATTATCAGGACTATGGTTGGTATTTCGTTCAATGGATCCAGGCAATGAAGAAAGAAGGCATTAATATTTATTCGATTACTGTTCAAAATGAACCATTGAATAGAAAAAATTCCGCTTCGCTTTATATGTCATGGCAGGAACAACAGGCTTTTGTCAAACAAGCTTTGGGCCCGCAATTAAAAGCGGCTAACTTATCAACAAAGATCTATGCATTTGATCATAATTATAACTATGATAATATTGCCGATCAGACTGATTACCCAGTAAAGATTTATAACGATGCCGGAGCAGCTTCATTCTTCGCCGGAGCGGCGTACCATAATTATGGTGGGGATAAAGCTGAACTTATCGATATTCATAATCAACGGCCAGACAAGGAACTGGTATTTACAGAAACATCCATTGGGGAATGGAATGATGGACGCAATCTTGAAAAACGTTTGATGGAGGATATGCGTGAAGTTGCATTGGGCACCGTCAACAATTGGAGTAAAGGTGTCATAGTATGGAACCTGATGCTTGATACTGACAAAGGGCCAAATCGCGAAGGTGGCTGTCAGACATGTTATGGCGCCGTGGATATTAGTAAGGCAAATTATAAGAATATAACGCGCAATTCGCATTATTATATTGTTGGTCATCTTTCTTCGGTTGTCAAATCAGGAGCCTCGCGGATTGGTACTTCTGGGTATACAGCAGAAGGGTTAGTTTATACAGCCTTTCAAAATACAGATGGGACCTACGCTATTGTTCTGTTAAACGAGTCGGGAGATAGCCGTAAAATTACCGTCGCAGACGGTAAACATCATTTTAGCTATGATGTGCCAGCTAAATCGGTTGTTTCTTACCGTTGGACCTATTAACTGGAGGATGATAAACCCTAAGCGCTATCACATTGATAGCGCATAAATTATGAACAAATGAAAAGATATCTCATCAATATACTATTGGGAACTGCTGCTATTACTGCAGTTAGTTCCTGTAAAAAGGATGAAAAATATACCTATCAAATAGGGGATCCTAAAATCGAATTGAAATCGCCTATCTCGGCTGCAAATTTTGGGGATAGTCTCGAGTTTCAGGTCCATGTGTCGGATAGTGAAGTTGCGCTGTCTACTGTTAAAGCACAATTGTATTTTACAGACGACAAGGTAACAGAAACCGTCATCCGTACCAAACAAAATGGAGACTATGCTGGAAAAATTTATGTTCCGTTCTTGAAAGATATTCCCGATGGAAAAGCAACCCTTAAGTTTGTCTTACAGAATATTAGCCAAAAAATAACGGAACAATCTTTTGATATTAATCTGAGCAGACCCGACTTTCCATATTTAACTTTAGTCACAGAATCCAAATCCTATCGCATGGAAAAGGTAGGACGTAATCAATATGCGGCAAAAGAAAATTTTGCAGCTGAGGTAAAAGGCTATATTCAAGCGCCAAAAGTAGGTACACAGGGCAATGCGATGAATTTTGGTTGGGTCAATAATGTTATTAACTTGGGGTCTACCGCTGAAATTCCTTTTTCAAATTCAACCTCTGGTGTATATCCAATTCAATTTAATACATTGACATTTCAGGCATCTCCATTTATTGTTGTACTGCTAAATGGATCGCAGTTCAGTCGACTGGATGATAAACATGCTAAAGTTGAACTCGAGCTGGCTCAAGGGAAAACGACGACTTTTGAAGGGATTGCGGATCTGCAAGATTGGTGGATCGATCCAGATTTCTTTACCAAAGCGGCCGATGGAAGCCTATCGTTTAAAGGATCAACTGGAAAATACCGTGTTACCGCAGACTTTAACTTAAAATACTTTGTGGTTGAGGCGATGACAGGCAATGATTTGGCAAAACTACAAGATGATGGATCTGGTGCTGTGTGGATTATTGGTGAGGGAATCGGAAAGCCTAAAGTATCCAGTAACCAAGTGGGCTGGAACACGGATAAAGCGCTTTGTCTGGTTCCACTAGGTAACAAGAAATACCAGATAACTGTTAAGGCAGGAGAGTCTATAAATTCTGATAACATCAACTTCAAATTTTTTCATCAAAAAGGATGGGGAGGTGAATTTGGGGGTACAGATGTGACAACCTCAAATGATATCGTCTTTGTGGGGGATGGCAAGAATGGTCGTGATTCAGGCAATCTGGGTATCAAAACGGGTAAAGTTTTAGAGGCAGGTAAAACCTATGTTTTTACATTGGATTTAACTGCCGGCAATAAGAAAGCGGTTTTGACGGTTGAATCAAAATAATTGAAATTGAGTTTTATAAGTCCTAGGTAGTAGTCTGCCTAGGACTTTTTCTTTTAAATAGCATTTGTTTATTCCAAAATTCATTTGTTATATTTGCCCAAACTCAAGATGAATCATCATGAGCTCGATTTGGTAAGTTTACAAGATAAAGAAACAATCTTAACGATGTAAGCTGCTATTGAGAATAAAATATTCGAATGAAAATTAGACTGTTTATATGGATTCTATTACCCTTGATGCTCCTGCAGAGCTTCTCAACGGTATGGCTATGGACAGTTTTCGAGTTGAATCGAGATTATATCGCACGTTACGAATGTATCAATCGCTTTAACGATAATGCGCTTGCCTGTCGAGGCCAGTGTATTTTGATGAAGAAAATGCGCGAGCATGAGGAAAAGGAACAAAAAAATCTTGAATTACGTATTATTGATGTCGTTTTTATAAATAATACGCAAGATTTTACTTTTAAAAACACGGCTCTTTATGAAGACACTGTGGAGCGCCTGCTTCCAGTATATAAAGAAGATTATTCCTATAATCCCATTTTTACAATATTTCACCCCCCTTTGGTTTAAATCCAGTTAATAATTTATTTGATTAAGTAGTCGATCACTGACGATGGATTACAAGGTATGCTAAGATTTCCTTCGCGTTATAATTTCGCTGTGAAACTGCTTTTAGTGATGCTTTGTCCATAAAATCGATCTTTCGGTTAAGCTATTTATTCAATAACTATTTATTTCAATGAAACCTTCCTAATTATTTGGGCTACATCGCGGTGTGGATCCGAATCATTTGAATATTGATAATAGCTAATAATCTGTTTAATATCAGTATGATGGTTTCATTTCGCTAGAAGTTGAATGGAGCGCATCTATTACGATGAAATATATCCGTTCGTCACAATAGGATATCATTTTGATTTATTGCGTGAGTTCCGGAGCTCACGCAATAAATCGGATAGCTTCCTAACAAATGAAAAATTATAGATGAGAGATTTATTTATAAAAAAAATGGTTTTTTATATCGCGATTATATCCTTTCTCCTAATCGCTTGTACAAAGGAGAAAACAGACTATGAGGCAGAGCGGGGAAATACTGTGGCAGAGAATACAGCGTTTGAAGAGGTTACAAGCCTTGTTTCGTCAGGGTATAGTATTCGTGTTGAGGCTCTAGGCGGGGTATTGTATCGCGGTTATAATGATATCCGCGTGATAATCAATAAGCAGCAAAATAATGAACCTGTAGCCGTTTCCTCAGTCAAATTGCTGCCAGTCCAAACCAATGTGCAAGGAATGAAAATTGTTTGTCCGCACCAGTCCGAAATGGCCTACACGTTGGATGGTCGCTACTTTTCGGGTTACAGTGTGTTTACAGATGAAAGCTCTGCAGCAGCAAACTGGAGTTTGGAAATCGATTTTACAATTGGTGGTCAGACCTTCACCGCTACACAGCATGTAACTGTGAAGCCGCAGGTAAATAAAAATCGTAACCTAACCACTTTCACTGGGAAAGATGGCGAACAGTATTTAATCGCCTTGATTGCTCCTTGGAAACCAACTGTTTCTGAAAATAAACTGGTCGCCGGGATTTATAAGTTAGACGCTGCACAATTGTCTTATACGACAGTGAATGGATATACCTTACAATTGGATCCGCGTATGCCAGAACCTTCGATGGGCAACCATTCGTCGCCCAATAATAAGGACTTGGTACAACAGGCCGACGGGTTGTACCATGGTGTTGTGAATTACACAATGACAGGTAACTGGACATTGAATTTTATTTTGGTCAACCAAAATGGAAGGGTAATAGCAGGAACTGAGGTACCCAAGGACTTTACACCTGGAGTAGAAGGTCGTAAAAGTGAGTTATACATTGATATTCTATTCTAGCGGCTATGAGGAAGATAAGTATTATTCTCTTTATGTTGTCTTTGGGATGGAACGTACACGGACAAAACAATCCTGTTACCCGCGATACAACGAGACGTCTAGCCGAGGTTACAGTCAATGCAGCTGCCAAAAAGAGGATTGAAAACGATCTGAAGATGACAGTCTCCGTAGATGAATATTTGGCTTCTGCAAGTAATATCAGCTTCATAAAACGTGGTGCCTATGCTTGGGAACCCCTGCTCAATAATATGAGTAGCGAGCGTTCGACAATTACGATCGATGGGATGCATGTTTTTGGAGCATGTACGGATAAAATGGACCCGATAACCTCGTATGTTGAAAGTAATAACCTTGCTGCGATAGATATTAAATCGGGGCAGGAAGGTAATCTGCATGGTGCTACGGTCGCTGGCAGTATAGATCTAAAAAGAAGGAATACGTCGTTTGGCCTGCAGAAAAAAATTGGCGGAGCCTATCAGACAGGTTTTGAATTCAATAATAAGCAGACTTTCAATCTTGGGAATTTATATTACTCAAGTGACAAATTCGTGGCAGATGGAAGTATTGCCTTCCGGAAGGCTGGAAATTATTACGATGGAAATGACGATGAAGTACGGCATTCGCAATATAATAAATTCAATGCGTCGTTGGGCTTGGCCTATAAAACAAGTCCGCTTTCTGCTGTTCGGGTTGATGCTATTTTTGATCGCGCAAAAGATGTGGGATTTCCTGCTTTGCCAATGGACTTATCCTTATCCAGAGCGATTATCACTTCCGCTGCATACAAACAGTTGTTTGAAGAGGGTTTGGTAAAGGTATGGGACACCAAAGTTTATTTTAATGCAGTTGAGCACTATATGGATGATACGACCCGTCCGGAAAATTTGGTCCATATGGATATGCCAGGCTGGAGTACGACCTATGGTCTTTTATCTAAAATTAATCTGCAGAAAGACCGCTATTCTTCGGAAATACAGGTAAATGCTTACGATAATCTATCGATAGCTGAGATGCGCATGTATCCGCAGGATCGATCCAAACAGACCATGTTTGCCTATAGCTGGCCATGGGTGACCACCCGTTTTGCGAGTGTAGCCATTAATAACTCGTTAGATCTTTCTGATATCAGTAGACTTGTCTTTGGAGGTTCATTGGGTTTGAACTATAACTATTCGAAATACGTTGAATTCAATTGGATCTTCCATCCTGGTTCTCCTCAGAAGAAAAATAGAATTCTTCCGAGCCTACATGCTAGCTATCAGTTAAATATTGGTCAGTTTGACTTTTCCTTAGGAACAGGGTTTGGGCATCGTGCTCCTTCTGTTTCGGAAGCGTATGGTTATTACATTTACAACAGTTTCGATCGTTATGACTATATCGGAAATCCGGATTTAAAAAATGAAGTCTCTTATGAAGCCAATGCCAGTGCCGGATTTAAGACCGAAAAGTTAAGCATTGGGGCCAAGGCCAATTATTTCTTTATCCAAGACTACATTATTGGCCGGATTTTGAGTTTGGGTAGCCCGATGAACTATCAATCGGTAGGCGTGAAAGGCTATACCTCTTTAGATCATGCGACTCTGTTTAATCTTGCACTCAATGCGCAATATCAAGTTTTGCCAGGTCTAGATTGGAAAGTCGTACTTACCTATGCCAGAGGGCAAGACAATATGGGCGGAAACCTGCCTTTTATACGTCCCTTAAGTTATCAAACATCACTGCATTACCGATACAAAATGATCGGTGTGCAAACTTCAATGAACGGGGACTTTAGCCAGGTCAATTTTAGCCCTGAATACGGAGAGGACCAAACTGCATCCTATAAGATATGGAATGTTTCGGCAGACTATACCTTCACTATTGGAAAATTGAATGCAATGTTTCAGGTCGGTGCGGAGAACCTCTTCAATGAATACTATAGTACCTATGCAGATTGGGGAAATATACCACGCATGGGTAGGAATATTTTTACATCCTTAAAAATCAATTTTTAAATACCTTAAAACTTAGAATAAAATGATAAACAATGCAATTAAGCTCCTGATGATTTCTTTGGTTATGGTTTCTTGTAGCAAAAGTGAAGATGTCGCCAACAGTGTTAACTTACATTTCAACAATACATTTAAAAATACAACAATTGTGCTGGGTAGTGCAGATTCACCAGCTGCCTCAACAAATACATCAGCCAGTGGGCAACTGCATCAGTTTTCTGAGCTGAAGTATGTAATTAGCAATATCAGACTTATTAAAGCCGATGGATCGGAGATCCCTTATAATGTAAATGACCTGGATAAAGGGGCTGCAGTAATTGATCAGGCGAAAGCGGCAACTTTAAATTATGTACTGAGTAATATACCTGTTGGCGAGTATAAACAGATCAAATTCGGTTTGGGGGTAAAACAGGAAATAAATACATTGGATCAGTTAAGATTCCCAGTGTTTTATGCAACAGCTGGGGCCAACGATACTAAAATGCACTGGGAATGGGGGACAGGTTACCGATTTACGAAATTGGAAGGCTTTTATGATGCAGATCATAAAGAGTTATCTATTCACACTGGAAGTACGATCAACGGAACAAATGGTGATGAATCCACTTATAAACAGGGGGTCGATGCTTATCGGGATATTACGTTGAATTTACCTTCCTTAGTTACTGTTGGAAAAAGTGTACCACAGATTAATATCAGGGCGGATTTCGATAAGCTCTTAAGCGGAAAAACGAATACCATTACACTGGGTGCCAACAATGCTGTGCCTAGTATTCATTCTGCAGTGGAAATGGTGAAGTTTGTTGATAATCTCGGTGGTAACGGTAGCAGTGATACAGCTGGGATGTTCACTGTTGAGAGTGTTTCTAACTAAATTTTACGTAAATGGCTATGATCTTGAATGAGGTTGTAGCCATTTGCTGAAAATACGTTGTGCATAAAAAAAAGAACGCCATCTGATTGTACCATGACTTTCGAATGTGCATTCTGAATATTCATCAGCCATTGATAAAAATAAAAGGATGAAAAAAGTCATCTTAATCCTGACAGTTATAGTGATTGCTTTATCCTGTAGTAGGGATGATATCGTTGAATCTACGCAGGAAGACAACCCAACAGTCACGTTCAGTATTCCTGCGGATTTTCCGAGTCTGAATAATACATTTAATAGCAATAAGCCAACAAAGTATGGTGTTGAATTGGGTGAAAAGCTATTTCATGAAAAAAGATTCAGTGGAAATAATACGATATCATGTGCCAGTTGCCATAATCCCTCATTGGCTTTTTCCGATGGAAAGATGCAGGCAGTGGGTATAGATGATCGCATCGGATTTCGGAACACTCCACCTTTGCAGAATTTGGCTTTTATGAAATATTATAATTGGGATGGCAATATACTTGAACTGGAAAAGCAACCTTTAGTGCCAATTATCACGCATGAGGAGATGAACTCTTCTATTCTGGAGGTTATCGGTAAAATTAATGGGGATTTTGACTACAAAGTATTGTTCAAGAAGGCTTTTGGCGACGAGAATATTACACCTGAACGAATTTATAAAAGTATTGCGCAATATGAGTATACCTTAATTTCGGCCGACAGTAAATATGATAAGGTAAAACGAGGTGAAGGGGAGCAATTCACGATTGAGGAAGAACGGGGGTATCAGCTGTTTAAGTTGAAATGTGAAAGCTGCCATGCAACAGAATTATTTACCGATCAGAGTTTTAGAAATGTAGGGTTTCCTTTAAATAAACATCCAGACGAGGCCGGGCGAGCACGTATCACAGGTATTGAAATGGACTATATGGCTTTTCGGGTACCTTCTTTAAGAAATGCGGAATATACAGCGCCTTATGGAAGTTTTGGGCAGTTCCCAACGTTAAAATCTGTCCTGGATTATTTTGACAAAGGTGTTTTGGATGCAGCTAACCTTGATCCGATTCTTAAAGAAAATGGCAAAAAAATTTCGATGACAGAAGAAGAAAAGGAAGCTATCATAGCTTTTATTAAGACATTAAGTGATCCCAAATTTGTAGGTAAATAATGCTGATTTATGAATAGAAGAGATCAACCAATTGTTTCGCTTCTTTTACATCATGTACGCGGAGAATTTGTACGCCTCTTTCCAGAAGTAAGGTATTTAAAGCAGTGGTGCCATTTAAAGCTTCTTGGGCGGTGATTCCGATTTTTTTATAAATCATAGATTTACGGGATATTCCGCCCAAAATTGGTAATTCGAAGTAGTGAAGTTCATTGACACGATAGAGCAATTCATAGTTCTGTTCGACTGTCTTTGCAAAACCAAATCCCGGATCAAGAATAATGTCTTTCACCCCCATACTTCTTAGCGTCGCAATGCGGTCACCTAAAAAGGTGGCTACGTCAGTTACAATATCTGTATAATCTGTTTTTTCCTGCATATTTTCGGGAATACCGCGCATATGCATGAGAATATAAGGAACTTGATATTTTGCTACCGTGGCGAACATGTTATCATCGAGTGTACCTCCCGAAACATCATTTATGATGTGCACTCCCGCATTGATGGCAGCAGCAGCAACGTCTGCCCTAAAGGTATCTATTGATAAAATAGCGTCAGGAAATGCAGTTTTAATTGCTCGAATAGCGGGAAGAGCTCGATCCATTTCCTCCTGTGATGAAATTAATGGAGCGCCCGGACGTGAGGAATATGCGCCAATATCAAGAATTTGAGCACCTTCAAGCAATAGCTTCTTTGCTTTCTCTACCGCAAGTTCGACGGTTGTATTGTCACCTCCGTCATAAAAAGAATCTGGAGTCACATTGAGTATCCCCATAATAATGGGCTTTTCGAAGGTCATTAAGGTACCATCGACCAGTATGGAGTGACAGGGTGAAGTGTGGAATCTTTTCATCAGAACAATGCTAGGTTTGGTGTGAGAGCGTCTTATTTGACAACCAAAACACCGTCAGCAATAATGCTAATATCTTTTTTAGCTTGTGTAATCTGGTCTATTTCAGACTGTGATTTACCAAGATCCTTTGCCGCATGTTGTAACGATGCTACAGAAACTTCCTTTTTCTTTGCGATACCCTCGACAACAACCGTTTTGCCGACAATGTCTGCTGGCATGAAGAATCCGTAGTCTTTAAAACGGACGGTAATAGGCTCTTCGCCTTCTCGTTGCAGGGTCATGAAACAGCCTTTTTTCTTACATACCTCAACGACCTTACCTGTCACCTTTCCGTTGAATGCGTTCTTTTGCGTGAGTTCTTTTTCAAGCTTTGCCACTGAAATCGCATTGGACGCAGAGATTTCTTTTCCATATTTTACACCAGGCTTGGCGGCGGGAATATCTTTTTGCTGTGCGAAAGATAAATTGGTAACAGCAAATGCTAATGCAAAAAATAAAACGATCTTTTTCATGCTATTTTCTAATAAATTCAAATTTACCACTTGGATCCAGCTTCATGACAGTAGATGATTTTCCATCTGTTGTTACGTCTCTGTCATAGGCGACAATATAATCTACCCCATCTTTGATGGCATCAGATATTTCAGCAAAATCTTTCGCCGTTGGTTCACCACTGATATTTGCTGAAGTTGAAATTATCGGTTTGCGAAACCGTTGTAAAAGTTGTTCACAAAAAGGGTGCTTGACAATTCGAATGCCAATTGAACCGTCCTCAGCAATCGCATTGGGCGCAAGATTTTTGGCATTCGAATAGACAATTGTCAAGGGTTTTTCAGTGTATTCAATAAGTTGATAAGCCACATCCGGGATTTCATTTACATAACTTGCTAATTGATTGTCGTTGTGTAAAAGGACGATCAGACTTTTGGATTTATCTCTTCCTTTCAGCTGGAAAACTTTCTCCACGGCATCAGGATTGGTGGCATCACAACCGATCCCCCAAATGGTGTCGGTGGGGTATAGAATTAATCCGCCGTTTTTTAACGTCTCCAAGGCCTTATTCAAATCCTCACGATCTACGAATGCACTCATCTTATCTTTATACTAGTTTTAACTTTATACAGCTACATTATGATCACGTAGTGCATCATTCAATGAAGTCTTTTTGTCCGTAGACTCTTTACGTTGACCAATGATCAAAGCGCAAGGAACTTGATATTCCCCTGCCGCAAATTTTTTGGTGTAAGAACCCGGGATAACAACAGAGCGGGCAGGTACATAACCTTTATATTCTACTGGTTGAGGTCCCGTAACGTCGATGATTTTTGTTGACGCTGTCAATACGACATTAGCACCCAATACAGCCTCTTTTTCTACACGAATACCTTCAACTACAATCGCTCTTGAACCTATAAAAACATTGTCCTCAATAATAACTGGAGCTGCTTGTACGGGCTCTAATACGCCACCAATTCCGACGCCGCCACTTAAATGTACATGTTTACCAATTTGTGCACAAGATCCAACAGTTGCCCAAGTATCCACCATGGTACCTTCGTCTACATAAGCACCGATGTTAACGTAAGAAGGCATCATAATCACTCCTTTAGCCAAATATGCACCTAAACGAGCAGAAGCCCCTGGTACAACACGTACTCCAGTGTGCTTGTAGTCTGTCTTTAATTTCATTTTATCATGAAACACAAAAGGACCTGCAGTCATTTCGCGCATATCATTGATTGGAAAATATAAAATAACAGCTTTCTTAATCCAGTCATTGACGTGCCATCTTGTACCGATCATTTCAGCGACGCGGATTTCACCGCTATCTAATTTCATGATAACAGCGCGGATGGCTTCTGTATATTCTTTATATTCTAATAATTGCCTATCTTCCCAAGCTTCCTCAATCAGTTTTTTAAGTGGCTCTACCATATTATTTATTTTCTTATTTGAATTAGTTTATTTTGATGTACAAACTTAGATAAAGTTGGACTTAAAAACAACTTTATCCATTGTTCCTTGCAATAGACTTTCCTGATAACAACAGCCTACCAAATTATGATCAACTTCTGACTCCAACCACAGTGTGTGCACAGTGAGTCCACGTTGAGTCCACCTTTTTAAGGTGCATTCACGCTACAGACATTGTTTTAACAACCCGCTTGCAGTCAGGAGTTGGTATGGATTTGATGACAACTTGTCCGCAATTAGCTCTTAAACTCTTCCGGCGAACGGATGAAAGACGTTTTAATAATTGAACTCAGTTTAATAGGAATTTTCCATAATTGCTTTTGGTTATAATGGTTCTAAAAATATAATTATTTTTGTATTATGGCTGGAACATCAGAAAAATTGAGAATTGATAAATATTTGTGGTCAATTCGCTTATTTAAGACAAGAACTTTGGCAACAGAGGCCTGTAAGGCAGGTCGGGTGAAACTAAAAGGCCAAAATATAAAACCCTCTTATGAAGTTAAGATCGGAGATGTATACCATGTCCAAAAGGGAATTGAGAAAAAAGTGGTGATGGTGACAGGTCTTTTGGAACGTCGTGTTGACGCCAAGACTGCTGTTCAATTCTACGAGGATCAAACACCTGTTGAAGAAACTGTAGGGTTTAAATCCGTATTTCATGCTCCTGTCCTGAAACGCGACCGCGGTACAGGGCGACCTACTAAAAAAGACCGTCGTGAGATAGATGATTTACAATCTTCAGAATGGTGGGAGAAGGAAGATGAATAACCTCAAGATATGCGCCATGATAATTGTGGGAAGCCTGTTGGCAATTTCCTGTAAATCGTATAAAAAACCTGTAGCCATGACGGAGGGTGAATTTGTTTTGGCGATCCATGGTGGAGCGGGGACGATCTTGAAAAAGAATATGACAGATTCGATGGAGCAAGCTTATAGGATCGTCTTGGAGCAAGCGCTTCGTATGGGCTATCAAAAGTTGCAAGAAGGTAAATCCAGTTTGGAAGCCGTCGAATCTGCTATCCATGTTATGGAAGACTCACCCTTGTTTAATGCAGGGAAAGGAGCGGTTTTTACACATGACGGACATAACGAACTGGATGCCTCCATCATGGAAGGTAAATCCTTGGCCGCAGGCGCCGTTGCAGGAGTGACGACGATCAAAAATCCAATCTCGGCAGCCAAGGCGGTGATGGAAAAATCTGAGCATGTTATGATGGTGGGTAAAGGTGCCGAAGAGTTTGCGAAGCAAGTGGGATTAACCATCGTAGATCCTTCTTATTTTTGGACGGAAGCACGTTGGGAGGCTTTGCAGAAAGTGAGCAAGGATGACAGTACACGAACACAACTAGATCACGATCAAAAACAAAGCTCACGTTTAGGCATCATCAATAAAGACGCTAAATTTGGTACAGTAGGATGTGTTGCCTTGGATAAAGCAGGAAACTTGGCCGCGGGTACGTCTACAGGAGGGATGACAAACAAGAAGTTTGGGCGGGTCGGAGATTCACCAATTATTGGTGCTGGAACGTATGCGAACAATAATACCTGTGCTGTTTCCTGTACTGGATGGGGTGAATATTATATCCGCACCGTGGCCGCGTATTCGGTGTCCGCTTTAATGGAATATAAAGGTGAACGTGTTGATCAAGCGAGCAGGCAAGTAATCGATCGGATTGGTGAAATGGGCGGTAATGGCGGCATGATAGCATTAGATAAAAATGGACATGTTGCTATGCCTTTTAATACCGCCGGCATGTATCGGGGTACGGTGACTAAAGACGGTAAAATAACAGTAGAAATTTATAAATAGCCAATTCAGCTGTTTTCAGCATCATAAAATATCCCAAGTGATCAATACAATACATGTTGAAGATCGCTTGGGATATTTTATGCTAACTATTTTTATTGAACAGCAGTTATGGCCTATTATGTCAAATTGCCGTTAGGTATTGTTCTATCTCATCAAATTGGATATCACCATGTGAAGCGTCATATAAACTGTCTTTTCCTTCAACAATCAGTATTTGAGGTGATTGATGTTCTACATTCCAACGCTGGGCAATCTCATTCGATAGTGGGCGGTAACGCAAAAGGTCTAAAAGATAAATCGCATAATCATGGTCTGAAGTAGCAGACATACGCTCAAGACTACGCTTAGCCATATTGCTAATACCACAAGTCGTGCTATGTTTAAAGATGGCCGCAACTTTATCGGATTGATAAAGCTCCTGTAGCTGTTCTTCTGTATTTAATTCTATCCAATTAATCATATTATAGTTCTGTAAATTTTTTCTGTTCTACCTGTACAAAAGATGAAATAGAGGAGAATATACAACTCTTTTGGTCATTGCTTGTGGAATTGAAGAAACTGGGTAAACGTATCCCGTCGCCAATCTCCTTATATTTGCTCACTTCATAGGTGTTTTTTTCGCCCTTATCTGCGTATTCGTAACGGACAATCTCACCGGTATTTTGATCAATATAAAGCAAACCATCAATCTTTGAACCAAAGATAGGGCCTGACGAGCTGATATTTGCTATCGCTAATTTCTGTCCAGCACTGAAACTTTCCTTCTGGCTTTTCAGCTGCACATTCTTCTGTCCGATCAAAGTAGGCAAAAGTAGTAGATTGAGATCCGAAAATAGCTGATTTTTAATTGATTTCTTGAGCTCTGGCCCATCTGTAGATAAATTCCCTCCAATAAAGAGTTTGTCTGACCCTGGGTTTTTAAAATTAAACAAATAGGTCACCTGATCCGTTCCCTTATAACCATCAAATCGACATGCTCCAGTTGTTCTATTGAACAGGAACTTTCGTTCGTCGTTTGACAACTGGTCTGAGATGGTATTTCCCTTTGCTGAGAAAGCCAAAAACTGCAAAGAATCCCATTTTTCCTGGCCACCGATACTTTGCCAAATCTGCTTGTTTAGACTATCGTCTTGTGCCACTAGATCCAACTGACAAAATAACGTCAGTATAACGACCAAGAGTACATTCGATAATGTTTTCATAATCCTATTTTTTAAAGAAACAATCATCAAGTAATTCGTATCAAAATTGATCCCATGAAACTTCATCATTGCGTCATTGTCTATAAAACTACCGACTGTTGTATAACCGATTTACACTACAATCAAGACAATTCAATAACAATTTATTCTAGTGAAAAAATAAAAATCGATTAATAAGATAACTGAATATTTTATTAATCGATTTGTTTAAAATATAAGTACCTGAGTAATAAGTCGTGCTCAGTAATACTTTTCATCATTGAATGGTAGGCAAAATTAATACCAAACTAGAATTTTTTGGCAATATGAGCCATTTGTATTGCTGTAATAGCAGCTTCTTCACCTTTATTACCATGTTTCCCTCCGGCACGATCCAATGCTTGCTGAAGGTTGTCAGTTGTTAATACGCCAAAAACAGCTGGTTTATTATATTTGAGCCCTACATTGGCAATGCCATTTGCAACTGCATCGCAGATAAAATCGAAGTGTCTGGTCTCACCCTGAATGACGCAACCTAAACAGATAACAGCGTCAAAACCCTGATTTCTGAATGCGAGGTCTGCTCCTGAAATTAACTCGAAACTTCCAGGAACCTCTATGACTTGGATATTGTTTTCCTTAGCGCCATGCTCTTCCAAGCCCTTTATTGCACCATTCAATAATGCACCTGTAATTTCTGCATTCCATTGTGCAACAACGATTGCAAATTTGAATGGACTTGCATCCGCAACCTGGATGTGCGAAAAGTCGGATAAATTTTTAATGCTACTTGCCATAATAGCAACAAAGATAGTGATTTTAGATGGTCACAAAAAAAGAGGCTATCAAATAGCCTCTTTTTATTATATTTTTATAATTATTCTCTTATAAATGTGCTTGTACACGCCCCAATAAACCATCAATTGTTGAAGCTTCTTGGCTCTCTGGAAAATCTGTTTTAATCTTCTTGTAAGCAGTCTCTGCACTTTTATAGTCATTTTGTGCTTCATATACAAGTCCTAGTTTTTTCAAAAAGAGTGGAGTTGTATACGAGTTGCTTGATTTTTCAGAAGCTTGCTTGTAGTAATCAGCGGCTTTTTTGTAGTCTTTTAACTCTGAAAAAGCATCACCTGTTAAACCAATTACGAGTGGGTCTAGAATTTGGCTTCCTGTTGGAGCATATTTTTCAAGCGCTTTCGCAGCTTCATCGAATTTACCTTGACGCAAATATAAACCTCCTAAATAGGCGTTTGCAATATTTGCAGATTTTGTATTGGAATACTCGTCCGCAATTTGTTTAAATCCAAGAAACGCACCATCGCCCATGATTGCTTTACTTTGTAAAGAATCAATTGTAGCAAGCTGTTCTGCTTTGTACATACGGTTCGAAGCTTCTTCTGCTCTTGGATCTAGATACAGCTTTTGATATCCAAAATAAAGTAAGATCAATACAACGATACCACCTAAAATGAACACTACACTTTTTTGGTTATCTTGAAAAAAAGATCCTTTTGAAGGTTTGAAACCTTGATTTGTATTATTTGTGTTTTTAGACATTACTAATCAGTAAAATATGGATTGCAAAAATACACTTTTCGAGCAAATTTGCAAGTGTTTTGCAAATTTTAAAGTGAATTAACTTTGGTTTTCCGACTCATTCGATAGTTCAATTTCCTTGTCTAGCTGTTCGTAGATGGAATTTTTACTTTTGAATTCAGGTACAATAATTTTCATTTGATAGACAACTTCGTTTTTGTTTTGTGTCGCTAAACGCTGTTGCAATTCGCCAATTTTCATACACACGATATCATAATTATTTTCTCTGACTTTGGCGATCATGATTTTTTCGTGGTGAGTCGGTAAGGTATTCTCTAAATCATTCAGCAATTCCTCATACAGTTTTTCACCAGGTCTTAATCCAGTGAATTTTATTTCAATATCTTCATTCGGTTTAAATCCTGAAAGACGAATCATTTTTTTAGCTAACTCAACTATTTTTACAGATTTACCCATATCAAATACAAAAATTTCGCCACCTTGTCCCATTGTTCCAGCTTCAAGGACTAGTCGACATGCTTCGGGAATGGTCATAAAATACCGCGTAATTTCTGGATGAGTAACTGTTACAGGACCACCTTTTTGAATCTGGTCTCTGAATCGAGGGATAACTGATCCATTGGAGCCTAAGACATTGCCAAAGCGGGTTGTGATAAATTTGGTGTGCACAGTTGCCCCTAAGGAGTTTTCCAAATGATTGTTTAACGATTGTACATAGATTTCTGCGATACGCTTTGTCGCTCCCATGATATTAGTGGGGTTGACAGCTTTATCGGTAGAGACAAAAACAAATTTTTCAACTTGAAATTCCACGGCTAAATCAGCTAGATTCTTAGTACCCATGACATTGGTCTGTACTGCTTCCAAAGGATGGTTTTCCATCATTGGCACATGTTTGTATGCTGCCGCATGATATACATAATGCGGCTTGAAAGTATCAAAAAGTAATTGCATCCTTTTTGTACTTCGGACGTCTGCTATATAAGTATGATAAACTTGATTTGGAAATTCATCTTGAAGGTCAAGTTGGAGATTATGTAACGGAGACTCCGCCTGGTCACAAAGGATAATCATTTGGGGCTCGTATTTTCCCAATTGGGATGCAATCTCACTACCTATGGAGCCTGCTGCCCCAGTAACTAAGATTCTTTTACCTTTCGTTTGGCTTAGGATGTGATCGTCGTTAATCTTAATCGGCTCCCGTTCTAGTAAATCTTCAATTTTTATTTTTTGGATCTGATTGGGATTAAGATCACCATTCATGATCTTTTTAACAGGAGGGAGCGTTAATATGTTGACATTTTTTTCGAGCGCAACATCTGTAATTTCATTTTTACGGTCCGAAGGAATGTTGTGCGAAGCGATGATAACCTCCTCAACATTCAATGTATTGATCAGATGGCTGAACTTCTGCGAGGAATATATTTTGGTCCCATCAATTACCTTGTTGATTTTTTGTTCATTATCATCTAAGAATCCAACAATAGCATTTTTGGATCGTACATCATGGTCTAAGGTTCTTTTTACAGCAATCCCCAAATCACCGGCACCATAGATCAGTGTCTTTTTTCTGGAGCCGCTGACTTTTTTGGTGTATAGAAAGAAAATTTTGATAATCGTTCTATAGACGGTCAAAATAAGAAAGGAGAAGAGTGCAAAGAAGATAATGAGTGCAGTTGGAATGTTTCGCTCTATCTCGTTTGCCTGGATCACTAATTTTATAACCAGGAGAACGAAAACACTAAATGTTATTGTTGATAATATACGTATTGAATCGATAGCGCTCGTGTAACGAACTATACCAGTATACATCTTGAAGAGATAGAATGATAAAGAACATATGGCTATAAATAAAATGTAACGAATGCTAAAATCAATGTCGAGCAGAAAATCGAAGTTAAAATCATAGTAAATAACATTTGCGAAGAGATAAGCGATGGAAACACTAAAGATGTCCAATAAAAAAATGATCCATCGTGGCACTATATTGACTTTACTGAGCATGGTACTATATCTGATTAATTTAAACAAATGTAGATAAATTTGTTTCATTCCAAAGCCGTGCCAAACCAAATTTATCTTCGTTTGATAAGATTGATTTTTTATTGTAATTTTAGCTAACTATCAATTTTACAAGATGAATGAGTTAGGAAAGCTTGCGAGTCAGGCTATGATTTCTCCAAAAGAGATGCTGTTTGAGAAGAAAAAGAATGCAAAGAGTTTATTTATAGGCATTCCAAAGGAAATCTCGCTTCAGGAAAAGCGGATCTGCTTGACGCCATTAGCGGTTGCATTATTGGTAGAAAATGGACACGAAGTTATCATTGAGGCTGGAGCGGGTGCTGGAGCCAATTTTTTAGATCATCATTATAGTGAACAGGGGGCTCGTATCGTTTCATCTCGGGAAGAGGTGTACCAAGCAGATCTGATCATTAAAGTTGGTAGCCCTATCCTTAGTGAAGTGAAATTGATGAAAGAAAGGCAGCTGTTGTTATCGTCTCAACAACCTTCACTCATGAACCTGGAGGTACTAAAGGCGTTAATGCATAAAAAAATCACTGCAATTTCTTACGAATATTTAAGAGATGAGGGCGGTTGCCTAGCAGTGGTGCGTGCGATGAGCGAAATCGTGGGGGCAACGGCAACCTTAATTGCGGGAGAGTATCTGAGCAATGCATTTGGAGGGAAGGGACTGATGCTCGGTGGTGTGACAGGCGTAGCTTCCACAGAAGTCGTTATTATAGGTGCGGGTACGGTAGGTGAACAAGCTGCCCGAACGGCTTTGGCGTTAGGTGCACAGGTAAAGGTTTTTGATAATTCGATTTATAAACTTAGACGACTGCAAAACAATCTTGGTAGCCGTGTTTTCACTTCCGTTATACAACCGATTATTTTAAACAAGGCCGTGATCAGTTCGGATGTAGTTATTGGCGCTTTACGAGCGCGTAATGGACGTTCGGCTTGTGTGATTTCGGAAGAAACCGTTTCTAAAATGAAACCCAATTCCGTTATTATAGATGTAAGCATTGATCAGGGAGGCAATTTTGAAACATCGGAGGTGACCTCTCACGATAAACCTATCTTTCGTAAATTTGATGTTATTCACTATTGTGTTCCCAATATAGCGTCTCGGGTAGCGCGAACAGCTACCTATGCAATGAGCAATATCTTCACTTCTATTTTGCTTGATTTTGCTGAACTCGGGGGACTGAAAAATGCAATTTGGAAGAATCCCGGTATTCGGAGTTCAATTTATTTGTACCAAGGAAACCTTACAAATGTTGACATGGCCTCAAGATTTAATATGACGGCGAAAGATTTAGATCTTTTAGTTGTTTCTTCCTTATAAACCATGGATATCCAGCTCATATTTGATTCGTTTTTTCTAGTATATGTAGTCTGGAGCTATCTTTTAAAATATCATTTTAATGAAAAGAATTTTTATGATTTTATGTTCGTTGATTTCTCTCGTTAAGGCGCAGGAAACAATCAACCTTTATGCAGATTCCATTCCAAATGCGACTGATAAAGAGCAGGTAAATTTAGAAAAGAATGTACCAAAGTTATTTGCATATATGGCAGATAAAAGTATAGATAAAAATATTGCCGTACTGGTTATTCCGGGAGGAGGGTATTCTCATATAGCAATGGATCATGAGGGGCATGCCGTTGCAAAAGAGCTGATAAAAAATGGCTATTCGGCATTTGTTTTACAATACCGATTGCCTTCACCAAATATCATGCGTGACAAATCAATAGGACCTCTTCAAGATGCCCAGCGGGCGATGCAATTGATCCGAACGTTGCACCCCGGAGTTCGAAAGGTTGGGGTTATAGGATTTTCCGCTGGCGGGCACCTGGCTTCCACTTTAATTACGAAGTTTAAGAAAGATTATATAGCGAATCCTTCCCATGTATCCCTAAGACCTGATTTTGCAGGATTGATTTATCCGGTAATCTCTATGGAAAATGATATAACACATAAAGGTTCGCGTATAAATCTGATTGGAGAAAACCCTTCGGAAGACCAAATCAAACTGTTTTCTTCCAATATGCAGGTATCTTCTGAGGTTTGTCCGGTTTTCTTTGTGCATGCCAAAGACGATATGGCTGTGCCAATAGAAAATAGCTATAGAATGATGGCAGCTTTGGACAAGTCAAAAGTGCCCAACAAGCTTTATACCTTTGAGCAAGGGGGGCACGGCTTTGGGTTAATTAACAAAACCTCAGACAAGTTATGGTTTGACGCATTTTTATCTTGGCTAGACACACAAGACTAGGATATACAATTAATGGTCAAAAGATATCCAGTGAGATATTGTTAGATCGACAGCCTGTAGTTTTTGTGGAATTATTTGCGATGTTATAATCGCATGTAAGTTAATCTCATTATTACTGACTACGATTTCATAATAAAAACCTCTGAATCGCACATCTTTTACAAAAAAAGTAGACTGCTCAGAAGGACTTATTGAAATCCATTCTTGGTGTATCGCGACTGGTTTTTCGCTTGTTATGCCTAAATTTTGAGCTTGCTCAACTTGTAATATATTGCTTTTTGCCAGTAATTGCGCCGTATAAGGGTGCGATGGATTGCTATACAATACATGTGGATTGTTTTGATCTAGGATTTTACCAGATTTCATCACGATGAGGTTATCTGCTAAAGCAAGTACTTCCGTAGGATCGTGTGAAACTAAAATGACGGTCAGCCCAGTTTCTTTAACAATATCTTTTATGTCCTGTTGCAAGGTATCCCTAAAAGAGGCATCAACCTGATTGAAGGGTTCATCCATTAGTAAAACTTCAGGCTCGTTGATCAAAGCACGACAGATGGCGACACGTTGTTTTTCTCCGCCACTGATGTCTGCTACTCTTTTTTTAGCGAGGTGATCTATCCGTAGGCGTTGTAATATTTCCGCAGTTTTGTCTTGTTTGCGTTTGATATCTGTGTTTGGCAACTGCGATGCAACATTATCCCATACATTGGCATAAGTATTCAAATCGTCAAAGCCTTGCGAGACTAATTTCATGGCATCATGTCCGGGGATCAACTTGTCCTTGCGCGTTGGAACCTGCCAACCTTTATAGCGCACAATGCCCCCAGTTGGTTCCAAAAGACCGTAGATAAGTCGCAGTAATGTACTTTTTCCACTGCCAGATTCACCAATGATTGCTGTTATTTTTCCTTCATCGATATCGAAAGAACTATTTTCAACAGCAAACTGCATATTGTTCTCATGAAAGGAAAAGCTAAGGTGCTCGGCGTGTATAGCCGCTAGTCCGGGAACATGGATATCAGATGGAATATATTGACAAGATGATAAATGAGCCATAGTAGAGAAAAGGTAGTTAACGAATAGAAATTTTACGTGTTGTTGCATCTATGATGCTAATATGTATCTCTTTTGCTTCTTTAGGAAGTAAATTGGGGATTTTCTCCGGCCATTCAACAAAGCAATATGCACCTGAATAGAAATATTCCTCATAGCCAAAATCGAATGCCTCCTGCTCATCTTTAATGCGGTAAAAATCAAAGTGATATATGGGGCCTGCGGGAGACTCATATTCATTAACAATGGAGAATGTTGGACTAGATGTACTATCTTGTACATTTAATTGTTTACACAGGTATTTTACAAAAGTTGTCTTTCCTGCTCCCATTGAACCATATAATAGAAAAATCCGGTCCTTTGGAAAACTATTTAAAAGTGTCTGAGCCGCTTGAGATAGATCTGCTGTCGTATTTACAATGATTTCCATGTTGCAAAATTACTATTTCGGTAAGTATGTCGCAAAGGGGATAATCATTTCTTCCAAAGAGATTCCACCATGTTGGAATGTTCCATTAAAGTAATTGACAAATTGATTGTAGTTGTTGGGGTAAACAAAATACGAATCTTCTTTGGCAAAAACGTATGTTGAACTAACATGAAGTTTAGGCAACTGTGCCTCGTGGGGATTTTTGATAGCAAAAACATCTTTGTCAATATAGTTCAGATTTTTCCCTTGCTTATATCTCAAATTTGTATTTGTATTTCGATCACCAACAATTTTACTTGGCTTTTTTACACGGATCGTGCCATGGTCGGTTGTAATAATCACACGAACTTTCTTTTGTGAGAGCCATTTTAAAGCCTCCAATAGAGGTGAGTGTTCAAACCATGACAAAGTGAGGGAGCGATAAGCCGCTTCATCGTTTGCTAATTCACGAATCATAGAGCTGTCCGTACGCGCGTGCGAAAGCATGTCAACAAAGTTATACACCAATACATTCAGTTGATTGTGCATCAAATTGCCGAGATTGTCTAACACGTCTTTTCCTTGTTCCAGGGTCAAAATTTTCGTGTAAGAGTGTTTTATAGACTTGCGGTAAAGTCGCTTGATCTGATCTTCTAAAAATTTATCCTCATATAAATTCTTGCCACCTTCATCTTCATCGTTTTGCCATAATTTAGGGAAGCGTTTTTCCATTTCCAGTGGAGTTAATCCACTAAAGATGGCATTTCTAGCATATTGTGTTGCTGTTGGTAAAATACTGTAATAGTTTATCTCCTCCTCAAGTCTAAAATAGTCGGTGATTACCTCATTGATAATTTTCCATTGATCGAAACGCAAATTGTCTATTAAAAAGAAAAATGTCGGTATATCATCTTCTATGGTCGGAAATACCTTCTTCTTAAATAGCTGGTGTGATAGAATGGGCGCGTTTTCGGGGCGATTAATCCACTGGATATAGTTGTTTTCTATAAATTTGGAGAATTGCATGTTTGCTTCGGATTTTTGCATCGTCAGAATTTCATGCATATTGTTATCTTCAAGCTTTTCGAGGGACAATTCCCAGTAGACAAGTTTTTTGTAAACTTCTGACCATTGGTTGAAATCCAGATTGTCATTCAGGATCATCCCCAAATTGCGGAAGTCTTGTTGATAAGCCATGGATGTTTTCTCATTGACAAGACGTTTGTTTTCCGTTAATTTTTTTATTGTCATCAAGATCTGCTTGGGGTTGACCGGCTTGATAAGATAATCATCTATTTTGGAGCCGATGGCATCTTCCATGACATGTTCTTCTTCATTTTTTGTGACTAGAACAACGGGGACAGTAGGGTTGATCGATTTGAGTATGGCAAGTGTTTCGAGCCCGGTTAGCCCAGGCATATTTTCGTCTAAGAAAACGAGGTGGAAAAAACCATTTTTAAAGGCTTCAACGGCATCATTTCCATTGTTGACTGTGTCAACTTTGTAACCCTTGCTTTCTAAAAATAAAATGTGTGGTTTTAGAAAGTCAATTTCATCGTCAGCCCAAAGAATATGTGTTTTTTGCATCTTGTTATTATATGTCTATTAGTAGTAGAGGGGAGGATCGGATTTTCGATCTCATGCTAACATAAGCAAATATCGTGCTTCAGATTTTATTTTTAACATTTCTTAACGATGAACTAACTATCTTTGTTTTAAGTTTATACTAGTGTTAACCAGGAGTTCACGATTAAAGGGCTCGGTTTCATATTTATAGTGTTGATGATCGTATTAATTTGTCTCCACATTGAACAAAAATAAAATTATTAATGATCCGGTATATGGATTTGTCGCTATTCCTACAGGATTGGTCTTTGACCTAGTGCAACATCCTTATTTCCAAAGGCTCCGCTATATTAAGCAGGTGAGCATGACACATCTCGTCTATCCCGGAGCTTTGCATACTCGTTTTCAGCATGCCATAGGAGCGATGCATTTGATGTCGATGGCATTGGAAACTTTGAGGAGTAAAGGTGTTATAATTTCAGGGGATGAAGAGGAGGCTGTTCTGTCGGCAATATTGCTGCATGATATAGGTCACGGCCCTTTTTCACATTCCTTGGAGCATAGTTTGATTGAAGGAGTTTCACATGAGTTATTGTCCTCCCTATTGATGGATCGTATCAACCAGGATTTGGACGGAAGGTTAAGCTTGGCAATTACAATCTTTAACAATAAATATGAACGCAGATTTCTCCATCAATTGGTGTCGAGCCAATTGGACGTTGATCGAATGGATTACCTCAATAGAGATAGTTTTTTTACCGGTGTATCGGAAGGCGTGATCTCATTTGATCGTATCATAAAAATGCTCAATGTCGTGGCGGATGAAATCGTGGTGGAATATAAAGGGCTGTATTCTGTGGAGAAATTCCTGATTGCACGACGGCTCATGTATTGGCAAGTCTATTTACATAAGACCGTTATCGGTGCTGAACAATTATTGATTAAAATTCTGCAGCGGGCAAAATATTTAACGGCTACTGGTCATAAGCTCTTTTCTACTCCGGCGTTTCATTGGTTTTTAAGCCAGCAGGTCAACAAAACTAATTTTTTGGATGATCCGTTACATTTGGATTGGTTTACTCGTTTAGATGATACGGATATTATGTCTGCGATAAAAACATGGGAACATCATGAGGATTCTATTTTAAGTACAATGTGCCAGCGCGTTATGAAACGTAATCTATATCGCTCTGTCATGAGCAATAAACCATTCTCGCCAGCATATGTAGATTTAGTGAAATCGAAAGTACAAGCTGAGCTGGGTGTGGCTCAGGAGGATATTCATTATTATGTATTTATGCAGGAAATTCAAAACCGTGCCTATAATTCTTCCAAGGATCAAATAAAAATATTATTGAAATCCGGTGAGCTCGTGGATATAACAGAGGCTTCTGATCTAGGGAATTTAGAAGCACTATCGAAAAATGTGGCTAAATACGCCTTATGTTATCCAAAAGAGGTGGGATATGTTGCAATTACTTCCATCAAGTAGTTATTTTTTAATAAAAAAACATAGATTTGTACCATGCAATTTACTGCTCAACAAATAGGGACATTATTAGAAGGACGGATTGAAGGAAATCCAGAAGTTACTGTAGGTAACCTTGCCAAAATTGAGGAAGGTAAAAAAGGCGATCTTTCTTTTTTGTCAAATCCAAAATATGAGCATTTTATTTATACTACTGACGCCTCGATTGTAATTGTGAATGAAGATTTACAATTGACCCAAGCAACTAAGCCGACTTTAACGATCATACGGGTAAAGAATGCATATGCTGCTTTCTCTACTATTCTGAATATGTATAATGAGTTCCGTCTTGACAAAAGCGGACGTGAGGAGCCTCATTTTATACATACTGAAGCGGAGATCGGCCAAGGAGGTTATATTGGTGCATTCGTATATATTGGGCGTGGGGCTTCCATTGGAGATAATGTGAAAATCTACCCACAAGTCTATATTGGCGATAAAGTTACGATTGGCGATAATACAACACTCTACCCAGGCGTAAAGATTTATCATGATTGTAAGATTGGGAAAAATGTGGTAGTACATTCTGGTGTTGTGATTGGATCGGATGGATTTGGATTTGCTCCACAAGAAGACGGAACATATAAAAAAGTACCTCAGATTGGTTATGTGCAAGTGGAGGATAATGTCGAGATTGGCGCCAATACTGTAATCGATAGGGCAACAATGGGCGCTACAATAGTGCGCGATGGTGTTAAGTTGGATAATTTGATTCAAATTGCACATAATGTTGATATTGGAAAGAATACCGTAATCGCAGCGCAAACAGGTATTTCTGGTAGTTCAAAAATTGGAGAACATGTGGTTTTAGGAGGTCAGGTTGGTGTCGTTGGACATATTGTTGTTGCAAAGGGATCTCAAATCCAAGCCCAATCAGGAGTGAATAGATCGATTAAAGAAGAAGGTAAAAAGTGGGGCGGTACGCCAGTGATGCCTTACCAGCCGCAGTTGCGCTCCAATGTAATTTTTGCACGTCTTCCTGAGTTGGAAAAACGAATCCAAGAGTTAGAAAAGTTAGTAGAAAAAAAATTGAAATAATTATTTTTCATTGAAAATAAACTGTTCTTTAATTGTGATGAAATAATCATTCCTAGCAAGGCGATGGCGAACATCGATATAGCTTAAAGGATAAATGTTTTGTCAAAAGAAGTTTTGATTTAAAAATATGTTATTAGAAATGAATGTAAAACAGAGAACCATCAAAAACGAGGTTGAAATTTCGGGGGTAGGTCTTCATACAGGAAAAATTGTATCGATGACTATTAAACCCGCTCCGGAAAATCACTGGTTTAAGTTCAGACGTGTAGATTTAGAGGGGCAACCAGAAATTTTGGTTGATGCGGATAATGTTACGGATACCTCCAGGGGGACGACAATAACGCAGAATGGAGCAAGTGTGAGTACAATTGAACATTTGATGGCATCGTTAATTGGTTTACAAATTGATAATGTGCTGATTGATATTGATGGTCCTGAAATACCAATTCTAGACGGTAGTTCAGCTATTTTTGTGAAGTTGTTAGAGGAAGCGGGATTTGAAGAACAAGATGCTGATCGGGATTATTATGAGATTTCGAATAATATTCATTATGCAGAGCCAGATCGCAAAGTCGAAATACTGGGCATGCCAATGGATGGTTATCGTTTGACTTGTATGATCGATTTTAATTCGCCTGTGTTGGGAAGTCAACATGCAGCAATAACATCGATTGAGGATTTTAAATCTGAAATAGCCTCTTCGCGTACGTTTTGTTTTTTACACGAATTGGAAATGTTGGTTGATCATGGCCTTATTAAAGGTGGTGATTTAAGTAATGCAATCGTTATTGTGGACAAGGAGACTTCTCCTGAGGAATTGCAAAAATTAGCGCATCTTTTTCATAAAGAAACCGTTGCAGTTGCTAAGGAAGGAATATTAAACAATAATCAATTGCGTTACCAAAATGAACCTGCTCGACATAAATTGTTGGACATGGTTGGAGATTTAGCGCTAGTCGGAAGACCTTTGAAAGGGCATATTATGGCTGCAAGGCCAGGCCATGCAGCGAATGTGGCTTTTGCAAAAAAGATAAAGGAGCAGATCAAGAAAGATAAAACACGTAAAAAAATTAAAGTTTACGATCCCAATATGCCGGCATTATACGATACGGTTGAAATCATGAAGATTTTACCTCATCGTCAACCCATGCTTATGGTCGATAAAATTCTTGAATTGACAGAAACACATGTTGTGGGTTTGAAGAATGTTACCATGAACGAAGATTTATTTATGGGACATTTTCCTGGTGCACCATTATTCCCTGGTGTTTTGCAAGTAGAGGCTATGGCACAAACAGGGGGAATTTTAGTACTGAAGACGGTTCCTGATCCAGAGAATTGGTTGACCTTATTCCTTAAAATTGAAAATGCACGTTTTAAAGCGCAGGTAACTCCAGGGGATTCTGTTATTTTTAGATGTGACTTGATGGAGCCGATCCGAAGAGGTATCGCAAAAATGAAAGGTGTGGCTATGGTAGGAGAGAAAATCGTGTGTGAAGCGGAGCTTATGGCACAGATCGTAAGAGTAAATAACAACTAAAGTAGTATAGATGATACAGCCATTAGCTTATATTCATCCGGAGGCAAAAATTGCTAAAAATGTGGTCATCGAGCCATTTGTAACCATTTATAAAGATGTCGTCATTGGTGAAGGCACTTGGATAGGATCAAATGTGACGATCATGGATGGAGCTCGAATTGGAAAAAACTGTAAAATATATCCCGGTGCAGTAATCTCTGGGGAACCTCAAGATTTAAAATTTGATGGTGAGATTACCACAGCTGAAATTGGAGACAATACAACCATTCGTGAGTGTGTAACAATCAATAGAGGAACCAAGGATAGGTATAAAACGGTCATTGGAAAAAACTGTTTGATCCAAGCTTATAGTCATGTTGCACATGATTGTGAAGTAGGTGATAATTGTGTTTTTTCGAACAACAGTACACTTGCTGGACATATTACAGTAGGTGATTATGTTGTACTTGCTGGAATGGTTGCTGTTCACCAATTTGTCAAAATTGGTTCGCATGCATTTGTTACCGGTGGTTCATTGGTGCGTAAGGATATTCCTCCTTTTGTTAAGGCCGCACGTGAACCGATTTCTTATGCTGGTATTAATTCTGTTGGATTGAGAAGAAGAGGATTTTCGGAAGAGCAAATTGCCGAGATTCAGAATCTTTATCGAATTCTTTTTGTCCAAAACAGAAACCTGGCTAAAGCAATAGAAATTATAGAAGCTGAATATCAGGCAACGGAAATCCGTGATGAAATTTTGGATTTTATTCGGAACTCCGGCCGGGGTATCATGAAAGGATTCAATAATAGAGCGATGTAGTCGCGTTGTCGATTCTAGTGAATTTGAAAATTACATTAAAAGATATTGGTAGGAGGTATAACAATGAATGGATTTTTAGGCATATAAACTATACCTTCGAGTCCGGCAAGAGTTATGCCATCCTTGGCCATAATGGTTCCGGAAAGTCCACTTTCCTAAAAGTGCTTTCAAGTAGTTTGACACCCTCATCGGGTGAATTGATCTACACGGATGGAGACCAAGTCCTAGGTGTGGAAACTATATATCAGCAGCTGTCTCTCGCAGCTCCTTATGTTGAACTGATCGAGGAGTTTACCTTAAACGAGCTGATTGATTTTCATTTTAAATTTAAAAATTATCTTCCTTCTTTTGATAAAGAAACTGTTGTAAACGTATTGGGATTGGAACATGCGCTTGACAGAGAGATCCGGTTTTTTTCATCAGGCATGCGTCAACGTGTAAAGCTAGCGCTAGCTTGTTGTTCTGCATCTGCCTTGGTTTTGTTGGATGAGCCTACAAGTAATTTGGATAGTGCGGGTGAACAATGGTATCTTCGTTTAATTGAGCGCACAAAAGTGGAATCTAGATTGTTTATCGTCTGTTCCAACCAAAAAAAAGAGTATGAATTCTGCGATGAAAGTATTTCTATCGTCGATTTCAAGTCTTAGGGGATCAACAATTGTTTCTGCCCTATTAAAAATAGGAGAAAAGTTTTTTGTCCTGTATCAAAAATGATTATTTCCCATAAACCATCAAGATTGCATAACCATTAACAGCTACGAAAGTGAACTGAAGGTTCTCTCCGGCCAATAAAAACAAACACTTTCAGAAAAAAAAGTAGCGAATGAAATTTTAATAACACAATTAGTTTTTGTACTTTTGACGACTCAATAATGAGATAACCGTTTAAAGTTCAATTCAAAGAATGGCTAAGGCATCAGAGGTAAAATCAGGAAATATCTTAAGATTTAATGGAGAATTAGTATCCGTAGAAGAATATATACACCGTACACCAGGCAATTTACGTGCGTTTTATCAAGCGAGAATGCGTAATGTTAAAACTGGTAAGTTAGTTGAATACCGTTTTAGAGTTGACGAATCTGTAGAAATTGCACGTGTAGAAACTAGCGATTATCAGTATTTGTATGAGGATGGAGATTTCTTCGTGGTAATGGATAACAATACATACGAGCAATTCAATATTCCTAAATTTTTGTTCGGTGATTCAGCTCGTTTCTTGAAAGAGGGAATGACTGTAATTATTGCTTTTGAAAGTGATGAGCCTATCATGGCAGAAGCTCCAAAAAGTGTTGAGTTAGAAATTACATATACTGAACCGGCTGTAAAAGGAGATACTTCTACAAATGCGTTGAAAAAAGCAACTGTAGAGACTGGTGTTGAAATTATGGTACCGTTGTTCATTAATCAAGGTGAGAAAGTAAGAGTCGATACGCAAACAGGTAATTATATCGAGCGCGTAAAATAATAGAAAGATTTTAGGTTTAGGTTGATTATTCGGTCTTGTTAGCGCTCGCTACAAGGCCGTTTTTTTATGACTAGACTGCGTTTAACACCTGGTTTTTCTATTCTGAACGAGAATTTCTATTTGCTTTTGAAGCTTAAATAAAAATTGAATTGGAAGGAATGCTATTTTTGATTGATCTTGGCATAAGTGATGGAATTTAATGGGGATTTTGGTAAGAAAGGGAAATAAATTTTAGGAATAACTATTCTACAAATGAAATCGAAACAAGAATTACGACTTGAATATAAAACTAAGCGATGTCAATTGTCTTTAGAGAGAGAAACTGCGCTCAATGAACGATTACTTTCGCAATTTACAAAGCTTGATCTCTCAAGGGTCGAATTTTTGCATATTTTCCTTCCCATAGGGAAATACCACGAACCCAATACATATTTAATAATAAATTATATTCAAGCGTTTTTTCCGCAGATAAAGATCGTTGTTTCGCGATCTAATTTTGATGATTACTCGATGCAACATTTCATATTGGATGAACATACACGATTTGAGACGAACAACTGGGGTATTCCAGAGCCAACCTCTGGCATTAAGGTAGCTTCATCGCTTATTGATATGATTATAGTGCCGTTGTTAATTTTTGATCTTTTCGGCTATAGAGTAGGTTATGGAAAAGGGTTTTACGACCGTTTTTTCTCGTCTTGTAAAGTTGGTGTACAGCGTGTCGGACTATCTTTTTTTAATCCAATTGATGTTATTGCGGATAAAAATGAATATGATGTCCAATTAACGAAAGCTATAACACCAGATCATATTTATCATTTTTTTGATAAAAAGTAATACTATTGGTCAAAAGAATAATCTCACCACGTTTAGTGAATAGTCACAAGGTTTTCCAATAAGTGGCTTCTTTGTTTAATTCGCGAACAATAGTAGCGTATTATTTAATACACTATTGTTATTTTTAATCGAAGAATGTAAGGCATGATTACGGTCTAAACCTTAACTGTGTTTGCGGTTGGTTGATTTTGTCTCATGATGATTTAATTAAAATTATTTTTTATTTTTATTGCGAAATTCAATGCCTGAGCCGATATGTTTCGATGTCTTCTATTTTTTCTTTTTCTAACAATCATCCCTTGTCGTTTTGTCTATGGTATGGATTTAATGGATTCCAATTCCTCGATAGAAGAGAAGAACTTTTACGAAACAATTATAAAAGAATCAGCGCAGTATCAATCCTCTAGTCTGTCGTTAAGCAAATATCTTGCACCATATTTTAGCCAAGCGGTACGAAAAAATGATAAGGCACTTTTGGCAATCTATTATTGTTTACTGGCGGATCAGTCGTTTAATGCCGAAGGCGCAAGAAATAACTTTAGTGATAAATACTATTTAAAAGCGCTGGACCTTGAAGAAGGCTATAGCTATCAAAATGTACGCATTTGGGTAAAGGTAATGTATGGCTTTTACCTATATCGATGCCTGAAAGCCTCTGAGGCATTACCTTTTATCTTGGAAGGAGAGAAAGGGCTTGAAGATATACCGAAAGAGCTTGTTTTAGACCTAACGCAAACTTACAAGAAGCTTGGCTATTTTTTTGGAACTTTAGGTGATTATACTTCTGGAATTAAATATCTGGATTTAGGGCAACGACAAGAACAAATTTCACCGAAATTGAAAGCTGAAATCTTGGACAATTTAGGTTTACTGACATTGAAAAGTGGTGGTGATACCTTGCAGGCAATGAAAATTTTTGAATTGGCTCAAACTTTAGCACTTTCAGAAAATGACTCATTACGCTACGCGAAGATCTTAGGTAATCAGGCGGCTGTGTTTGAAGGTATGAAGGATTACCATAAGGCTTTATCGCTCCTAGATAAAGATCTTGAGATTTCCAGATCTCTTGGGAATGACCGAAATACAATTTTCGCCTTAGTGATGCGTATTCGATTAAATATAGCGAATAAGGAAACGAAGGATGTTCGTCATATGATTGCGGAAGCTGAATCTCTTTTATTGGGCTCGGATGATAAGAAGACAATACTTGAACTTGAGATTCACAAGTTGAATTTGGCGATGCAAAGTAACGATATAGGTCGTGAGCTGAATGCACGAAGAAGAATAGAACGTCTCCAAGACTCACTACGTTTTTTAGATGGTGATCCAGTATTGTCCCAATTGAAGTTTATGGCCGACAAGCAAAAGTACGCCGATAAATTATCGCTGGCACAAGCTGTTATTAAGAAAAAGCAAGCTGAGAGGCGATTATGGCTAATATTAAGTTTATTGGTATTGGTATTATTCTTTTTTATTTATAATGCTATTCGATCCCGTGCTAGAAAACGGATACGTGACTATGAATATCAGCTTCTTAATTTAAAGTATACAAAAGCAGAATTAGACAGGGAACTGGTGAGTTCTAAAAGCCAAGTTGAAGAATACGTCGCTTTTCTTAAGCGGAATAATGAACAGATAAATGTACTTTCTGCGATGCTTGAAGAAAAAGGGAATGTTGTTGAAAAAGATCGCGAGGAGCTAAAAATATTGTTGCAGTCACATCTCATCACTGAAGAGAAATGGCAGGAATTTAAATTATTGATTGTAAAAGAATTTCCCAATTTACTCCAGGATATACAATCTAGATTTCCCGATATAACGGAATCTAATCTGAGGATAATTGTGCTTATGAAACTGGGGCTAAATAATAAGGAAGTAGCCAACGTATTGGGGGTTACTCCAGACGCGATAAAAAAATCTATGCAGCGCTTGAAAAAGAAGCTCGGAGATCAGGCCGGGATGCTCATGGAATATATTTCCGACAAAGAGTTTGTTTAATGTCGACCTTCAGTTGGCAGAAGGACCCTTTGGGAGCCAAGTTATGACCGTCTACGTTTTTAAGACGGTCATATAAAGTTAAGCTGGGTATAATGCTTTGCTGTAGCAGCAGAGGCTACTGTTTAATCCAATGGATTTTCCTTCAGATTTTTTTCCCATGCCCAGGCAGAAGCCATCATTTCATCAATACCAAGTGCTGCTTTCCAATGCAACTGATTGGCCGATTTAGTGACGTCCCCGTAAACTTTGATGATATCTCCGTCACGACGTGGACCAAATTCGTAATTTAATTTTTGTCCTGAAGCTTTCTCAAAAGCCTTGATCGCTTCAAGGACAGAATATCCATTTCCTGTTCCCACATTAAAGACATCGTATTTTCCGTTCGGGTTGCCTTTTTCCAATAATCTGATTGCTGCAACGTGAGCTTTTGCTAAATCAACAACGTGGATATAGTCGCGGATGCAAGATCCGTCCGGTGTGTCGTAATCAGAGCCAAATACCGTTAATTTTTCTCTTTTTCCAATGGCTGTTTGTGTGATAAAAGGAAGCAGGTTCTGAGGAACACCGTTTGGTAATTCACCGATCAGTGCCGACTCATGTGCACCTACAGGGTTGAAATAACGGAGCGCAATAATATTGTAGTTGTCATATGCAGCAGCAGTTTCCTGCAGAATTTCTTCAGCAATTTGTTTTGTATTTCCATAAGGAGAGGTTGCCTTTTTTACGGGAGCACTCTCGTCTACAGGTAAGTAGTCTGGCTCACCATATACAGTACAGCTTGAAGAAAAGACAAAATTAATAGGCTTATTTTGATATGCCTCTAATAAGTTAATTAACGAGAAGAAATTGTTGTGGTAATATTTCAAAGGCTTCTGTACAGATTCACCTACAGCTTTAGAGGCCGCAAAATGGATAATTCCTGAGATATCGGTATTGTTTTTTACAAATTCATTCACGCGTTCTGTGTCACAAAGGTCAAATTGGTGAAATTCAGGTCTAACGCCGATGATCTTTTCAACCTGATCCAAAATTTTGATGTTTGAATTGGACAGATCATCCACGATGACAGGTACATATCCTGCTTGATGTAGTTCGACCACTGTGTGCGAACCGATATAACCTGTTCCTCCTGTGACTAGTATTTTTTTGTTCATTATTGTTGATTATAGTAAGTAAAGTCTTTATGTGATAAGGTATCCAAAGGGATCTTTTTGTAAAATGCTATGGTTTTTTTCAATCCTGTTTTTCGGTCTATTTGAGGTTCCCAGGCTAATTTTGATTTGGCCAAGCCAATATCGGGTTTCCGTTGTTTGGGATCATCAACCGGTAATGGTTCGTAGACGATTTTACTCGAGCTGTCTGTCAATTCGACAATTTCATGGGCCAATTGTAGCAAGCTGATTTCGTCTGGATTACCAATATTTATAGGTGTAGCACATGCCGAATGCAACAAGCGAAAGATGCCTTCGACCTGGTCGTCAATATAACAGAATGATCGTGTTTGTGAACCATCGCCAAAAATCGTGATGTCTTCGCCACGTATCGCTTGTGCGATAAAGGTGGGAATAGCTCGGCCGTCATTGAGACGCATTCTGGAACCAAAGGTGTTAAATATCCTGACAATACGGGTATCCAGACCATGTGCATTGTGATAGGCCATCGTTATTGCCTCTTGGAAGCGCTTCGCTTCATCGTATACACCACGAGGTCCCACGGGATTTACATTGCCCCAGTAGTCCTCGGATTGTGGTGAAACCAGTGGATCGCCATATACCTCAGAGGTGGAGGCTACCAAAATGCGTGCTTGTTTAGCACGCGCTAGGCCCAAGAGATTATGTGTGCCCAAAGATCCTACCTTCAATGTTTGTATGGGAATTTTAAGGTAATCAACGGGACTGGCTGGCGAAGCGAAATGCAGGATATAATCCAAGTGCCCGGGAACGTGCACAAATTTTGAGACATCGTGATGATAGAAGTCAAAATTTTCCAACTTAAATAGATGTGCTATATTCTGTAGATCTCCGGTAATCAGGTTGTCCATTCCAATTACATCGTAATCTTCCGCAATAAAGCGATCGCAAAGGTGAGAACCGAGGAAGCCAGCTGCTCCTGTTATCAAAATCCGTTTGCGATGTTTATTTTCCACTCAATGGTTCCGTTTAATGAAATGGGTTTAATATCTTTGACTAAGATAAACATTATTTTAAAAACATGCGTTTGCTTTATTCAATTGGAATCTTTCTTTATGGACTCTTACTGCGTATTTTGGCTCCTTTTCATGCCAAAGCCAAGCTCATGGTAGAGGGACGAAAAGACTGGTATTCGAGGATGAAACAAACGGTTGATTCTTCCCAAAAACATATTTGGTTTCACTTTGCTTCATTGGGGGAATTTGAGCAAGGAAGACCTGTCCTGGAAGCAGTGAAAAATAATTATTTGGATTATAAAATAATTGTAACATTTTATTCTCCCTCTGGCTATGAAATCAGAAAAAACACTGCTTTGGCCGATTATGTTTTTTATCTCCCCTACGATACTGCTCAGCACGCACGGCTTTTTCTCGACTTGATCAATCCAAGTTTCGCTGTGTTTACGAAATATGAATATTGGTATTATTTTTTTGAAGGCCTGCATAGACGGGGCATTCCCTTGTTTTTGATCTCAGCAATATTTAGACCCGATCAGATTTTCTTTCAGGCCTATGGTACTTTTTTTCTGAAAATTTTAAGTTATGTGACTTACTTCTTTGTGCAAAATGAAGAAAGTGTACGTCTTTTGAAAGAATTTGGGATACGGAATGCCGGGTTAGCCGGAGATACACGTTTTGATCGTGTGGTAGACATTCCTAAAAGCAGAAAAATGATTCCTGAGATCAGCCAATTTATTGGGGAAAATCCGGCCCTGGTTGCAGGAAGTACCTGGCCCGAGGATGAGCTGGCTCTACAGGAATTGCTTTTGGATTATTCAGACTATAAGCTGATCTTGGCTCCGCATGAAATCAATGAATCACATCTGGCGAGCATTTTTAACCTTTGGCCGAAGGCACTCCGCTTTTCGGACATGGCTACCTACGATGCCGCAACAATAGCCAATTCAAAGGTGCTGGTTATCGATAACATTGGAATGCTTTCGTCTTTGTATGGGTATGGCCAACTGGCCTATATTGGTGGTGGTTTTGGCGTTGGAATACATAACACTCTAGAGGCAGCAACATATGGCATACCGGTTCTATTTGGACCAAATTTCAAGAAATTTCAGGAAGCGAAAGATCTCGTACAAAATGGATCGGGTTTCGCCATTGCCAGTGCTAAAGAATTAAAGAAAGTTTTTGCTGTTTTACAAGATCAGACTGTCCGTCAAGAGGCCGGAAAATTGGCCCGTGAATATGTTCTGCAGAAAGCAGGAGCAACACCGATCATTATGAAATACCTCAAAAGCAATCCTGTAAAAATATAAACGGTAATTGCACAACGAACTACCGCTTATATTTTTAAAGTTTGATGCTAATAATATGTATACCTTCTTACGCCAGTAATATGACGAGATAAGCGCATTACCTGATGAGAATATCCGTATTCATTGTCGTACCAGACATATAGGATGACATTCCTACCATCTGACGAGACTATCGTCGCTGGAGCATCTATGATCGCAGCAGCAGTGGAGCCGATGATATCTGAAGAAACGAGTTCACTGTCTTTAGAAAATTTAATCTGTTCGACAAGGTCACCCTGTAGTGATGCCTCTTTTAAAAGTGCATTGATTTCTTCGACGGTAGTTTTAGATTTAATTTCGAGATTTAAAATTGCCAATGATCCATTTGGCACGGGAACGCGAATTGCATTGGAGGTCAGTTTGCCCTTCAATGAAGGCAATACTTTTGAAACGGCAGTCCCCGCTCCAGTTTCTGTGATCACCATATTGAGCGCTGCGGCACGCCCTCTTCTGGACTTCTTGTGCATATTGTCGACAAGGTTCTGATCGTTGGTATAGGAATGTATGGTTTCGATATGCCCTTTTTCAATACCTATTCTATTTTCAAGGACCGCCAAAATAGGAGAGATTGCGTTGGTCGTACAGGAAGCGGCGGAAAATATCGCATGCTGTTCCACGTCAATATCATTTTCGTTGACAGCATATACGATATTTGGAACACCTTTTCCGGGTGCTGTCAATAAAACTTGGGCGGCACCTCTGGATTTCAGGTGGCGACTCAGTTCGTGCTCATCTCGAAAAGCACCCGTATTGTCGACGACTAAAGCATGCTGTATTCCATAATAGGTATAATCGATGTCCTCTGGCTGTTTGGCAGAGATAAGGTGGACAGTGATGCCGTTGATAATAAGTGCCTGATTTGGAATGTCGACCTGTACGTCGCCTTCGAACGCACCATGTATGGAATCTGTTTTTAATAGTGTCGCTCTTTTCAATATGGACTTGCTATCATTGGCGTCTCGCGTTACAATGGCACGAAGGCGAAGCTGCTGTCCAGCACCGGCTTTATGCATAAGTTCTCGGGCGAGTAAACGGCCGATACGGCCAAATCCATAAAGCACAACATCGCGTGGTTTTAATTCCGCTTGTTGATTGATATCTTTTAATTCATTTGTAATAAAACTAGGCAGATCGTTGTTGTCAATAGTCTGTTTCTTGACCTGTAAGGTAAGTTTTCCGATATCGATACGCGCAGGTGATAGCGTGAGTTTTTCCAATGCCTGTGCTACGTGGAGGGTGTCAAAAATATGGAATGGCTCGTCGGTAAGGAGGACGCTTTCCTTGATCAGGTTGAGAATTGAACTCGATTTTACATCAATGAGTTGATTTCGAAAAAAGACAAGTTCAATAGCGTGGTTATACCACAGGTTACTGACAATTTGAATTAAGCTTACGGCAGCGTTTTGTTGCTCTCTGTAACTTTTGATCTCTAAATCAAAAGATGGCTTGTGTGACATCATAATTTTATAATAGATTATGTTGCAAACATAGTACAAACCGCCTAGAAAATAGATTTATATTTTTATTTTCGTAATTTTTTAAATGTAAACACTCTTAATATTATTATTTTAATAAAATATTAGTGATTTATTTGTTAATCCTCTATTATGAATAATTCAGACATGATATGATCAGCCATTAATTTACCGGGATCCGTCAAGCGTAATTTGTTTTCTTCCAAAACGAGATTTTTCTCTCCTAGAAATGGTTCAGCATCCTTTAGGACTCGGTTTTTGACAGATTGCCCGAATTTGCTTTCCAGCGCAATCAAATCCAGTCCCCACATGGTTCTTAGCGAAGTCATGATACTTTCGTTGATCTGGTCCAGCGTAGAAAGCTCCTCAATTTCCAGGGGAAGTTGGTTTGAATTGATTGAGGTCATATATTTCGCGTTGTTGGAAACATTCCAAGCTCTGGAAGTTCCATTGAACGAATGTGCTGAAGGGCCTATGCCAAGGTAATGTTTGCCTTTCCAATAATTTGTGTTATGACGTGCATATAGGCCATTTTTTGCAAAATTGGAAATTTCATATTGTTCATATCCCGCGGCTTTCAATGTATGGATAAGAAGACTCATCTGATCCGCTGCCTGATCAGAATCTATTGCCGGACTTAAGCCTTTTTTAATGAAGTGATCCAATGCTGTCTTATTTTCTACAGTCATGGAATACGAAGAAATATGGGGAATTTCAAAGTCAATCAGCTGTTGCATATTGTGGCGCCATTTCTCATCAGTCAACAGTGGGTAGCCATAAATAAGATCACAGGTAATATTTTCAAAGCCCGCGTCTTGCACCCGCATGATAGAAGCCAGTGCTTCCTGCTGATTATGTGCTCTGTTCATCCATTTAAGATCCTCTTCAAAGAAAGACTGTATGCCTATGCTGAATCGATTGATTGCTGTATTCCGCAGACTGTTTACTTTGGCCGCATTTAGATCGTCGGGGTTTGCTTCCAGCGTAATTTCAGCCTGATTTACGATGTCAAAATGCATTGCTATCGTATCGATGATCCGTGCGATCTCTTCAGCTTCCAATAAGGATGGCGTGCCACCACCAAAATAGATCGATTCGACCTTTTTGTCTTCCAAATAGGCTGCTCTGAGCTCGATTTCCCGTCGTATGGCATTGATCATCTCACTTTTGTATTGTAGTGAAGTGCTAAAATGGAAGTCACAGTAATGACAAGCCTGTTTACAAAAGGGGATATGGACATAAATCATGGGGACAAATATACCAAGACCTGACCAACTTCGCTTCTTATTCGTATTATTTCTTCTTTCTCGACGATGTATCCAGAAATATTCGTCGGACTCTTCTGTCTGCACACGAAGTGATTTAAAAAGAAAGTGCAATAGGATGGAAGAATCATCTAAAAGATGGTTGACAGCAAGCTAGTTATTCTTTATCTTGTCGTCAATATTTGTTAGTAGAAAGCACCAATATAGCACCTAATGTCAGATGAAGGAGGAGTGAATTCAAAGGTTTCCTTCTAGAAATAAAAAAGCTATCGGTACCAGCCGCGTTTAAATTATTTCATGGGAGCCTATCAAATAGATTAAAGAACGAATTATTTTCTTCTAATAAATGTAAAACGTATGAAAACCTCTCGTCGAGACTTTCTAAAAAATGTAGCCGGTGTTTCTGGCTTCTTCCTATTTTCAAACCATGGATATGCTTTGGGGGACAGTCTTGAAGACTCCTTTATAGATAAGTTATTACCGGCGCCAAAAGGAGGAGGATTTGCGATGAAAGATTATTGGATTTGGGATCCATCGGTCATAAAAGGAGAAGATGGACGATATCATATGTTTGCTTCGCGTTGGAGCAAACAATATGGCTTTGGTAATTGGGTGACAAATTCCGAAGTCGTCAGGGCTATTTCAGATACCGCTGAAGGGCCATACGAATTTGTTGAAGTTGTACTGCCTGCTCGGGGGAAGCAATATTTTGATGGCTGTACGACACACAATCCTCGAATTGTAAAAAATGGTGACTATTATGTGCTTTATTACTTTGGCAATAACTATGACGAACCAAATCCCTCTTTTACAGAAAATGTATGGGAGTCGGGCTTAGGCCAGAAAGCCTGGATGCATAAACGTATTGGGATGGCCTATTCCAAGTCAATTGCAGGGCCATGGAAGAGAGTTGATCAACCGATTCTGAATCCCCGTAAAGGGGAATGGGATGCCTCCATTACATCAAATCCTTCGCCAGTTGTCTTACCGAACGGAAAGGTTTATTTAGTTTATAAATCTTCCCCAGTAAATTATAATCCACCACTTTTATTGGGAGCCGCGCAAGCGGATTCTTTCCTCGGACCTTATCGCCGTTTATCGGACAAGCCTATTTTTTCATTTCATACAGACCAAAACCATGAAAACGATGTAGAAGATCCATTTGTCTGGTATAACGGTCAGCAGTTTGAACTTATTATGAAGGACCGTTACGGAAAGATCTGCGGTGAAGAGGGGGGCGGGATACATGCTTATTCCAAAGATGGCATAGATTGGCATCTTTCGAAGTCTGTAAAAGCTTATTCTAAAACAATTCAATGGGATGATGGCACGACGAGTCATCAGGCCAATTTTGAACGACCGTTTTTACTATTTGAAAATGGGAAGCCTACTCATTTGTTTGCGGCAACCGGGGATGGTTCAGAGCCCTATCAATTTGAACGTACATGGAATATGGTTATTCCTCTTAAGAGTATATAAGCCACGGAATTAAAAAACGGCTTCCAAACCGCGTCATATATATTGGGTTTGGAAGCTGTCTTGATTTTCCCATCTGTTCGGATAATGGGAAGTATATTTAGTTACTTACTAAAACTGTTGTTTGCCGATTCTACATCCGCTAAGCGTAGTGAAGGATCAATAGTTACCGCTTTTGGTGTTTTCGACACATGGATAGTATAGTCGGGTTTGGTCCAAAACCAATCTTCAAGCACGGTCCTTTTAACACCTTTGTATATGTCAAAATGTTCTTCCGGTTTTTCTCCCCGCATTTCACGCAAAGGAATATAAAATAGTTCTTTACTTCCATCTGTGTATTCTACCAGAACATCCAGTGGCATGGCAAAATTTGACTTATTAGCCAATAAAATGTCGGTGTCTGTTACTTTTTCGATGGCGTAATCAATTTGACGTGTTGTATTGATAAACAGATTGAAATACCATTTTAAGTTTATACCGGAAACCTCTTCAGCAACGCGTTTAAAATCATTTGGTGTCGGATGTTTAAATTTCCAGATGTCATAAAATTTCAGGAAGGTTTTTTCCAAATTTTCCTGACCAATAATATAACCCAACTGTTCTGCAAGCACGGCACCTTTGTTGTATGCTTCGTTGCTGTAGCCGTAGTTGGTGTTATAATAATCTGCCAGTAAGCTCATCGGTTCTTCTTTACCTGAAAGAGCCAATTTATAGTAGCCACGGTAGGCGGCAATTTGTGGGTTGGAGGCAATAGCACCTCTTTTTTCAAAGATATGTTGCATGGCCAACTCTTCGACATAGGAGGTGAAACCTTCATCAAACCATTCATCTACGGTTTCATTGATCCCAAACAATTGTTGGTACCAGGAGTGTGCCGATTCATGGAATATGACACCAACAAGACTTTTTAGATTGCGGCCGCCTGTGATCAGAGTAGCTGTGCCATACTCCATACCACCATCGCCACCCTGAATGATGGTATAAGTTGGCCATGGATATTTACCAAACTTCGCACTACAGAAGTCAAAGAATTCGGTAGAAAGGCCTATTGCCGTTTTCCAATTTGAAATAACTTCTTTGTCAGTTGGCAAGAATACGGTATATACTTTTATACCATTTTTACTTGAAGCGGAATCCACAACAAATTTGGGGTCTGCGGCCCAGACAAAATCATGGATATTTTGGGCTCTATAGTGCCAGGTCGCTTTATTGTCGATGGCTTTTACTTTCGCTTTCTGTTGATAACCTTTGACCTCTGATGGGTTTTGAAGAACACCTGAGGCACCAACAACATAATTTTTATTGAGGTGTATGGTGACGTCAAAATTGCCAAAAGGAGCAATAAATTCACGACCTGTATATTCATCCAAATGCCAGCCGAATTCATCGAATTGGGCCATCTTCGGATACCATTGCGCCATAGATAATGCTACACCTTCGGCAGAATTCCGGCCAGTTCTTCTGATTTGTTCCGGAACTTGTGCGGTCCACTCCATATCAAAACGTGCTGTTTCGCCATCTTGGATAGGAGTTGGTAAAGCGACCTCCAAGATCGTTCCGTCAATTTTAAATGATGCGTTAGCCCCATTCATTGTTAAACTTTTGATTTTTTGATAACCAATTTGATTGGTCTTAAGCTCTCCGATGCGGCTTTGATATACCGGCTTTTCTTTTGTGCCAAGGTTGGTCACCATGCGCTTGTCTGGATCACTGATGTTTTTTAAGCGGTAATCCATCATCGATCCTGGTTGAAAAGCATTGAAATATAGATGGAAATATACTTTTTTAAGTGATTGCCCTGAATTATTGCTGTACTTCAAGGTCATTTTTCCATCGTACTGATATGCTTTTTCATCCACGTTGACATCCATATGGTAGTCAACTTTCTGTTGCCAGAATCCTTTTCTTTGGGCCTTCGCTACTGCCCCCCAAATATTCAATACACATGCAAGTGTAAAAAAGGATATTATTTTGATTTTCATGCCCCAAACTTACAAAATTGTCTCAATAAATGGCACTTAAACGAATGTAACGAAGTTAATGTCATCAAATCTTGACGAAAGTTGACTGTTCTTTGGGAATTGGCTTGGTTTTGGTTAGGGAATTTAACTGTTAAGTTAAAAATCAATTTTACTGTTTTTATGGAAAATCTATATTATAAGCCCTCGGGAAAGGCTCCTGCTTTGGTATTTATCGGATCTCTTGTGCTAGGCACAATTAGTGCCGTTGTATTGGCAATTGTTTACATCGCTTTGCAGTGGTTTATCCCTATTATTTATTTTAATGTATTTATTACATTGGGATTTGGTGCTGGGATATTCTATGTGCTGAATTTCTGTTTCAAAAAATGGAAATTAAGAAATAAGGGCATTGCACTATTGATTACTTTGCTAGTCGCGCTTTTAGCCTTTTATGCGCAATGGGCTCTTTTCGTTTCGCTGATGTACAATGCGGAGGGAACCATGGGCGGAGATACCTGGGTAAAATCATCTTTCAATCTGGAAGGGTTCAAAGCCTTTTTCTTACACCCTTCATTTATTTGGGAAGCGATGCAAGGTTTAAACGAAGTCGGTACCTTTACCTTGAAAAAGAGCCCGGTTTCGGGTGGTATGTTGTGGGCCGTTTGGGCGATTGAGATGGGTATTATTCTGATTACGCCGCTTATTATGGCTTTCCGCGGTATTACTATTTATCCTTTTTCTGAAAAAGACGAAGTATGGATGAATAAGCGGACATTGCCCGGAAGGTTGAAATTCGTGGCGGATAAAGATGCCGTCGTAAGCTCCTTGGGGAATCATGATTTTGCCTATGTGTATGATCATCTTTCAGATGAAGAAGAGCATTTCTCTTTTGCCACGGCCGAATTATATGAATCTGAAACGGACGACCATCAGTATCTGACCATCTATAATCACCAATTTACGGAAAAGAAAGGCAAGATGGAAGAGAAGAAGGATGAGATCATCGAATTCTTGCGGATCAATAGAAATAGTCTATAAACGAAACATACTGCCGAGCTGAGTTGCTCTATATTGAATGCACTGGCAGCTAAAGTTCGGTCGTATAGCTTGGTTCTTTAAAAAAAGATCCCAGGATAAATATCCCGGGATCTTTTTTACATATTATTGTACCAATGTTCCACCCTTTAATTTCCATTCATTGATGGAAGGACTATAAATTTTGACGTCCTTAATACCATTTTTCGCCAATATGGATGCCGCTATGGTTGCGCGGTCTCCAGACTGACAATGCAGGTACAGCTGTTTACTTCGATCAATTTGGTTAAGATTGTCTGCAATTGTACCAACAAAGATATGAGTCGCATGCGGTAAATGGCCCTCTGAAAACTCAGCGGCATTACGCACATCAAGTATTTGGATGTCGGATTTGCCCAATACACTATTCATCTCTTCGAAACCGATGAGTTGCTGATGTTCCAATGGAATCCCCAAATGAGGAATCGTATCAGGCGTAATATATCCAGCGACATGATCCAATCCAATGCGCATAAGCTTGCGGGTAATGTCGTCCAATTGGCTTTCCTCTACAATGAGTATAAAAGGATCCGTGTAATTAAGGATCCAACCAGCCCAGGTATTAAACGTTTTGTTATGCTGAATATTGATGCTATTGGGGAGATATCCTTTGGCAAACTCAAACTTATGGCGTGTATCAATGATAGTTGTTCCTTTGTGGTATAAACGCAGAAAAGTTTCGTTCGTTAACTTCTTGTACTGAGGAACTGCCGTTTGCAAAGGCCGTGCTATTTTGTTGAGTTTTTTCATCATGGCAAAATAGCGTGGCGGTTCGGGCTGTCCTGATAATAGCTCTTCCACGAAGGCTGTTTCGTTGTTTTGGTATTGAAGCGCCCAGTTTCGTATTTTTTCATAACCAACTGTTGAACTCGGAACGGCGCCTAGGGCCTTTCCACACGCGGATCCGGCCCCATGTGCGGGCCATACTTGAATATGATCAGGTAGAGCCAAGAAATGTTGCAACGATCGGTACATTTGGTGGGCTCCAATTTCCTTGGTTCCGATCATTCCCGCTGCATTCTCTAACAGATCTGGGCGTCCGATATCCCCAACAAATACAAAATCACCTGTAAATATCATGACTGGCTCCATGGTTGCAGGCGTATCAATCAATATAAAACTGATACTCTCGGGCGTATGTCCAGGGGTATGGATAACTTGGAAAATCAGATTTCCAACTTGAAATTGATCTCCATGTTTTAATCCAATATGTGGAAATTCATATTCCCAATCTTCTCCACCTTCATCGGAAAGATAAGGTTGGGCGCCTGTCAATGCGGCTAACTCTAGCGTACCTGAAAGGTAGTCGGCATGTATATGCGTTTCCGCAATATGGGTTATGGTCAGATTATTCTTTTGTGCAATCTCAAGATAGCTGTCTACATCTCTTTTAGGGTCAATGACTAGCGCTACACCCTTGGCTTGACAACCAATGATATAACTCGAATGTGCTAAAGATGACTCAAAAATGTGTTGAAAAAACATAACGTGTGATTTTAATAATTTACAAATTGAATGAATTCGAAAGCAAAGATTAGGATGCCGATACTAATTAAAAAGTACCCAAAAATACCTTTCAATTTTGCCGCATCTAATTTGTCTTTCCATTTGGAACCAATCTGGAGGCCTATTAAAGTGATTAACGTAAAGGTAACCAATATAAACCAATTCATATGTTCCAGGAACTGATAATTCGCGATCAAACCGAATGAGGCGTTTAAACCGATGATAAACAACGAAGTTGCAATGGCCTGCTTAAGTGGAATTCCTAAGAGTAATACGAGGGCCGGCACAATGATAAAGCCTCCTCCTGCACCCACCAGGCCTGTCATGATACCGACGAGCAATCCGACGAGGACAACGTTGAAAATCTGGCCAATTCCACCCCTGAATCGATCGTGCCGAACCTGTTTACGTCTTCGTACCATTGCTGTCGCAGAAATCAAAATCACAATCGAGAAAAGGAGCATAATGATATGGTTTCTAGAGATCGCTATCTCGCCAAGGTGGAATGACTCTGGTATGGCTACAAGGAGATAACGCTTGGTCAAATAGACCGAAATTAGCGATGGAAAGAGAAAAACGGCCGTAGTTTTCAGGTCAATTTCTCTTTTTTTCAACGGAGAAATTGATCCGACCAAGGCTAATATTCCTATAGAAAACAACGAATAGTCCAATGCATATTGAGGTTCTATATGAAAAATATAAACAAATATTGGCAATGTTAGAATACTTCCGCCGCTCCCCATCAAACCCATTGACAGGCCGACCAGAACAGCTAATATAAAACCAGCTATAAATATTAATTCCATTTTCTCTTTCTAAAATTTTAACTAGTGGTACAGGCCTCAGATTGCGCGTATATGAGGTAATTTGGTCTAAAGTAGTTTGTTAAAACTAGTGCGGCAACTTATTGCGCAAGACTCCATAAAGCCAAGTACCCAACAAAGCAAAAAGCAAGAGGATTCCTATAGTCCAATAACCAGCACCGATTAGGGCAAACATTGGTCCCGGACAAGCGCCTGTCAATGCCCAGCCTAAGCCAAAGATTGTTCCCCCGAGCAGGTATCGTGTAATACTTTTGTCTTTATCATGGAATGCTATTTGCATCCCGTTACTATCTTTGATTTGCTTTCTCTTGATGATTTGTACGATTATAATTGCTGTGGTCAGTGCTGTACCGATAATCCCATACATATGAAAGGAACGAAATTGAAACATTTCGTAGATTCTATACCATGATGCGGCCTCTGATTTGTATAAGATGATTCCAAACAATATACCGATGGAAATAAATTTTAGTGCTTTCATTTATGCGAAAATTAGCGGGAATAAAAAATGAACCATGATGATCCCACCTAGGAAGAAACCTATAACGGCGATCAAAGAAGGAAGCTGAAAATTGCTAAGTCCAGAAATAGCATGGCCGGATGAACATCCACCAGCATAGCGGGTTCCAAACCCAATCAATACACCGCCAATACTTAAAAGTAGAAACTGAAACAAAGATCCGTCGAAAATGAAAATGGATTCAGGAAGGTAGCCTTGTAAATGGTCGATAATACCTAGCTCTTTTAAGTCGGCAACACTTTTGGAATTAATATGGCTTGCAGTGCCATCGCTCAGAAAATTATGTGCAATAAAACCGCCAATAGCTGTCCCGAGTACTACCAATAAATTCCATGACTGGGTCTTCCAATCGAATCTGAAAAAAGAGGAAGTTTTTCCGGCCCCTAATACAGTACACATGGTGCGCAGATTATTGGACATGCCAAAATCCTTTCCCTGTTTGAGCAGCAGGTACATGACCAGTGCAATTAAAGGTCCTGAAATATACCAGGGCCATGGTTGTTTGATGTATTCCAATAGCATAACATTGTTCTTAAGTGATGTTACAAAGGTACATACTGCCTTTGCAAAAGCCTGTAACAAATGTTACCGAAGGAAGAAAGAATTTATAGGTCGTAATATTCAATGTCGGCGTCCTTTAGGGCTTCCGTTAGCAGGGGAAGATCATCTTCCTTTTGAAATAATTTGTTGCGCCAGGTACGGAAGGCTGGCCCTTTGTTTTGGTTGATAATGATCAGGTTGCCACCGGAACGTTTGAGATTCCTGATATGAGAAATATTATTCAAAGGGAAAACGATTGTTTTTTTAGCGTTGCTTATCTGAAGTGTATTTTCATCCAAGACCCAAGTCGACGACAAAGTCGAAGACTTTATGGCCAGATACAGTGCTAAAGGAATCATTAAAAGAGCAATAATAATCTTGAGAATTTCCTGTATGGGAACTTTAGACATTCCCATTCCGATCAAAAAGATTGAAATCAGCAAGATTAACATGTATTTTCCACGATGCAATGTCGACAAGTGGAATGTCTGTGGATTACTCTTCATATTTCTTGATAAACTTCCCTTTTGCGTCAATATAGTAAAAATTCTCTAGATCCTCCGTTACAAGCGCCAGCCCGTTTTCAAAAGCTTGGGCATTTTGTAATTTAAATGGAACAACGACTTTTCCTGTGTAATCAATGTACCCATATTTATTGTCATTAAATGCCAGTAGAAGTCTTTCACCCGCAAAAGATAGAAACTCATAATCCGTTTTAAGTTGATTATGCCCCGTTTTATTAATAAGCTGGTAGGATTGGTTGACTAGAATTAACGCGAGATTATCGCGATAATCCGAAATGGTTTCATATTTGGCAGGAAGTAAAACAGCGCCTTTTTGGTCCATGATACCCGTATGATCTCCTTCCGTAAAAAGTGCATATTCTGGGCTAGGAACTGAAATAAAGTCATATTTGGCCTGCAGCAATATTTTACCGTTTGTATCCAACAGCCCATACTTAAGATCTCTCATGTAAACCACTGGACCGCCTTCGGTTTCTAAACTGAGCGATTCATATTGACATGGAATAACTTCTCTGCCTTGTATGTCTATTAAGCCAAACATTTGAGCTGCATCAGTTACGATAGCATAATCTCCTACATAGCTATATATTGCCGTATACTTTGCTGGTGTTAATTTGTTTCCTAAGCTGTCCTGTACACCAAAATATGCTGTATTGGAATCTTGATACCAAGATAAATGGTCGTTTAGCGTGGAATCTATAGCTTCCTCAATAGGTTCACCTTCTTCATAATCCGCTGGAATTTCAAAGAGTGATTTGTCGAATGTTATTTCTTCCACCTTGGTCGCTTGTATTCCGAGCCCGGCCGATCCGATATAGAGCGCTGCCCCGGGCACTTTTTCGAGATAATCGTAAGTGCCCCAGTATAACTTTGGCAATTTTGGTGCATACCAAACGGTAATTTCCGTTTGTGGATCTTGGCTACCTGTTAGATTGAATGTTGCTTTTTCGCAGGTGATTCCTGCAATTATCTTCTTTTGATCGGGAACTAAGCTGATCTCAAAATCTCCCGAATAGGCATAATTATCACCCTCGTTTACGGCAGTCTCAATGAGTTTGCCGGTGGCCAGCTCTGTTGCAGTATAGGTTTTATTTATTTCATCCAGTAGAAAAGAGCTGCCTTCGTGGATATTGCTGATCTGTATCGATTTTCCGAATAATAAACTTTCAATTCGCATCTGGTCTTTGGTGATGAAGGCCTGCATTAATGCTTCATTATTTCCAGCCAATATTTTGATGAATTCTGAAGATGCGGTATCTGTTCCCGTTTCAGGATCAGCAAATTGATATGAAATTTTATATAGCTTTTGCTGAGCGTGTCCTTGTCCGATAAGGAGTAAAAACGCCAACTGTAAACAAAGGATAAATTGTTTCATTGTGTGATTTTAAGCTGCAAAAATATTGAAATTCGATTGATTTTTGAAATAATCTTTCGCTGTTTGTGGAAATTCTTTCAAAAATAGATATTATTGTATTTGGTTGTTTAAATCTAATTTTTGGTCTGTGCTTCAGATTCAGGTGCTCGAAATAGTCCTATCTTTTGAGTAGAGACCTTAAGTTGTGGACTATTTCTATATCAAGTGAAGTAAATCGTTGTAAGGACGACGGTTGAGATAGCGGTCTTGCGGGGGTGTATGTATTTTTTACTTGTTTTATAGGTTATTATCATATAATCGTCAAGAAAAAGCGAAAATAATTAGGGAATGTAGCTTTTTGGAAAAAGGTGAAATGTTAATTTTGTATTTTACAAACCTCGAATTTTTTACTGTTTAAAAAAGATACCTGTGGAACTATTACTAATAGAGGATGAACCATCCGTCATATCATTGATCGAAAGAGGCTTAAAAGAAGAAGGCTATCATATTAGTATTGCTATGGATGGTTATACTGGTCTAAAAATGGCGGGATTGAACCGTTATGACCTGATCCTATTGGATGTGATGTTGCCTGGTATGAATGGCTTAGATGTCTGTAAAAACATTCGGATGTCCAACAACGAAGTCCCAATTATTATCTTAACGGCATTAAATCAAACGGAGGACATTGTCGAGGCCTTTGACAGGGATGCGGATGATTACTTGACAAAGCCGTTCCGTTTAGAGGAATTAAAAGCTCGAATCAGTCGCTACAGCCGCAAATCCAAAACCATTACCGAGCAGAAAAATATATTGGTATTTGACGATCTTCAATTGGATAGAGACAGTAAATCGGTTCAACGTGCCAATTCTCCTATTATTCTCACAGCTACTGAATTTCGTTTACTTGAATTTTTAATGCTCAACCGAAATAAGGTATTAAGTCGGATCGATATCCTAGAAGAAGTATGGGGTATGGATGTCGACTTAAGTACCAATGTTGTTGACGTGTATGTGAATTACCTTCGGAAAAAGATCGATAAACAATTTTCACGTAAACTTATCCATACAGTGATTGGGATGGGCTATGTAATCCGTCATGAAAATTAGGACCAAAATAGTTCTCCTATTTTCTATCATCAGCACCCTGCTGCTTGTTATTTTTGCCATTTATGTGTCTTATTTCACGTACGACAGTCTACAGACCAAATTTTTTCATCGGCTAGAAGAGAACGCCGTGATTGTCGGAGATCATATCGTCCATCAGAAGGATGAAAATAGGGCGCTTTATATTCAGGTAAAACGTAAATACCTGAAACAATTATCTGAAGGAACAGACCATCTCATTCGTGTTGTTAAGGGAAGTGATCGAGTTCAATTGAGGCCTGAGCTGCCTATGCCAAAAACATTCTATGCCGATGTAATTCGTCATGGAAAGGGAAGATATATGCATGGTAAGACTGCCTTTGTAGCGGTATTCTTTCAGGATCATCTTCACCAGGAAAATTTGATTGTTGTATCGGAAGGTATTGATGATTACGGCCATGATGAACAGCGTCAATTGGATCGTACCCTGATCACAGGTGGGATTTTGGCGATTTTTTTAATTGTACTGATGTCTTTTTACTTTGCTGACCGATTATTGAAACCCATTAAGGATATCAACAATGATTTAGATAAAGTTGATATCGCACATTTAGACCATCGCCTGTTTAGTAAATTTAGCAATAGCAAAGATGAATTGGGTGTTTTGATTGCGAACTTAAATTCAATGCTTAGCCGATTGGATATCTCGGTTCAGTCGCAACAGAGTTTTATTGGAAATGCCTCTCATTCGCTAAAGACCCCACTTACAATTATTGGGGGAGAAGCCGAATTGGCACAACAGCTCCTGTCGAAAGAGCATGAAGCCTACTATTCCCTGGAGACTATCGCGAAATATGCGGATAAAATGGAGTTGATTATCAACAATCTTTTGCAACTATCCCGCATGGGCTTCAAGGGGGAAGTGGACAATAAAGAAATTATTCGAATTGACGAGTTACTCTATGAAATTTATAAAGCCGAAAAAAGTATTCATAAGGACCTCAAGCTTTCTTTTGATCTAACAGAAATTCCAGAAGATAGTGATGAACTTACGGTTTTGGCGAACCCGGATCTGTTTTTTATTGCCTTTAGCAATATTATTTCAAATGCATTTAAGTACGGCAATGGAACGCAGGTTGGCGTAGCCATAAGTAGCGATAGCAAAAATATTACGATAAAAGTGTTTGACCAAGGGATAGGTATTCCTAAAAAAGACCAGCCACATATTTTTACCTCTTTTTACCGTGCTTCTAATGTAGGTGACATCTATGGCAATGGTTTGGGGCTTGTTTTAGCCAAAAATATCTTTGACCTCCATGGTGCTGAATTGTTCCTCAATTCAACGGAAGGTCAAGGCACTTTGGTCGTTGTTACAATCCCAAAAACTCCTCTCTAATTTCATTTTAATCTCATCCTTATTCCATTTTTAGGTGGCTGTGATATACTTGTACCAGAGATAAGTATAACTCATGGATCTATCTTGTTGTTTCGAATCGAATTATGTTTTGAAACCGCGGGATTGCTTCGTTACCATAAAGGAACAAAATATAAGGATGAAAAAAACACTTTCACTTTTTACAACACTGGGGATTGGCATAGCATCATTGCATGCGCAGGAGCAGATCCAAACGGACTCTGTTCAGGCGCAAAGGAGCAGCTTGTTACTGAAAGAACCCGCGAGAGCAAAATCATTTCAATTGGATGTCCTGTTAAGAGCAGGCCTGCAAACGGACAATGGGGAGGGGGCGTCTCAAGCAAAAGCAAACCTTGATGATGCCCGTATTTTGATGAGCGGGGAATACAATGATAGACTGTCGTATAAAGTACGTTTTCGCTTGAATCGGTCATTTGCTCCAACGAGTCAGGATAATGGATCCAGAGCCTTGGACATGGCATTGATCAAGTACAAGTTTGGCAAGGATCTCAAATGGTCCGTTACGGCCGGCAAGCAAAGTGCGATGGTCGGGAGTTATGAATTTGAAAATAACCCAATTTACGAATATAAGTTCACAGACTATGTCGACCGTATACTGAATCTCTTTGTTGTCGGTGGAATGTTATCTTATGAAGTCAACCCGAATCATTCGTTACATGCCCAAGCTTACAACACGACCAATGATAGTTTTATGGAGCTTCATGCAAAAAATGGTTTTGCTGTAGGTGATTTGGAACGCTCTAGTGTACCAATGGGAGCCTATTTCACTTGGGTGGGTGCATTTATGGATAAGCGTTTTAATACGAAATGGTCTTACAACATCTCTCAGTTTGCAAAGGGACATACTAATCATGCCGTTTCATTAGCGAATAAATTCAAAACAGCAAAACAGATGCTATATCTTGATTTACAGTACTCTTATCTTGCTGTCGATCATGCGATGATTGCATCTTCGGCGATCAACGAATTTTATGGTAGAACTGGCGAGAACCGTGTATTGGCCAAAGATGTGAACTACAGCTCTGCCATATTGCGCTATGATCAATTTTTGAGTAAAAAATGGGAGGTTGCTTTGAAAGGTGGGTATGAGATCGCGGGATCGAGAGATGATAATCAACTCGGTAAGAATTTTCGCCAAAACTGGACCTATTTTGCGGCTTTGCAACATAAGCCGTTTCACAACCAGGATCTTCGGTTTTATTTAGGTTACGTTGGTAACACCGTAAACTATAAGGGCTATATGGATATGGCCAAGAGTCAGTACAACCGCTTAGCCTTTGGGGCATATTTTACCATTCCAGTTTTATAATAATTCCTTTAACAAATTAACAAATAATTATTTTTTTATGCGTTTAACACCGAGAGAAACAGAAAAGCTGTTGTTGCATTTGGCCGGCGAATTGGCGGCTAAGCGATTGAAACGCGGGGTAAAATTAAATTATCCAGAGTGTATCGCTTACATCAGTGCCCAGATTATGGAGGAGGCTAGGGACGGAAGGTCTGTGGCGGACTTAATGTCTTATGGTACTACCTTATTGAAGAGGAGCCAAGTCATGGAAGGAGTCCCCGAGATGATCCATGATGTACAGATCGAAGTTACTTTTCCGGACGGAACTAAATTGGTGACTGTCCATGATCCTATTCGTTAATAAATATTGAATGATATGATTCCAGGAGAATACATTTTAAAAAAAGAGGAAATCAAAGCTAATGTTGGGCACAGAACCACAAGCATTGTTGTGAAAAATGAAGGTGATCGACCGATTCAGGTAGGTTCACACTATCATTTCTTTGAAGCGAACAAGTTGCTTTCCTTCGACAGGGAGAAAGCGTTTGGGATGCGCTTGAATATTCCAGCCAGCACCGCTGTTCGTTTTGAACCAGGGGAACAAAAATCAGTTGTTCTGGTTGAATTTGGCGGAAGTAAGGAAATCCACGGTTTTAATGGATTGACAAATGGGAAGTATACAGATCAATCGGTGAAGACCAAAGCCATTGATAAAATGAAAAAATTGAAATTCAGACAATCTAAATAAATATGGGAGGATGGAATAGACGCGAATGGATTAAAGTTGTAGGGCTCACTACTTTGGGTACTACTGTTGGTCTACATGCGCTTGGTTTAGATAAACTAGGTTTAGATAAATCATCTGTAAAATATGTTGATGGGGAACTTTATATCCCGAGAGACAAATATGCCGCTCTTTTTGGACCGACCACTGGAGATAAGGTTCGTCTGGCAGATACAGAGCTTTTTATTGAAATTGAAAAAGATTTCAATGTTTACGGAGAAGAGAACAAATTTGGTGGCGGTAAAACTATTCGTGATGGTATGGGGCAATCTGCTCGTGCCTTGCGTGATGAGGGTGTGTTGGATTTTTGCATCACTAATGTCATTATCATTGATCACTGGGGTATTGTAAAAGGCGATATCGGTATTAAGGATGGTAAAATTGTAGGTATTGGTAAAGCTGGAAACCCAGATGTACAGGATGGTGTAACCGAAGGCATGATCATCGGTGCTTCTACGGAAGTGCATGGGGGAGCGGGCTATATCCTAACTGCAGGCGGTATTGATACGCACATTCACTTTATCTCGCCGCAACAGATTGAAACAGCGCTATATTCTGGTGTAACTACTTTTATTGGTGGCGGTGCGGGACCTGCAGATGGAACACTGGCAACGACAGTGACTTCAGGAAAGTGGTATATCGAGCGTATGTTTGAAGCTTTTGAAAACCTTCCTATCAATGTTGGTTTTTTCGGAAAAGGTAACGTATCGACCACTAAACCTATCGAAGAACAAATTGAAGCTGGTGCACTGGGCGTGAAAATCCATGAAGATTGGGGAGCGACTCCGGCAACAATTGATGCGGCATTGAAAGTTGCTGATAAATACGATGTACAAGTTGCGATCCATACCGACACACTGAATGAGGCCGGTTTCTTGGAAGATACTGTTGCTGCGATAGATGGTCGTGTAATCCATACTTTTCACACGGAAGGAGCCGGCGGTGGACACGCTCCGGATATTATTAAGATCGCCATGTATCCCAATATCCTCCCTGCATCTACCAATCCAACAAAACCTTTTACGGTAAATACTGCTGAAGAACACTTGGACATGCTGATGGTCTGCCATCACTTGGATAAAAATGTGAAAGAAGATGTGGCATTTGCTGATTCACGTATCCGTCCACAGACAATTGCTGCCGAGGATATTTTGCAAGACATGGGCGTATTTTCAATTATGAGTTCGGATAGCCAAGCGATGGGACGTGTGGGAGAGGTCATTTCCCGTACATTCCAAACCGCCCATAAGATGAAAATCCAACGCGGCCCTTTAGCTGAAGATCAAGGCAAAGAAAATGATAACTTCCGTGTCAAACGTTATGTGTCTAAATTTACAATCAACCCTGCTAAAGCACATGGTATTGACCAATATATTGGTTCGATTGAAAAAGGAAAGTATGCAGATTTGATCCTTTGGAAACCAGAATTATTTGGTGTAAAACCCGAGTTGATCATCAAAGCCGGTATGATTTTGGGCGCTAAAATGGGGGATGCCAATGCGTCAATTCCGACGCCACAGCCAATCATTTATAGGCCAATGTTTGGGAATTATGGTAAAGCAGTTTCAAAACTATGCTTCAATTTCGTTTCGAAAATTTCTTTGGAGAACGGAAATATTCAAAAATTGAATTTGTCACGTAAATGCCTGCCTGTGGAGGGATGTCGTACGGTGATGAAAAAAGATATGGTACATAATCATGCAACACCAAATATCGTCGTTAATCCAGAAACCTATGAAGTAACAGTCGATGGTGTGTTGGCGACCTGTGAACCATTGAAGGAACTTCCAATGGCCCAACGGTACTTCTTATTCTAATTGGTTATTTATGTTGTTAGCAAGAGACATTAAGGGGAATATTTGGGCCGATAGCACAGATCAGAACGGTGTTGAACTTGATTTTTTGGAACTCGAATGGTTTGATACGGAAAGACGTATTATCCGAGGGTTCACTGTTGAAGGCCGTGAAATAGGCTTTAAAAATTTGGGGACGGAATCCTTGTTTGACGGTGATATTTTGTTCGAAACAAAGGAACTGCGCATTGCTGTTCGAATATTGCCCTGTCCTTGCCTTGTTGTACGTCCTAAAAACCTCTTGGATATGGCTCGGATATGTCTCGAAATTGGCAACAAACATATCCCTGTTTTCATCAACGCTGCACATGAAATTATTGCAGCCTATGAAAATCCCCTTTGGGAAACCTTAGAAAGAGCAGGTTTTACGCCGACGAAAGAACTACGGGTGATTGAAAGAACCCATACGTTACGCATACATCAGTATGCCGTAGTCCAGCACAAAATTACCCTGGCCAAGGGACTCTAATACTTAATTAATAACGATTACATATGAATCCATTGTTGACATTAATGCAGATTAATGATTCTGTATTTCCGATTGGAGGCTTCACACATTCCTATGGCTTGGAAACTTATATCAATAAAGAGATTGTACATGATGCTAAAACTGCAAAAGAATATGCACAGACTTTATTGGAGCATAGTTTCTATTACAACGATGCCGCTTTTTTTCATAAGGCCTGGCAATTGTGTGAATCAAGAGCAACTAGGAAAAAGATCGCTGAACTGGATGCATTGATAACCGCTTTCAAAGCCCCTTATGAGATTCGGGATGCCAGTAAGAAATTGGGAATACGGTTTTTAAAATTGACAGAAAAGTTAAAACCGGTCAAGCGTTGTTCGGCTTATCTAAAGGCGATAAATGCGCAAGAATTGCATGGTCACTATGCGATGGCATTTGCCATGTTTGCCCATGCGCAGGAAATTAGTTATGCAGACGCACTGAGTGCTTTTTATTATAATTCTTTGAATGGTATTATGACGAATTGTGCCAAACTGGTTCCAATTAGCCAAATGGATGCACAGCAGATTTTGTTTAAACTACAGCCCTTGATTAATAAATTGGTTGCATTACAGCCCGAACTGGATGATGATCTGATTGGAAATTGTTGTATCGCTCAGGATATTGGATGCATGCAACATGAAAAATTATACACGAGAATTTACATTTCGTAAAAATAACTGAAATAAAAGATGTCTAAGAGAAATTACGTGAAAATTGGTGTTGCTGGTCCTGTGGGCTCTGGCAAGACGGCACTTATTGAACGGTTGACACGTTCGATGTCGGCAGATTATAGTATCTGTGTCGTAACAAATGATATTTATACGCGTGAGGACGCTATGTATCTACAACAGAATTCGGCACTGCCCGCTGAACGTATTATTGGTGTTGAAACAGGAGGTTGTCCGCATACGGCTATCCGTGAAGATGCTTCGATGAACATTGAAGCTGTAGAAGAATTAGCGAATCGTTTTGAGGATGTGGAACTGATTTTTGTTGAAAGTGGGGGCGATAACCTGACGGCGACTTTTAGTCCGGATCTAGCCGATTTGACCATATTTGTTCTCGATGTTGCTGAAGGAGAGAAAATGCCGCGTAAAGGTGGGCCAGGTATTACGCGCTCGGATTTGTTGTTGATCAATAAAATAGACCTTGCCCCTTATGTAAATGCCGACTTGGAAGTTATGCGTCAGGATACAATCCGCATGCGTGGTGAACGACCATTTATTTTTACAAACTTAATGACTTTAGAAGGTTTAGAAGATGTGAAATCATGGATCAAAAAGTATGCTTTGTTGGAGCCCGTAGGTTAAAATTTATCGTATATGGATAGCAAAATCGTATTAAATGTTGCCAAAGAGGACGGCAGAAGTAGATTGAAGGAAAGTTATCATAATGCACCTTATAAACTAACGCATTATGGCGCGTCAGGATTGACCAATCATTTGGAAATGATCATCATGAGTGCATCGCCTGGTATTATGGATACGGATTATTTGCACATTGATGTTCATGTGAAAAAAGATGCACAATTGAAACTTTTTACACAGTCTTTCAATAAGCTTCATCCTATGAAAACCGGAGCAAGACAACATACGGACGTGCATGTGGATGCCGGAGGCCTGTTTCATTACATTCCACATCCAGTAACCCCGTTTAAGGATTCTATTTTTAAGGCAAGCAATCATATTCACTTGGCTGAAGATGCAGTTTTGATGTGGGGGGACATTATTAGTGTGGGAAGAATCCACATGAAAGAAGCTTTTGAGTTTGGTAGCCTGCATACCCAAACCAAGATTTTTAGACAAGGTAAACTGTCCTTTATTGACAATCAGCTTTTGCGTCCCAAAAGTCAGCCGATACAGAAGATGTTATTTTTTGAGGGATACACCCATCAGGCAACTTTTGTGTTCTCGGCTCTTTTTGCGCAAGAATTAAAATATGAATTGGATGAAATCCTAACTGTTGAATACAATGACATCTCTTACGGCTTTACGCAGGCTTCAAAAGATGTGGTTATCCTACGTGCTTTGGGTACTGATGGAGAGTTGCTTTATGACTTTTTACATATGTTGGGGCAATTGTGTTGGGATTTTACACAACATAAGCTTTCTGAAAAGAAGGAAGACACAACAGTTGAAGCTATAGCCGAAGATGAGAAATCGAAGGCGCAGGAAATCACCGTCATTGAACACAGAAAACCTCGTCGAAAAAGTAAGCGGGAGTTGGTGGATGCTGTAGTGGTGGAAGGAACTAACTATGCATAAGGGAAACCTGCACGACGAGATATGGATTGATGTTATCCCTGATTTTGACAAATTGAAGCTGGGCCGCGATTCAGATATTTTGGATCTTTCCTATTATGAAGTAAATAAGCGCGTTATCCAGCGGAAAACAAGAAAGGGTAATCGAGTGCGCATACAGCGTGATGATAGCAGCGCATTGCGTTCAGGGCAGTGTATTTATCATCGCGGTGATTTATTTATCCAGGTCAACATTTTACCTTGTCTTTGTGTATTGTTGGATAGTCAGAATCTATCTGTTGTGGGCGAGTTCTGCTTCGACGTGGGCAATCGACATTTGCCGGTTTATCTCAAAGCCGATGGGCGATTTGCTGTTTCTTATGATGGACGTCTCTATCAGGCGCTAAAGGAAAAATATAAGGGGTTTATCACATTGGAAAATACGATTTTAGAACCTGATGAACAGATTACCTACATTCGTAGACCTATCCTCGAATGATGGAATGTTGGTATTAGCGAAAAATTACGCATTTTTGTCGCTATGAAATTTGGCGAGGAATTGCAAGTATGGTATCGACAACATAAGCGAGATCTACCATGGCGAGAAACAAAAGATGCCTACAAAATATGGCTTTCTGAAATTATTCTGCAACAGACTCGTGTCGAACAAGGCTTGCCCTATTATGTACGCTTTGTCGAGCGATTTAAGAATGTTGTGGAATTTGCGAATGCAGAAGAAGATGACATTCTTCATCTTTGGCAAGGTCTGGGTTACTATTCTAGAGGCCGGAATATGCATAAGGCTGCGCGAATAGTTCGCGATCAGTATCAGGGTGTTTTTCCGGTAGATTATCAAACATTAATAACGCTTCCTGGAATAGGAGAGTATACTGCTGCGGCGATATCCTCTTTTGCGAACGATGAAGCCCAGGCGGTATTGGATGGAAATGTGTTTCGTGTATTGGCGCGATACTATGGCATAGAAACACCTATCAATTCTACGGAAGGAAAGAAGATTTTTACAGCTATAGCCAAAGAAAATCTTGATCCTAAACACCCGGCATTGTATAATCAGGCGATTATGGATTTTGGTGCTACCCATTGTAAGCCCAAGCTGCCTTTATGTGAATTCTGTATGTTTCGTCCTTCCTGTTATGCGTTATCTAAAGGCCAGGTAGATCAATTGCCTGTAAAGCTTAAAGCCAAGGCAAGCAAAGATCGATACTTTAATTATTTTATCTCGAAGGATAACGATCAGATACTGATGTCTAAACGTGGTGAAGGTGACGTTTGGCAGAATCTATATGAGTTTCCACTTTTGGAGTCTAATTACAGCTTGTCAATTCCGGATGTTCTTAGCGATGAGTGGTTTATTTCCTGTTTCGGTCCCGATGCAGAGCTGCATGTTTTACAGCAGCAGACAAAACATATCTTGAGTCATCAGAATATTTATGCGACATTTTTTGAGGTGCGGTTAAAAGGCGATCTAATTCAAAAAAAATCCAATTGGGATTATGTATTTCTAAAAGATTTAGATAAATTAGCTAAACACAAGTTGATCTTTACCTTTTTGGAAAGGTCAAATTTTTAACCATTTATGCTTTTAAATTATGTCAGGAGTTAACAAAGTCATTTTAGTGGGACATCTTGGAAAAGATCCCGAAATTCGCTATTTAGAAGGCAATGTCTCTGTTGCCAGTTTTCCATTGGCAACATCAGAAACGTATAACAAAGACGGAAAAAGAGTAGAACAAACCGAATGGCACAATATTGTTATGTGGCGAGGTCTGGCTGACGTGGCTGTAAAATATCTAACAAAGGGGAAGTTAGTTTATATTGAAGGTCGGCTGCGGACTCGTACTTATGAAGATAAGGAAGGTATTAGACGATATGCTACAGAGGTTGTCGCCGAAACCTTTACGCTTTTAGGCCGTAAATCGGATTTTGAGCCGAATGCTGGTGTAAGTGCTGGTAATACAGCAAACACACAAGCGCAAAAAGTCGAAGATAAGGAAGTGGAGGTCGATTTTACGGAGAATGATCAGGAGGATAATCCATTACCATTTTAAGCGGAAGAATTTGAGATTATGTAAAAACTTTACATGTATAGTAAATATAGTAAAATCATCGAAGAACAAAAGAGCAGGCAACTATGCCTGCTCTTTTGTTTTATTCGTATTTTGGGGGTTGAAATCTGATAGCTTTCTCCCAAGCGAGTATGCTGTTTCTGTTGCGTGTTTTTTTATGATGCTCAGTCGAAGTTCAAAATTTCTTTTTAGCGGAAATTTTGGCTATGTTTGCTCTAATTATGTTGCAAGATAGAATTACGCAGTATACTGAAGAGATTAAGGCATTTGTGCCAACTTCTTCAGCCGATGTAGAAAATTTCAGATTGAAGTTTTTGGTTTCCAAAGGGATTGTGAAAAATCTTTTTGATGAATTCAAAACAGTTACGCCTGAAGAGAAACGTACTTTGGGAAAAGTGTTGAATGAATTTAAGCAGTTAGCAGAAAATACATTCAAAGAAGTACAAGAAAAGTTCGGGTCTGGTGAGAAGCAAAAATCCCAGGAATTAGCGAGTGATTTAACATTGCCTGGTCAAGGTTTTCAGCTAGGGTCTAGACATCCAATCTCTTTAGTTCGTAAAGAAATTGTTGAAATTTTCAAGAAATTGGGTTTTATTGTGTCAGAAGGGCCGGAAATTGAAGATGACTGGCATAATTTTTCTGCGTTGAATTTTCCGCCGGAACATCCTGCGCGTGATATGCAAGATACTTTCTTTATCAAAAAACAAGAAGGTAATGACATTACATTGAGAACGCATACCTCTTCGGTTCAGGTGCGTTTAATGGAAGCCGGTAAACCACCGTTTCGTGCGATAATGCCTGGACGTGTTTATAGAAATGAAGCTATATCAGCACGTGCACACTGTTTCTTTCATCAAGTAGAAGGTTTATATGTAGATGAAAATGTTTCTTTTGCGGATTTGAAACAAACTTTATATCATTTTGTTCAAGAGATGTATGGCGAAGGTACCAAAGTACGTTTCCGTCCATCCTATTTTCCTTTCACTGAACCTTCGGCAGAAATGGATATCTCCTGTACAATCTGTAAAGGGGCAGGGTGTAACTTGTGTAAGTACTCTGGCTGGGTAGAAATTTTAGGCTGCGGTATGGTCGATCCTAACGTGCTTGATAACTGTGGTATCGATAGTAAAAAATATTCGGGTTTTGCTTTTGGTATGGGAATAGAACGTATCACAAACCTTAAATATGTGATTAAAGACCTACGTCTTTTCTCAGAAAATGACACACGTTTCTTGTCTCAATTTGAGACTGAATTAATATAAATTAATCATTGTAAAGATTGTGGCATCACATTATTCTCTACGATAACTAGGCAAGAGAATAATGTGATGCTTTTTGGTCTTTAAGCTTTGTAGATGACTTTCAACATTCGTACGATCTAACGTATATGGAACCAGATTATATTATTGAATCCATAAAAAGAACAGCACGTGAGCTCTTTCGTCAAAATGGCTACCATAAAACCAGTGTAAACACATTGGCAAAAAAAGCTAAGATTGCGAAGGCGACGGTGTACAAGTATTTTGATAGTAAAGAGATGATCTTGCATGCCATTCTCATGGATTATCTTCGTGCGAGTCTGCAGGATATTTTGAAAACAACCAAATATGAAGATGATATGGCTTCGTTTTTGGCTTCAACAATTTTGCGGGTAAGCCGACTGACTTATACGGCTTGCAATGAATTGATCGGTTGGGAGTTTATCCGGGAATCTGCGAACGCACAAGAATATTTAAAAACGCTTTCTGAAGATTTGGAGTTTTTGCTCCTAAGCACATTCATTCAGAATGAAAAAATAAATGAAGCGATTAGCGAAGAAAAGCTGACCTTTTTGATCAAGTCCAGTAAAAGCATTGTGTTTTCTTTTGCTTTTACGGCCGTCTCAGATGCCGATGTACGAAAAAACTTTATTTCGTTTCAGAAAGAGATCCTTCCTTATCTTGTTCAGGCAACAGTTCAGTAAAATTATCCTAAGCCTTTCATCTCTGCCCAAATCGCGGCGCCATCTTTTGAGTATAGCTCTCTTTTCTTATGATTCTCTTGTAGGGGAGTTGCTTTTGCTCATATTCCTTTGTCCCATTGTTTCCTTTACGAAGTTACGAGCCTGTTAAGAACCCGTTTATACCAGTGATAATCAATGCCTATAAATAATTTATGCAGATGGAAAATCGGTATAAATTTGTATTTTTGCACCCTATGAGTAGAAGAATTCCGCAAGATAAAAAGTTCTTGAAAGATATTGCCATCATTGATATTGCCGAAGAGGGTAGAGGTGTTGGAAAAACCGAAGATTTGGTTTTGTTTGTAGAAAAAGCTGTTCCTGGTGATGTTGTTGACGTGGAGCTTATGCGCAAGAAAAAGAATTTTGCGGAAGCTCGGGTAACCAGTTTAAAAGAGGCTTCATCTTATCGCGTAGATCCGTTTTGTGCACATTTTGGAGTGTGTGGTGGATGTAAGTGGCAGCATATGACCTATGATGCTCAGTTAAAATTTAAGCAACAATCTGTCGATAATGCGCTGTCGCGTATTGGGAAAGTAGATACTTCAGCGATGGAAAGTATTTTAGGCTCTGTGCAAACAGAATATTACAGAAATAAATTAGAATATACTTTTTCAAACAAAAAATGGTTGACTTCTGTTGATGAAGATTCGTCCCAATTAGAAATGAATGCACTGGGTTTTCACGTGCCTGGACGTTTTGATAAGATTTTAGATATCGATCATTGTTTTTTGCAAGAAGATCCTTCAAATGAAGTTCGTAATAGTATCCGTGATTTTGCTCTTAGTCAAGATATGACGTTCTACGATTTGCGTGAACACACAGGTGTATTGCGTAATTTGATTATCCGTATTTCTTCAACCGGGGAGATGATGGTGATCGTTGTGTTTGCATATCCGGAAGAAGGACAGGTTGAGTTGTTGATGGAATTTGTTAAAGAAAAGTTTCCTCAAGTCGCTTCCCTGTTATATATTGTAAACCAGAAACGCAATGATACAATCTTCGACCAGGATATTCATGTATATGCCGGTCGTGATTTTATCTATGAGGAGATGGAGGGCTTGCGTTACAAAGTTGGGCCTAAGTCGTTCTATCAAACAAACTCTGCACAAGCGTATGAGCTGTATAAAATCACACGTGACTTTGCCGATTTAAAGGGGGATGAGTTGGTGTATGACTTGTATACAGGAGCGGGTACAATTGCAAACTTTGTCGCTAAGAGGGCGAGAGAAGTTGTTGGTGTAGAGTATGTTCCTACTGCCATTGAGGACGCTAAAGTCAATTCGTCGATCAATGATATTACGAATACAAAGTTCTACGCTGGAGATATGAAAGATGTGTTGACCCCTTCCTTCATAGCTGAACACGGAAAACCAGATGTGGTGATTACAGATCCACCACGTGCAGGAATGCACGCTGACGTTGTAGCTCGTTTGTTAGAAATGGAATCACCGCGTATTGTATATGTCAGTTGTAATGCTGCTACACAGGCACGCGATTTGGTGTTGTTGGGCGAAAAATATGAGGTGAAGCGGATCAAGCCAGTAGATATGTTTCCGCATACCCAACACGTTGAGAATGTGGTTTTATTGGAATTAAAGAAGTAATAGCATACAGTATGGAAGTAGAAGATTTATTTGCAGGATCTGCAAGAGAAGAAAATACACCGTCTACAGAGCAAAGTCCATTAAAAAGTCTGCAGGTAGATCTCGATTTTTATAGTGAATCAATCCGCGAAGTAGCGCTGGAGATTGTTGAAGAAGGTTATTCTGACTACCCAATTTTTGTCGCACATCAGCATGAAGTTTCCGTTGGCGAAGTGATATTAGATCGTAAGGAACTGGAGACGAAATGGAGCATAAACGCCTCGACACTGGAAGAGTTTGTAGAAATGGATATTATTCAAGAAGATCGTAAAGCGTCTTTTATTCAGAACTATAAGCCTGCGAAAGACTATATGTGCTTGTTTGTTGTAGTTGCTGAAGGGGCTAATTTTGTTTTTTATCCATACAAATGATAAACAAAGAATATTTAAACTTTTTTAACAGTACAAGTGTCAAACTATTATTACTTTTAACAAAGTAGGTTAGGTGTAGCTGGGAATTAATAAGATTGAAATAAATTATAAGCTGTTCCTTACGGAAATGAATGTTTGACCCAATGAAATTGTTGATTTACAATCGCACTGAAACCAATTGGGGTAATTGAAGAGAGATAATAGGATGAAAATAATACATATACATATATTAGGGCTTTTTTTGCTGTTATTCACCTATTTTGGAGCTACTGCGCAACAACAGCAGAAGGTTTCGGGAATGGTGCTGCAAAAGGGGAACGGTAATCGCATTGGAGATGCTGTGGTGCTTAATATGCGCACGCACAGATCAACGTTGAGTAACTCTTTTGGTGTTTTTACGATTGATGCATCGGTAGGAGACTCCCTGTCTTTTACCAAAGTCGGGTATTCACCTGTTAAAACCGTGCTGACCAACCTGAATGAGTTTTATGTGGAATTGCAAGAAGGGATACGATTGGAGACCGTCATCGTTGAGCGAAAAACGAAAGAGGCCGAATTAAATGATGCCATGAATAATTACGCTAAAAAGGGTGTTTATAATGGGGGTAAAAATAAGTTCGGAACCTATCTGGGTAGTCCTGCAACCGCCCTTTATAATCTTTTTGGAAGGGAAGCCAAGAATGCAAAACGCTTTGGGCGATTTATGGACAAAGAGAAGGATGAATTACAAGTTGATCGTATTTTCTCTCGTGAAGCTGTTAAAAATCTGACGAAGCTGGATAGTACAGAATTAGATGCTTTTATGATACGTTACCGTCCATCTTTTGATTTGGCTGAGCATTGGGGACAGTATGATTTAATGCATTACGTACAACAATCTATGGACGACTTTAATGCAAAGGGAAGGCCTAAAGGAGCTCTTTTACCTGATATTGAAGTAAAGACTCAAGAAAAATAAAAACATTTTGCTTTTGTTACTGTTAGCTGTTTGTACGAGTAGGAAAAGGTGATTTAAAATTATGTAGCGTATCGACGTCATTTTTGGAAGTTTTAACGGCCTTTTTCAGTGTTTTGTAACAAAAAAGTTGATAAAAATGTCTTTTGGCACTTTGTTTGATTTTAGTAGAACGGTATTTAATTTGAATATTAAAAGTCTTAGATAGCATACATATGAAAATGAATAGAAAATTAGCTGTATTAGGTTTGACAGTTGCAACCTCAGCTATGTTATTTGGAAGTTGTTCTACCATCCAAAATACAAATAATACGACTAAAGGTGGTGTAATCGGTGGTGTTGCTGGAGGTGCTTTAGGTGCATTGATCGGTGGCAAAGCCGGTAATACGGCTATCGGTACATTAGCGGGTGCTGCCATTGGTGGAGCTGCCGGTGTATTGATTGGTAAAAAAATGGATAAGCAAGCTGCTGAGATTTCTAAAACTGTTGAAGGTGCTGAAGTTACGCAATCTGCGGAAGGTATCGTGGTTAAGTTTGATTCAGGTATTTTATTTGACTTCAATAAATCAGATTTAAAAGCGTCAGCTAAAGATAATATCGCAAATTTGGTAACAACCTTGAACAAAGAACAAGGTACTGAAATCCTGGTTATCGGACATACAGATAATGTAGGTACGTTGGCTGCGAATGAAAAAGTGTCTTTGGACCGCGCAAATTCTGTACGTGCATTTGCGGTATCTAAAGGCTTAGCGTCTTCGCGTATTAGAACTGAAGGTAGAAACTTCTCTGAGCCAATTGCAAGTAACGATACGGAAGCAGGACGAGCTCAAAACCGTCGTGTTGAAATCGTTATTGTAGCAGGTGATCAAATGAAAAAAGAAGCAAAACAACAAGCAGGTCAGTAAGCATTTTTAGGAATATTCTCCTGAAACAAATTTATTGATCTTGAATCATAAGAAAGCGTTGATTTAATCAACGCTTTTTTTGTGAAATACAGCGTGTCAGAATTTTTATATGGTCCATTTGCTCCTAAAATTTGACAAAGGATAAACCATATTTCTGTCTGACAAACTGTCATTATATGGATTTAAATTTCTAACTTTGTAGTCTTTGAAATAACTAAGGGCATAAAATCAGATCAGCAAAAGATCGGTCATTGCATTGGTTACGCCATCGAAAATAATAAAAATTATATTCTATTGAATATCGAGCTATGCTAGATTTAACACATACCACTAAGGAACACGACGAATCTCGTCAGGGTGAGGCATTATTATTAGAACAGGATCCGATTTTAAGTAATGGACGCAAACTGTATATTGAAAGTTACGGTTGCCAGATGAATTTTTCGGATAGTGAGATTGTTGCTTCTATTTTGTTGGATAAGGGATTTGAAACAACCAAGAATTATCAGGAAGCTGATGTGGTTTTTATTAATACCTGTTCAATCCGCGAAAATGCAGAACAGCGAGTGCGCAATCGTCTAAAGGAATTTGAAGCTGCTAAAGCAAAAAATCCTGGAATGATCGTTGGAGTGCTGGGGTGTATGGCCGAGCGTTTGAAATCGAAATTCTTAGAGGAAGAAAAGTTGGTTGATGTCGTTGTAGGGCCAGATGCTTATCGCGATCTGCCAAATTTGATTGATAAGGTTGACGATGGAGCTAAAGCTGTAAACGTCTTGTTATCTAGAGAGGAAACGTATGCCGATATTAATCCTGTTCGTTTGAATTCAAACGGTGTAACAGCTTTTATTTCGATTATGCGTGGCTGCGACAACATGTGTTCTTTCTGTGTTGTTCCTTTTACACGTGGACGTGAACGTAGCCGTGATCCGCAATCTATCGTCAAGGAGGCCCAAGATCTCTTTAATGCAGGCTATAAGGAGGTTACGTTGTTGGGACAAAATGTGGATTCCTACAAATATACTGCTCCAGTAGCTGAAGGGGAGGAACCGGGTGAAACTATAACATTTGCTAGCTTGCTTACGATGGTTGCTGAAATCAGCCCGCTTTTACGTATTCGCTTCTCTACTTCCCATCCAAAAGATATTACAGATGAAGTTTTATATGCAATAGCTTCGCATGAAAACATCTGTAATTATATTCACTTGCCAGTTCAATCTGGAAATTCCCGTGTATTGGAATTGATGAATCGTACATATGACCGTGAATGGTATATGGAACGTGTGGATGCCATTCGTCGTATTATTCCTGAATGTGCTATTTCTACAGATGTTATTACAGGTTTCTGTACTGAAACGGAAGAGGAGCATCAGGAAACATTATCTATGATGGATTATGTCAAATACGATTTCGCCTATATGTTTGCTTACTCGGAAAGGCCAGGTACTTTGGCTGCAAAAAGATACGCAGATGATATTCCAGAGGATGTAAAAAAACGTCGTTTAACAGAAGTTATCAATAAACAGCGCGATCATAGCTTATATCGTTATCAACATTTTGTTGGCAAAGTATGTAAAGTGCTTGTTGAGGGATTTTCAAAAAGGTCTGAGTTCGATTTTTGCGGTCGTAATGATCAAAATGCATTGGTGGTATTTCCAATCGATCCTCGATTTAAACAAGGTGATTATGTGAATGTACTTATCGAGTCATGTACTTCTGCGACATTATTAGGAAAGATTGTTGATTAAGAAAACTTAGATTGTTTTATTTCCAACTGGAAATTTATGGATAACCAAGATATAAAGAATAGATTTGGAATTATCGGTAATTCGCCTTTGTTGAACCGTGCTATCGATATTGCACGACAAGTGGCTCCAACTGATATCTCCGTATTAATACAGGGTGAAAGTGGGAGTGGTAAAGAAGTTTTTTCGCATATTATCCATCAATTGAGCTCCCGTAAGCATGGCCCTTTTATTGCGGTCAATTGTGGAGCTATACCAGAGGGGACCATTGACTCCGAGTTGTTTGGTCACGAAAAAGGTTCTTTTACGGGTGCCCATGAAGCCAGGAAGGGATATTTTGAAGTCGTTGATGGTGGAACAATCTTTCTAGATGAAGTAGGTGAGTTGCCTTTGGGTACACAAGCAAGATTATTACGGGTATTGGAGTCCGGTGAGTATATACGGGTAGGGTCATCCAAGGTACAGAAGACAAATGTGCGGGTGGTTGCTGCGACAAATGTGAATGTGTTTGAAGCCGTACAAAAAGGTAAATTTCGCGAAGATCTTTATTATCGCTTAAATACTGTACCATTGCGCGTACCGTCTTTACGTGAAAGACCTGAAGATATCAACTTATTATTTCGCAAGTTTATTGTGGACTTTTCTGAGAAATACCGTACACCTGGGGTTCAACTGACAGAAGATGCACAGAATATGCTACGCAACTATAGCTGGCCTGGAAACGTGCGTCAACTGAAAAATGTTGCGGAACAAATCGCTGTTTTGGAAAAAGAACGCATTGTTGATTCATATACACTTCAAAATTATCTGCCCAATGAATCCAGAACGAGTTTGCCAGCGGTCGTTCCTTCAAATAATGGTGGAAAAGAGGATTTTTCAGAAAGAGACTTGCTGTATAAAGTCTTATTTGATATGAAGAAGGATATGGTTGATCTGAAGAAACTGGTGGTTGAATTAATTCAGAAAGGTGTCGATTCTAGCACATTTGATCAAAATTCTCCCTACATTAATCAATTGTACCAAGAGATTGAACCACAATTGAAAGCGGATCCAGAAAATTATAATACAACCCCAACGCTAACGATACATTCTCCGGCAAATACGACAAATGTATTAAAAAGTCCTGTTGCACAGGATGAATATCTGCAGGATGCTCAAGAAGTTGAAGAATCTTTATCGCTTGTTGATAAGGAGTCTGATCTGATCAAGAAAGCACTGAAAAAGCACCGCGGTAAACGTAAAGCTGCTGCGCAAGAGTTGGGAATTTCTGAAAGAACTTTGTACAGAAAAATTAAAGACTTAAATTTAGATTAAGGTTTACAGATGTTGTCAAGAAAAATTTTATATGCTTTTCTCACCACAACCTTTTTGTTTGTAATGAATAGTTGTGGGGTAAAATATGGATTTACTGGTGGATCCATTCCTGAGGGAATGAAAACAGTCAATATTCAATATTTCGAAAATATAGCTCCTTTGGTTTATCCGACCTTAAGTCAGAATTTTACGGAGGCACTGAAAGAGCGTATCCGTAACCAATCTCGATTGAGTCAGGTGAATCAAGATGGTGATGCTACCTTTGAGGGATTTATTACAGAGTATTCGATAAGTCCGGCAGCTGTTGAAGCTGGGACAGATCGTGCAGCTATGAATAGATTGACTATTACAATCAAGGTTACCTATCATAATAAAATTAATCCGAAGGATGATTTTGAGCAACCTTTTACGCGATTTAAAGAATTTGCAGGAAACCTTCAGAGCGCGCAAGAAGAGACCTTGGGTAAAGAAATTATTCAAATGTTAACTGAGGATATATACAATAAAGCGTTTGCTAATTGGTAATTCTATTTCCAAGATGAATCTTAATATATCATTATCCAATAACGAGCTTTTTTTTCAAGCAATCAATCATCCGGACACCGTGGCCGAAGATGTTGTTTTAGCATTGATTGAAAAATACCCGTATGCCCAAAGCCTGCGATTTGTCTATGAGCGTAAAGTTTTTGGCAAGCATAGTTCAGTTCAGAATTTATCGTCTACTTTGCTCTATGCATCTTCTCCGAGTTGGTTGTATGAATTTATGCATTGTAAATCAGCGGCAGAGCCTGATACAATAATGCCTTCAGATGAATTTCTAGTGGATGGAGCAATTCGCGACGATGATGGGATTGTCGAAATTGAAACTGAGAGCGAAATTGTTGCTGAACCAGTTTTATCCAAGGTGGAGGTTGATGAATTGGATCGTTTGATTCAAGCGGGGGTTGCAAAAGATTATTTTCGGTCAAGCGATCAGCAGCAAGAAATTATTGCCGATTCAGAGGAGTCGGCACTAGTAACACCTGTTCTATCGGAATCTGTTGCCGAAATAATGGATGATGGTCAAGAGCGTGTTTCGGTCTATGATGATGATACCATGCCATACAGTTTCTTATGGTGGTTGCATAAGACGAGATTAGAATATGCTGATACCTATCAGCCCTATGTTAAATCTCCATTAGGCCCGATGACGCCCTCCAATGACGATATTGCTAAAATTCATGAGAAACTGGATAGTCAGCTACTCGATCAACAGATCCGGGAGAATATCTTTCACTTACAATCGCCTGAAGCAAAGTTGAGTGATGAGGTTAAAACGACCATATCTTTTCAAATACCACGTAAAACTGATGAGGTGATCGAGAAGTTTATTCGTGAGGAGCCTATGATTCAGCCTCTGCAAGCGGAAAAATTAGACTTGGAGAATAAAGCTAGGAAAAGTTCGGAAGATCAACATTCACTTGTTACCGAAACGCTTGCAAAGATCTATATGGAGCAAGGCTTATATCCAAAAGCAATAGAGGTTTACAAAAAATTAGTTTTGAAATATCCAGAAAAAAATGCTTACTTTGCGGCACGCATAACAGAATTAGAAAAGAAATTAAATTAATAACATAAAGAGATGCAAGGATTATTAATCGGTCTAATCATATTAGCTAGTATTATTTTAGCGTTTTTGGTTTTAATCCAAAATCCAAAAGGAGGTGGTTTGTCATCTGGTTTTTCAGGTGGAACGAATCTTATGGGAGTAAAACGTACAGGTGACTTTTTGGAAAAAGGTACCTGGATCATGGTTATTGCCATTATGGTATTTAGCTTAGGTGTAAATGTTATTGGTACGTCTCCAAGTACATCTAAAGGTGGATTGGGAGGTCAAATTGAAGCGCCTAAACAACAAGGTCCATTGAATTTGGGTACTGGACAACAACCTGCTGGTGCTCCTGCGGGACAAGAGCAAGCTGCTCCGTCTCAATCGCAAGAAAAGGCCCCAGTGACTACACCGGCAACAAAACCAGCAGAAGAAGCTAAGAAATAGTTGTCATTAAAGAATTATGAGCCCCGTTTGTTTTCACAGACGGGGCTTTTTTATGTTGGGTATTTTGTCTAAGGCAGACCTGTACCGTTAATTTTATTGGGATGGCGGTCGACGGAAGTAAGACTGGCAGGCCGGGAATGACAGTGTGACAGCAAAATGAATTTTTGTCGATGGAGATATTAACTTTTCTGTGAAAAATTGTCTTATAAGCTGTCTTATTTACAATTGGCATAAAAGATGATGTGTTTATAACGATTATAACATTAAAATAAATTCAATAACAGATAAAAAGTAAATTAATTATGGCATTAAGTATCCAACCTATCGGAGATAGAGTAGTAGTAGAGGCTGCTCCTGCAGAAGAAAAAACAGCTTCAGGGTTATATATTCCCGATACAGCGAAAGAAAAACCATCTCAAGGTACAGTAGTTGCTGTAGGTACAGGTAAAGTTGACGAGCCGTTAACTGTTAAAGTTGGTGATAAAGTATTGTATGGAAAATACGCAGGTACTGAAATCACTTATGAAGGAAAAGAGTACTTAATTATGCGTGAGTCTGATATTTACGCTGTTATCTAATTAATACGAACAGGTTATTTAAAAATGAGCTTGCTGGCTCAAATAAGAATTCAATAGATTATTTTAGTGAAGCTTTAAAATTAGACGTATTAAAAGATAAAATTGGTTTACGGTTCTATTTCAACGCCTAATTATGCTTCTTAGAAATACTAAATACTCATATAACAATGGCAAAACAAGTAAAATATAACGTTGAGGCTCGCGAGGCCCTTAAAAAAGGTGTAGATACTTTAGCTAATGCAGTTAAAGTAACATTGGGTCCTAAAGGACGTAACGTAATTATTGAGAAAAAATTTGGTGCTCCAGTAATTACTAAAGATGGTGTTTCGGTAGCGAAAGAAATCGAATTGAAAGACGCTTTAGAAAATATGGGGGCACAAATGGTAAAAGAAGTAGCTTCCAAAACAGCTGATCAAGCTGGTGACGGTACTACAACTGCTACTGTATTAGCGCAAGCAATCGTTGCTCCAGGTATCAAATCTGTTGCGGCTGGAGCTAATCCAATGGATCTAAAACGTGGTATTGACAAAGCTGTTGCAACTGTTGTTGCTAACTTGAAATCTCAATCTCAAGAAGTTGGTCAAGACAACAATAAAATTAAACAAGTTGCTACTATTTCAGCGAACAATGACGAAGTAATTGGTGCTTTGATCGCTCAAGCAATGGAAAAAGTAGGTAACGACGGTGTTATCACTGTTGAAGAGGCAAAAGGTACTGAAACAGAAGTAAAAACTGTGGAAGGTATGCAATTTGACCGTGGTTATTTATCGCCATATTTTGTGACAAATTCTGACAAAATGGAAGCGGAACTAGATAACCCATACATCTTGATCTACGACAAGAAAATCAGTAACATGAAAGAATTGTTGCCTATCTTGGAGAAACAAGTTCAAACTGGTAAACCATTATTGATCATTGCTGAAGACTTAGATGGTGAGGCACTTGCAACATTAGTTGTTAATAAAATCCGTGGTTCGTTGAAAGTTGCAGCTGTTAAAGCTCCAGGTTTCGGTGACCGTCGTAAAGCAATGTTAGAAGATATCGCTATCTTAACTGGTGGTACTGTTATCTCTGAAGAAAGAGGTTTCAAATTAGAGAATGCTGAGTTATCTTACTTGGGTCAAGCTGAAAAAGTTCAAGTTGACAAAGATAACACAACTATTATCAATGGTTCTGGTAATGTAGAGGATATCAAAGCACGCGTTGCTCAAATCCGTTCACAAATCGAAACAACAACTTCTGATTACGATCGCGAAAAACTACAAGAACGTCTGGCAAAATTGTCAGGTGGTGTAGCTGTGTTATATGTAGGTGCGACTACTGAGGTTGAAATGAAAGAGAAAAAAGACCGTGTTGATGATGCTTTACATGCAACTCGTGCAGCTGTTGAAGAAGGTATTATCGCTGGTGGTGGTGTTGCATTCATTCGCTCAACTGAAGCCTTGGTAAACCTTAAAGGTGACAACGAAGATGAGCAAATCGGTATTGACATCATTAAACGCGCTATCGAAGAGCCATTACGTCAGATCTGTAATAACGCTGGTATTGAAGGTGCAGTAATCGTTCAAAAAGTGAAAGAAGGAACTGCAGATTTCGGTTACAACGCACGTACAGACCGTTACGAGAACTTAATCGCTGCTGGTGTAATTGATCCAACTAAAGTATCTCGTGTAGCATTGGAAAATGCAGCTTCAGTTGCTTCAATGTTATTGACTACCGAGTGTGTCTTAGCTGACGAAGCTGAAGAAAACCCTGTAGGTGCTGGTGCTCCTCCAATGGGTGGCGGTATGGGTGGAATGATGTAAGATTCATCCTTATAAAAAAAACCTGTTATCTTAGATAACAGGTTTTTTTATGCCTTGTACTTAATGACGCCTTCTGTATTTCTCGTAATAATGATCGTATTCTCGAGGTGAATAATTACGTTTAGTACCCCATTCCTGCAGCTCGTCATTAAAAAAATGTAACCAATATTGACGAAATCCTGAGGCTGAATCTACTGGATTTTCAAGTTGAGGAGTATTATATTCGTATATTTCTAAGATGCCTTCCTGATACTTCTTAGCAGCCACAATAGCGTCTGGTTTTCCAAGTTTTTGAATAACTTGTGCTTTGGTCATACCAACTTGTATCTTTGTAAGATCAGGCCCTTGAAGTATTTTGCAGTTTGAAAATAAAATCAACGTAAATATGGTCGCTAATGTTGCTCTGAAAATCCTGTTGTAGTTCCTTTGAATCATAATATGTTGTTTCTTGTAAGATAGGGATTGCATCAAATAGTTTAATCATTTTTAATCTAATAACCTTTCGCTGTATCGTCTCCACGTGGGTCGGCTCCTGTCTGTAATTTACCATTTGGTAATACAAGTATATTCTCCACACGGCCGATTGCCCCTCTCGGATTTATCGTATAGCCATCTTTTGTCAATTGGCCACGTAAATTGGAATTGATAGCGTTATTTTCGACATCAATGCGATCAGGAAGCCATTGATGATGAAATCTTGGCAGGCTCACAGCAGATTGTGCATTTTGTCGGAAGTCAATAACGTTGAGGATAGTCTGAAAAACAGAGGTAATGATGGTTGATCCCCCCGGGGTTCCCACAACCATGAATAGTTTGCCATCTTTTTCTACAATAGTGGGTGTCATTGAGCTGAGCATTCTTTTGCCGGGCTGAATCTCGTTCGCTTTTTCCCCTGTAAGCCCATACATGTTTGGGACACCGGTCTTCACAGAGAAATCATCCATTTCATTGTTTAGGAGAAAACCTGCGCCGGCCACAAATACTCCCGAGCCATAAGAATCATTGAGTGTTGTTGTAATGGATACTGCATTCCCTTGCTCGTCTACGATATTGAAATGTGTCGTTTGTTCACTTTCATAGCCAGGAATGACATCTGCATTGACATCTTTGCTTAATGTCGCTTTACGGAAATTGAATGAATTGAGTTTATGTGCATTTGAGCTGGAGTCAATAAGCTGTTGGACGGGTACCCTAATAAAATCAGGATCTCCTAAATATTTGGCCCGATTGGCATATACATAGCGTTCAGCTTCGACCATGACACGAATGGTTGAATCGGTTTGAAAGCCCCAGCGTTGAAGTGGAAACTGTTCGACTGATTTGAGCAAGGCCAAAAGAGATGTTCCCCCACTCGAAGGCGGCGGCATGGAAATAACTTTGTGCCCCCTGTAATTTGTGGAAATTGGGGTACGCCAAATTGCCTGATAATCCAGTAAATCTTGATGATTGATAATGCCTTTCCCTTTGTCCATTTCGGCAACAATTAAGTCGGCCGTTTTACCTTTATAGAAGCCGTCTCGCCCTTCTATTGCGATTCTTTCCAGCGTTTTCGCGAGTTCCTCCTGGATAAATGGGTCAGCTGTTTTCCAAGCTGTGGTTTTGATAATTGCAGCACCAGAGGGATTCAGCTTGACAAAACGATCTTTATGGCTTTCAAACTCATTGGCTTGTCGTTGACTGATTTTAAAACCTGTTCTGGCGAGCTGTATTGCTGGGAGTACGAGATCTTTCCATTGCAACTTGCCATACTTTCTGTGTGCTTCCCACATACCGGCAACAGACCCAGGGATGCCTGAGGCCAATTGACTGTAAAGACTCAACTCAGGAATAACATTACCTTGGGCATCGAGATACATATCCCGGGATGCTTTTTGAGGAGCTTTCTCACGAAAATCTAGGGCATCTAAATTACCCCGATGATCGCGATAGAGCATAAAGCCGCCGCCGCCAATATTTCCTGCATTTGGATAAACAACTGCCAAAGCAAATTGCACGGCAACTGCAGCATCTATTGCATTTCCACCTTGTTTTAAAATCTTTACGCCGACTTCTGAAGCCAAAGGATGCGCTGTGACTACGGCAGCCTTATTAAAAGTACTGGCCTGCTCGACCTTAGAATTTAGCTGTTGTTTTGTAGCACAAGAGGCAAGACATATGCTCGCTATGAGCGAATAGGTTATGAATTTATACATCGTACTCGATTTAAAACTTTAAATATTATCTCAAAGAGTTGTACAAACAATACGATCTCCAATTATTTAAGTTTTTCGTTGTTTTTATGGCGGTCGGCATCCCGAATTGATTTCTTTTGAAGATTTTGTTGCAGAGCTTCTGTTAGATCAATTCCCGTTTGATTGGCAAGACACATCAAAACGAATAATACATCGGCCATTTCATCTGCTAAATTGACTTCTTTGTCTGATTTTTTGAAAGATTGCTCTCCGTATTGCCGAGCCATTATTCGGGCAACCTCACCGACTTCTTCCATGAGTATAGCGGTGTTTGTCAGTTCGTTGAAATAACGTACTCCGGTACTATTGATCCATTTGTCAATAATGTCTTGTGCTTCTTTAATTGTCATCTTTTTCAATAAAAAATTAAAAGTTGTCCTTATCTTTTGTATCCATGACGATGGTAACTGGACCATCATTCAGTAGGTCGATTTTCATATCTGCTCCGAATATGCCCAGTTGAACCTCTTTTTGGAGCAATTGACTTAACAATAAAGCCATCTCTTCATACATTGGTTTGGCTTTATCCGGTTTTGCTGCTCTGATAAAAGAAGGTCTGTTTCCTTTTTTTGTTTGAGCAAAGAGGGTGAATTGTGAGATGAGTAAGATATTTCCGTCTATATCCTGTATCGATTTATTCATCAAGCCCTGTTCATCCTCGAAGATGCGTAAGTTGATGAATTTCTGTCCTAACCATTTAAGATCTTCTGTTGTGTCTGCTTCTTCAACTCCTAATAAAATCATTAAACCCTTCTGGATCTGGCCTGTAATCTGATTATCTACCGTACAAGAGGCGTTTTTCACTCGTTGTATAACTGCGCGCATAATGAAAAGTATAAAACCAAAGGTAAAAATTCCGATTGTTAAACACGATGTAATGTGCAATTTATCCACCATATTAAATAAAAAACGTCTCTTGCTTCCTCAGGAAAAAAGAGACGTTTTTTTATTTAAATAAATTGTTTCTAAAATTTGAAATTCAGGCCCAATAGGAAATTTGTTGGTGCTTGTGGGAAATAGAAATTATAATATTTTCGGGTATCACCTTCCATCCAACCGAAGGTGTAGCCATTGGCTTCGTACTTTTCGTTTAAGATGTTGTTGACCTGTAAAGTTGCACTGATGTTTTTGATACCTAATGCTGTAAAGCTATAATTTGCTAACAGATTGTTGACAAAATAAGAGGAAATGCTCCTCTCTTTCGCAGATGAATTATCTAGATATTGTCTTCCTACAAATTTGGATAGTAGAGAGAATGTCAGTGATGTTATCGGACTATAAGAAAAATTACTTGACAAAATCGTTCCCGGAGATAAAGCAATGTCTGTTTTCGAATAAAATATCCTTGTATTACCGATTACCTCTTCAAAGTCTTTAATTTTATTTTGGCTGAAACTAGCTGTTGCTTTCCAGTTGAACTGTTTGCTGATGTTCCATGATCCATCGAATTCAAGTCCCATTCTATAGCTATCTTTGACATTTTGTCGAATTGGAGAGCCAGTATCACTGATTTCACCTGTTGGGATCAACTGATCCTTGTAAAACATGCCATACCCATTCAATCCGATGTTGAATTTTTCATTTGTAAAGCGATAGCCAAATTCGATGTCCTGCATTTTCTCTGGGGTAGGGTCTGGTAAGGCGCTATTTTTCTCTATAAAATCCTTGCGAACAGGTTCTTTTTGTGCAAAGGCATAGGAAGCGTATACATTTGAATGGTCATTTAGCAAATAAGTTGCACCAGCTTTAGGGTTTAAGAAATTAAACTTAGGATGATAATTATAATTTTTCACCTTATCATCATCACCATACATGTGGTAATCTACATTCCGATATTGAATATCGGCCATTAATATCCACTTATCTAGTTTATAATCGACCTTTAAGAAATTACTGAAATCATTTTTTTGTGATTTCCCGAAGTAATATTTATCGTCAAGAAAACCTGTTGATGCATATTGTGCCCAAATCACCTGGCCATAATGTTTTCCTTTGTATTGATTATAAGCTCCACCCCAAGTAATTTCAAGCTGATCATTCGGTCTGTAATTTAGGGCATAGGTCATGCCATAAAAATAATTATCAAGCCATCTCCTGCGGACGAGATCTGTTTTTTGTATGGTATCTTTACCAATGATGACGTTAGGCAAGCCGTATTTACTTAGTTTATCTCCGGGTCTCATTTCTTCATAGTAACCATAACCTCTTGTATAGTGTAGGGCTGTATTGAGCGTCAATTTGTCGTTCAGGATATTGGTATAATGAAGTTGATGATGTTTCTGCGTATAATTATCTGTTTGATTTTGATACGTATATAGATTATAATTCCGGCCGGCGTTCATGAAACGATCTTTCTCTGCGCCCGAGATTTCGAGTGCATTATCTGCATAGTCATCCATGCGTGATCGATCGCCAGTAATCAATGGTTCGGGAACGCCATTCCAGGCTTGATATGTCTTTTCTTTTCCCCAGAATACAATTCCTTTTAAAATATGTTTCTTGCCATAATAACCTCCGTCCACATAAAAAGACTGTAAGTCTGAACTACCTCTTTCGATATAACCATCGCTACTGATTCGAGATAATCTGGCATTAAAGGCAAATTTGTCGTTAATTAGCCCGGTACCTACCTTGACTGTATTTTTCCAGGTATTGTAGGAGCCAAATGAATTGTTGAGCTCTGCGTAAGGGGTTTCGACTAACGTATTGGACTGAATATTTAATGAGGCTCCAAATGATCCGGCACCATTCGTCGAAGTCCCAATACCACGCTGAACTTGGATGCTCTCGGTAGAAGAGGCAAAGTCGGGAAGGTTTACAAAAAATGAACCCATGCTCTCGGCATCATTTAAAGGGATTCCATTTAATGTTACGTTGATTCGTTGATTATCTGATCCCCTGATTGTCATTCCGGTATAACCTATGCCTGCCCCGGCATCGGAATTGACCTGCACGGATGGAGTCTGATTTAAAAGGAATGGGATATCCTGGCCGAGGTTGTTACGTGTTATTTCTTCTTTGGAGATGTTTTTAAAGGTTGTAGGAGCATTTCTTTTGGCACGGGTAGATTGAACAAGCACCTCTTCCATTTGAATTGTACTAGGTTCTAACGCTACCGTAAGCTCCAAATTGTCTTTAACATCCACATTTTGGCTCCATGTTTTATATCCAAGAGAAGATACCTGGATCTGGTGCTTACCTGTATTGATACGATATAGTTTAATCAGCCCATTTTTGTCCGATTGGCCAGCAAAGGATGCTTGTCCATCTATAGATATGGAAACATACTGTAAGGGGGTCTGATTGGTATTGTCTACAGCTTTAATTGTCAGATTTTGTTGCGCAATGGCAATTTGGCTTGAAATAGTAGCTAAGGAGCTACAAATCAAAAATTTGATCATGGTAATGTATTTTGTTTGAGTTAAACAAATCATAGCAAGGGGTTACTACGACCGCACTATTTAACTAACCTCTCCCTACGCCAGCATTATCTGGATCAGGTGTACAGAATTTAATCTGTTGGGTATAATCTCAGCCTTTATTTGTGTTCCTGACAAAACAAGGCACCCCTATTCGATGCTGCGAATATATAAATTTAAAATTGAAATGAAGTATAAAGAAGTAATTTATGACAAATGAAAAAGAGCGGATTTGCGGTATTATTTCTTTTTGGTTAAAAATTTGTGCAAATTGTTGTTTTTGGTATTTATTGTTCTTTTTAGGTACCTTGGCATGAATTTTTCTACTAAAGGTATGTATTCATACAGGTCAAAAAATTTTAGTTACTAAATTGATAGTGAGGAGATAAAATGTTAAAATATTTAAGCGCTAATTATATTCTGCCGATTACTTCAATGCCAATAAAAGACGGTATTGTTTCGGTAGATGAGGAGGGGGTAATTCAAGGTATCTATGACCCAACTTCATTTACACCTTCAGATAAAACGAAGGTTGAGAGATATGAAGGAGTGATAATTCCAGGTTTTATCAATGCACATTGCCACATTGAATTGTCGCATATGAAAGGTATTGTTCCTAAAGGTACGGGGCTTCCGAGCTTTCTCAGTAAGGTGATGACAACGCGGTCGGCATCGATGAAAAAAATAGATGACGCTATGGCCAAAGCCGATCGAGATATGTACGAAAATGGTATTGTCGCAGTCGGAGATCACGCCAACACTGATAATTCTTCAAAATTGAAGGAAGATTCACAGATATTATATCACACATTTGTGGAGGTGCTCGGAATTGAACCTGAAGAAGCTGACTTTAAGTTAAAGGAGGCTAAATCGTTGACCCAAGAGTTTAGGAATGGGCATGTATCCATTACTCCGCACGCTCCCTATTCTTGTTCGAAGGTCCTTTTTAAAAAATTCAAGAAGATGGTTCCGGAAACAAATATTATCAGTATTCACAATCAAGAAAGTGAAGAGGAGAATAAACTGTTCCGTTATAAAATGGGTGAGTTCTTGGACTTTTATAAAAGTATAGGAAAAAATGCTGATGCGATTAAGGCGCAGGCAAGAAATTCGATTCAGTCTTATCTTCCTTATTTGCCTTATCCAAATAAATTATTGTTGGTTCATAATACCTATACCTCTCTTAAAGATTTGGATTTTGTAGAGCGTATGGATCGTGATGTGATGTGGTGTCTCTGTCCAAAGGCCAACCTTTATATTGAGGGAACATTACCAAAGGTTCAGAATTTTATGAATGCCGGACAGCGTTTGGTAATTGGAACGGACAGTTTAGCTTCAAACGACACATTGTCCATTTTGGAGGAGCTAAAGGTATTGCATGCGCACTTTGAGGATCTGGATTTCTTGCAGACTATTCAATGGGCTACAATCAATGGTGCTATCGCGTTGAACATTGAGAATGAATTTGGCTCACTTGAAGTGGGTAAAAAACCTGGGATTGTGTTGTTGCAAGGTATGGAACACATGCGCCTAAATGAAGATGTTAAGGTAAAACGTTTAGCGTAGTATTTAATTCCCCAAAACTTCTGTACTTTTGCTCTTATTGAACCGTCCATGACTATAATAACGAAACTATAGTCATGGTAAGTTCCATCTGACCGATGGAAGAAAAAATAAGTTACAGATGAAACATTTGAATATTTCAATAAGAGGTAAAGTACAGGGTGTCTTTTTTAGATTGACAGCCAAGGCGGTTGCAGATCAAGTCGGTGTTAGAGGCTTTGTTGTCAATTTAAAAGATGGTTCTGTTTATATCGAGGGCGAGGGTGATGATTTTGCACTAGATTCACTGTTGGACTTCTGCCAAGAAGGACCGGAGGGTGCAATTGTTGAAAGTGTTGAGGTAAAGGAAGGCGAAATGAAGGGCTTTTCCAATTTTGAAGTAGTTAAAAGAGTTCAATCTTAAGTCTTTTCGCCTTGTCAGTACTTAAAAAATTCGCCGGACAGACCATGATTTATGGCCTGAGTACGATTATAGCTCGTATGCTGTATTTCGTCATGACGCCATTATATGTGCTCAAATATCCACCTGCGTCCTACGGAATATTTACCAATATGTATGCCTGGGCGTCCATGATCAATGCTGTTTTGGCATTTGGTATGGAAACAACTTTTTTTAGGTTTCTCCAAAAAGTCGAAGAAAAGGATAAAAAGCAGGTTTTCAATAACAGTTTTATCGTCATTGCCTCTCTGGCAGTATTATTTTTTATAACGGCCTTCGTCTTTGCGGGTACTTTTGGTAGCTGGTTGAATAAGGGAACTTACAATGCCGATTACGAGAGCTATGTAAAATATTTCGCCCTCATATTGGCATTGGATGCATTAGCTATTGTTCCTTTTGCGAAATTGAGATCAGAGGGAAGGCCTATTCGATTTGGTGCCATTAAATTGGCCAACATCGGTATTATGGTTGCTCTTAACCTGTTCTTTATTGCGCTAGTTCCCTATTTGATAAAAGATGGTGGTGCTTTGGGCACTTGGTGTTCCGGCTGGTATAGAAATGAATGGATAGGTTATGTATTTATTTCTAATATTGTGGCAAGTGCAGCAACCTTTCTATTGCTCCTTCCTGAGATGAGGGGTTTCTATTTTAAACCCGAAAAGCAGTTAATCTTAAAGATGCTATCGTATAGCTTTCCGATTTTAATTGCCAATATTTCTTATATTATCAACGAAAATTTAGATAAAATTGTATTGCCAATCTACCTGCCTAAGGATATTGGTGATCGCGATTTGGGGATCTATGGAGCCGTTGGAAAATTAGCGATGTTTCTGAGTATTTTTGTTCAGGCTTTTCGATTGGGCGCCGAACCATTTTTCTTTTCTTATGCAAAAAATGCTAATGCAAAGAAGACCTATGCGTTGATTATGGAATATTTCGTAATTGCCATGATGTTAGTTATGCTGGGGATTACAGCGAATATCGACTGGCTGAAGTATTTTATTAAAGGAAATGTGGAAACTCGTGACTTATATTGGTCTGGACTTTTCATCGTTCCGCTATTACTATTCAATTATGTGCTGCTGGGAATCTATATGAATCTTTCGGTATGGTATAAGCTTTCTGACCAAACGCGGTACGCTTTGTATATTTCATTGGTAGGCGCAGGAATAACTGTCGTTGCGAATTATTATCTGATTCCTAGATACAGTTATGTTGGAGCATCAATAGTCACATTTTTAGCCTACTTTTCTATGGTGGTGCTATCTTATGTATGGGGACAAAAACATTATCCTATACCTTATAAATTGGGCAAGATCCTGATGTATATAGTTGTAGGAATATGTTTCTCCTATCTATCCTATTTTGTATTTAATCATAATACCTTCGTTGGTAATGGGCTTTTGATTGCTTACATTGGAGGTGTATTTCTGATGGAAAGAAATCAGCTCAAGCGATTCATAAAGAAAGACGCTTAAACGAAAAAAGGTCGTGCTAATGTTAACTTAGCACGACCTTTTTCTTTATAAATTGTGGACTTCAGGATTATACCATTTCTGCCGAGAAATTGTGTTCAATTTCATGAAGTACCTCAAGAATCTCTGCCTGGCTTTGAAGGCTAACCAATTTCATTCGGTGTTCTTTAAAGTTGGGGATTCCTTTGAAGTAATTCGCATAATGCCTGCGCATTTCAAAAATACCCAATTTGTCACCTTTCCATTCAATGGATTTGTTCAGATGTGTTCTGCAAACCTCGACACGTTCGGCAATAGTTGGTCCTTCTAAACGCTCACCAGTATTGAAAAAATGTTTTATTTCTCTAAAGATCCAGGGGTATCCGATTGCTGCACGGCCAATCATAATGCCATCCACTTCAAACTCCTGCCGCCATGCCGCAGCTTTTTCGACAGAGTCTACATCGCCATTGCCAAAAATTGGAATCTTGATGCGCGGATTGCGTTTGATATCACGAATCATAGACCAGTCCGCCTGACCTTTATACAGCTGCGCGCGCGTACGTCCATGAATCGCAAGTGCTTTGATCCCCACATCTTGTAACCTTTCGGCAACTTCGTATACATTTTTTGTGTTGTCATCCCAGCCAAGACGTGTTTTCACCGTTACGGGTAGATCCGTAGCCTCAACGACAGCTTTTGTCATTGCAACCATTTTATCGATGTCCTGTAGCAGGGATGAACCAGCTCCTTTACAGACTACTTTTTTAACTGGACAGCCGTAATTGATGTCGATTAAATTAGGCCCTGCTTTTGTGCAGATCTCAGCAGATTGACGCATACTTTCAATATCTCCACCAAAGATCTGAATGCCAATAGGACGTTCATATTCAAAAATATCAAGTTTTTGAATTGACTTTGCAGCATCCCGAATTAAGCCTTCCGAGGAAATAAATTCAGTATACATTAAATCAACACCATTCTGTTTGCACACATAGCGAAACGGAGGATCACTTACATCCTCCATCGGAGCTAATAACAATGGGAATTTACCCAAATCAATATTTTCACCAATCTTGACCGACATCTTCGATAATTTTTTACAAAGGTACAAAATTTGGCATTAGTATAAAGTTAGCTAACTGTCACGAGTTTAGAGCCGATTTTTGATCTCTTCAGATCCTGTCGAACGTTGACCGTTCGAATCGCTAACCCCGCCAAATTCAGAGTTAAGTGAAAGTATAGTCTTCCTAACGTCAGGGTTTGATTTCCTTATATTTCTTTTACAAATTCTTTGATAGCTTGTCCAGGATCGGCTGTCTTCATGAAATTTTCACCAATTAAAAATCCTTGGAATCCAGCTCTTTTTAGAGCTTTAATTGTCGAAGGATCAGATATACCGCTCTCAGACACTTTAATATATTCTGTTGGTATTTTGTTCAGGAGATCATAAGAATGCTGAATGTCGACTGAAAAATCTTTAAGGTTTCTATTATTGACACCAATTGCGTCAATGTCATCGAAAAGATTATCCAACAGTTCCTGTTCGTTGTGCACCTCAAGTAAAACATTTAAACCCAATTGGTGTGCATAGGCTGCAAATTCCTGTATTTCCTCCTTTTTCAGACATGCTGCAATTAAGAGGATGATATCTGCTCCATAAGCTTTCGCTTCGGTGATCTGATATTTATCCACGATGAATTCTTTTCTTAAGATAGGAATGCTAATAGCCTCGCGTGCTTTCGATAGATCTTCTAAATTGCCTTTGAAAAATTCGCTATCAGTAAGAACCGAGACTGCCGAAGCACCTGCCTCCTCGTATGCCTTTACAACATCTTCCACTGCTGAAGTACTATTGATGTCTCCTTTTGATGGCGATGCTCTTTTGTATTCCGCTATAATTCCTGTTTTTTCAGGATCAAGAATAGATTCTCTCAACGATAGACAAGCCACACTGAAATAGGGATAGTTTAATAGTTCCTCAAAAGGAACTAAAGCTTTTGCTTTTTCTACTTCTATTTTTTTTCGTTCAATGATTTTATCAAGTATAGTCATTTTTTTAGATGTTAGATTCCCAACCAGTTTTCAATTAATTTTTTACCATTTGTGGTCAATACCGACTCTGGGTGGAACTGCATTCCCCTTACATCGTATTCGGTATGGGTTAAGGCCATAATGATGCCATTCTCGTCGATTGCCGTTACCTTGAGGCTAGCTGGTAGGGTGTCTTTGTTTACAGCCCAAGAATGGTAGCGTCCAATTTTGGAATCTTTTGGGAAGTCCCGAAACAATTTCTCTGACTCATCAACAACAGAAATATTTGTTGCTACGCCATGCAAAGGTTTTTCCATATTGAATAGTGTACCACCAAAGACTTCTGCAATAGCCTGTTGGCCTAAGCAAATACCCAATATACTTTTATGTGGAGCGTAGGTACGGATAACATCAAGTAATAATCCAGCTTCTTCTGGAATACCTGGGCCCGGCGAAAGAAGTATTTTATCGAAAGCATCAATATCTTCCAGTTTAAATTTATCATTTCTCCATACAACATATTCTTGATCTAATTCCTGTAACAAATGGACCAAGTTGTAGGTGAACGAATCGTAGTTGTCTATAACGACTATTTTATTGTTGCTCATAACCTTTTGCTATAAAATCTTGATTAATATAATTTTCAATTTCCTGGAATATGGACTGAATAAATTCGATTGGCAAATGAAATCTTTTTGCCAGTAGGACATAATTACTGTCCAGGTTCCGAATGATATTCTGCTCTTCGTTTTGCTCATCCTCGAAGGACTTGCCTTTGCCGATATAGGTTTTTCGTAATGCCAATAGCTCAACGATGCGGTTGTCAATGGTGTCTACCGAATCATGGATATGTTGCTTGTTGACACAGTATTCCAATGGTCTGATCATAATGTTTCTGCTAATTGTAATGCTTTTCGTAGCGCAGCAATTTTGTTATTTACTTCTTGTAGCTCCATTTCGGGGTCTGAATCTAATACGATACCGCCGCCGGCCTGATAATGTAAGGTGTTTTGTTTACTTAGGAAGGAACGAATCATAATGGCATGATTAAAGTCTCCGTTAAAACCCATGAATCCAATTGCACCCGAATAAAATGAGCGTTGTAATCCTTCATAACGATCAATCAATGTCAATGCCATATGTTTTGGAGCTCCTGAAAGCGTACCCGCTGGATATGTATCACCTACGATGTCAAATGGGTTGATATTATCTTTTAATGTGCCTGTTACTTTGGAGACCAAGTGGATAATATGCGAGTAATATTGTGGTTCCATGTAGGACTCAACTTTAACTTGGGTGCAATGTCTACTTAAGTCATTGCGGGCAAGATCGACGAGCATAACATGTTCGGAAGTTTCTTTAGGGTCTTCTTTGAGCTTGGTGGCTATCTTTTGATCTTCCTCCATGTTACCTGTCCGTTTGAATGTTCCTGCAATAGGGAAAATCGTCGCTTGTTTCCCGTGGATACGCAGTTGAGCCTCAGGCGATGATCCGAAAAGTTTAAAGTCACCATAATCAAAATAGAAAAGATAGGGCGAAGGGTTGATGGAGCGGAGCGCACGATAAACATTGAATTCATCACCGGAGAACGGTGTCTTAAAGCCTCTGGATGGAACGATCTGGAATACATCACCACGTTGGATATGCTCTTTCATCTTCTTAACCAACTCACGGTGTTCTTCATCGGTACGATTGGAGCTTTCCTCGCCAGCTAGTTTGAAGGTATATTCAGGAAAGTTTTTGTTCTGAATAAGGAACTGCATTCTTTCAAGTTCTGATTCTTCGTCATCCAGCAGATGTTCAAAAATATAGAGTTGATTACGGAAGTGGTCGATGGCAATGACATATTTGTAAACATGATATTGCATAAACGGTATTTTCCGTGCCGGATCTACCGTTGTTGTTAGTTTGATGTCCTCAAAGTGTTCAATACAATCGAAGGTGAAATAACCAAATAGGCCATTGGAGATCAAGTTAAGTTCAGCAATTGTATGATCTTCGAAGGAATTTCTAAAATCGGAAACTTCTTGACGTAATTCGATTTCGTGCGCATTTTTTACGATACGTTCTCTACCCGGATAAGTGAGTGTCAGCTCTTTCTCATCGAGCTGGATTCCGGCAATTGGTTGACAACAGATGTAACTGATGTTGTTGTCGCGACTATGGTAGTCGGAGCTTTCCAGTAACAATGAATTTGGAAAGATATCTCTTAGGCGAAGATAGATGCTCACTGGTGTAGTTGTATCCGCAAGCAACTTTCTGGTTTTTGTTTTGAATGTATACTTCATTTTTTGTGTCTTATCTTCTTGTTGTAAACTATGCATAAAAAAACCCCGATACTGGTCAGCATCGGGGTTGGAATTTCCATAAATGGTTTTGGTTGATTATGAAATATTATGACAATACCAATTAGTTCCCGATGCTTATTGCTTCAGGCCACCACCAATTTGTATTTGTATATCTTCGTGTCATTATTACACAAATTTATAAAAAAAAATAAATAAGCAAACTTTTTGTGACAAAAAAACAAAAATTCACCTTATTTCTTAATCATTTAATAAATCAGGACGTCTTTCTTGCGTTCTTTTTAACTGTTGTTCATCTTTCCATTCAGCGATTTTTGCCTCGTGACCACTGAGGAGAATATCAGGTACTTTGTGGCCTTTCCAGTCTGCAGGGCGTGTATAGATAGGCGCATCTAGTAATCCATCCTGAAAAGAATCTGAAAGCGCGGATGTCTCATCCGACAAAACTCCGGGAATCAGACGGATAACAGCATCTGTAACAATCGCCGCTGGAAGCTCACCTCCGGACAGTACATAATCACCGACTGAGATCTCTTTTGTTACATAAATATCACGGATACGTTGATCTATTCCCTTGTAATGCCCACAGAGAATCATCATATTTCCCTTTGTAGATAATCCATTCGCAATATCCTGATTGAATGTTTCACCGTCGGGAGTCATGTAAATGATCTCATCGTATTCCCGTTCAGCTTGCAATTGCTCTATACACTTGGCAAAGGGTTCTATTTGAAGGACCATGCCCGATCCGCCACCGTACGGATAATCATCGACACTTTTGTGTTTATTTGTTGAATAGTCTCTTAAATTGTGGACATATATTTCAGCCAAGCCTTTGTTCTTTGCTCGTTGCAAAATAGAGTGTGCAAATGGACTTTCCAAGAGGTCAGGTAAGACCGTAATAATATCAAAACGCATGGGGCAAAGATACACAAAAATGCACCATTGTCTATTTATAAGATTGATTCGCTTATCTTTGTGCCAAAATTAAGTGTATATACAGTGATTGACGTAAATAATATTTCTGTTTCCTTTGGGGGAACAACTCTTTTTTCAGATGTATCTTTCTCCATCAATGAGAATGATAAGATCGCATTGATGGGTAAAAATGGTGCCGGTAAATCCACCTTACTGAAAATTATCGCTGGAGTGGGTAAACCTACTACAGGTAATGTTGCTGGTCCGAAAGATGCCATTATAGCCTATTTACCGCAACATTTGTTAACAGAGGATAACGTGACTGTTTTTGAAGAAACATCAAAGGCTTTCGAAGAAGTCTATGGTATGCGTGATGAGTTGGAAAACCTGAATGAGCAATTAAATATCCGTACAGACTATGAGTCTGACGATTATATGCAATTGATCGAACGTGTATCCGAATTAAGTGAAAAGTTCTATTCGATTGAGGAAGTTAACTATGATGCAGAAGTTGAAAAGGTCCTGAAGGGGCTCGGTTTTGAGCGTTCGGATTTTACAAGACAGACTTCTGAGTTTTCCGGTGGTTGGCGGATGCGTATCGAATTAGCTAAAATATTATTGAAAAAGCCCGATTTGATTTTATTGGATGAGCCAACCAACCACATGGATATCGAGAGTATCCAATGGCTGGAAGATTTCTTGGTCAATTCGGCTAAAGCAGTTATCGTTATTTCGCACGACAGGGCATTTGTCGACAATATCACCAATCGGACCATCGAGGTGACGATGGGAAGGATTTATGATTATCGTGCCAAGTATAGTCATTACTTGGAATTACGTCAGGAGCGTCGCCAGCATCAGCTAAAAGCGTATGAAGAGCAGCAACGCTTTATTGCGGACAATCAGGAGTTTATCGATCGTTTCAGAGGTACCTATTCTAAAACATTGCAGGTGCAATCACGGGTCAAGATGTTGGAGAAATTGGAAATCATTGAAATCGACGAGGTAGATACTTCCGCACTGCGTCTTAAATTCCCACCATCCCCGCGCTCGGGTCAATATCCTGTTATCGTTGAGGATCTAACCAAGGTTTATGATGAACACGTCGTATTTCAAAAAGCAAATATGGTCATCGAACGTGGTGAAAAGGTCGCTTTTGTCGGGAAGAACGGTGAGGGTAAATCGACCATGATCAAAGCAATTATGGGGGAAATCGATTTCGAAGGTACGCTGAAAGTAGGGCACAATGCAAAAATTGGGTACTTTGCACAAAATCAGGCCGCATTGCTTGATGGAGAGATGACCGTTTTTGATACCATTGATCAAATCGCTGTAGGTGAAGTGCGTGTTAAAATGAAAGATCTTTTAGGAGCCTTTATGTTTAGTGGTGATGATACAACTAAAAAGGTGAAAGTGCTGTCCGGAGGAGAAAGAACACGTCTGGCGATGATAAAATTGTTGTTGGAACCGGTAAATGTATTGATTCTCGATGAGCCGACAAACCATTTGGATATGAAAACAAAGGACATTATCAAAGATGCTTTGAAAGATTTCGATGGTACGCTGATCCTTGTTTCACACGACCGTGACTTTTTGGATGGTTTGGCAGAGAAAGTCTTTGAATTCGGAAATAAACGCGTACGGGAGCATTTTGAAGATATTAAAGGTTTCTTGGAATACAAGAAGATGAGTAGCTTGAAGGATATTGAACGTTAGCATCTAAATAAACGTAGTATAAAACCCAATAGGGGATTCAGTTATTAAAAGCGGCTTTTTTATATAAAAGCCGCTTTTTTGCGTTTTAAATTAAGATTAATCGAATCTTCAAGCTTTTTTTTCTTAATCCCAAAGCGTGTGAAAGATACCTTCCCGATCAATACGTTCATAGGTATGTGCACCAAAATAGTCTCGTTGTGCTTGTATAATATTTGTAGGTAATTTTTCCGATCGATAGGCATCAAAATAAGAGAGTGCGTTTACGTATCCGGATACGGGTATCCCGTTTGCGATAGCATCTTTCAATACCTCGCGAAGGCTGGCCTGCGTGCTCAGCAACTTTTGTGCAATGGTGTTATCGAGTAGGATATTACACAAGTCAGGATTAGCCGCATAGGCTTTTCTAAAATCCTCGAGCAAAGCCGCGCGAATAATGCAGCCGCCTCGCCAGACTTTGGTTACCACCTGTAAATCTAACTCATAGCTATAGCTTTCCGATGCAACAGTAAGCTGTGCCAAACCTTGCGCATAGGTCGTGATGATCACAAAGTACAATGCATTTTTTAAGCGAGAAATGAGTGTTGCTGCGGGGAGATCAACCGCTTGTCCATCCCATTGAAGTAATTTTGCCGCCTCCAAACGTTCAGGTTTGTATTTGGACATATCGCGCATATTGACCGCTGCATCAATCACCGGAACTGGCACCTGTAGATCCATCGCATTTTGCGAAGTCCATTTACCCGTTCCTTTTGATCTTGCCCAATCTGAAATCAGGTCCACCAAATACTGGTCACCTTCTTTTTTCTTTAGAATCTGAGCGGTAATCTCAAGCAAGAATGAGTTTAGTTCGCCCTTGTTCCATTCTTCGAAGGTCTGCTGTATGGTTTGGGTGTCAAAACCATATAATCTTTTCATCAGGTCATAGGTCTCTGCAATTAACTGCATGATACCATATTCGATACCGTTATGCACCATCTTTACATAATTTCCGGCCGACCCGTTGCCTAAAAATTCTACACAGGGTTCGCCGATTACCTTGGCCGAAACTGCCTCAAATATTGGCCTTAGTCTTTCGTATGCCTTTCTGTCGCCACCGGGCATCAAGCTTGGCCCGCGACGAGCGCCACTTTCTCCTCCCGATATGCCCATTCCGAAGAAATGTATACCCATAGCGGAAAGCTCATTAAACCTTCTGTCTGTATCCGCGAAGTACGTGTTTCCGCCGTCGATGATGATATCTCCTTTATTCAAAAGCGGAACAAGACTGGCAATTGCCATATCAACCGGCTTTCCGGCCGGCACCAATAGCATAATTGCTCTGGGTTGTTGCAAAGCCCCGATAAACTCTTCTACTTGGGTCGTCACTTTGATGCGATGTCCTTCGCTTGCTTCAGCTTCCAATGACTCCGCTTTCTGTGGATCTAGGTCTAGTCCTGCTACTGCGAAACCGTTGTCGGCGATGTTCAGCAATAAATTACGTCCCATTACGCCGAGCCCAACTATTCCAAAATCGTAGTTATTATTTTTATCTATACTCATCGTTTAATGCTGTTTTTCTAAGATGAAATTTACCATTTTTGTTTATACTATGAAAGACAATTATCAGCAGATCGGTATGTGGCACTTCTCTCGCTTCAATTAGTTTGCTGGTATTGAGCCTTTTGTTGTAAACCAACAGATAATCCGTATATTGAGCTCTCCTAAACATCAATTTTATTTATGATCATTGGATTAGACATTGGGACATCATCTGCGAAAGCTGTTGCATTTGACTACGAAGGTAACATCTTATGCCAGCATAGTGTACCTTATCCTATATTAAACCCGTCGGAAGGCTGGTACGAGCAAGATCCTGAGATTGTTTATGCAGCATGTATTGAGTCTATTCGGTATGTAATGATTAACTTAAGGCAATCTCGTGCAGAGATACCGAAACCCGAATGTATTTCGGTGAGCAGTGCTATGCACGGACTGATCGCTGTTGACTCGGCGGGGCAGCCACTTAGCAATTGCATTATATGGGCAGATCGCAGAAGCGAGCATATTGCGGTTGCCTTGGAAGCAAGCGAGGCGGGCAGGTTGCTTTATCAGCAGACGGGTACACCAATACATCCCATGTCTTTGCTTTGCAAATTAATGTGGATAAAGTCCAACGATCAAAAATTATTTGCGCAGTCGCACAAGTTTATCGGTATCAAAGAATTTCTTTTTTACCGGCTCTTTGGAGTTTACGTGGTCGATCATTCCATCGCATCTGCAACAGGGCTTTTCGACATACATCACCTAACATGGTCTGATCAGGCGTTAAGCTTGGCAGGTATATCGGAAGAGCAACTAGCATCTCCAGTTCCGGTCGATTATATTTTAAATATGCCTTGCCAAAAAATTGCGGCCTTGATGCAGATCCCTGAAGATACCCCTTTTGTTATAGGTGGTAGCGATGGTTGTTTGGCTAATCTTGGGGTAGGGGCTATAAGTCCCGGAGTGGCTTCGGTAACAATCGGTACCAGTGGGGCTATTCGCGTAGCAAGTTCGCAGGCAAATCAAGAAAAAAAACAAAGACTATTTACATACCTGCTGAGACCAAATGAATATATAATTGGTGGTGCGGTTAACAATGGCGGTGTATTACGCAACTGGTTTCGAGACAACTTTTTGTGCGAATTTACCCAAATGCAAGCAGATGGAGATCCTTCTGCGGCGTTAAATGCTTTGGTCGACTCCGTCGTTCCCGGGGCGGAGGGCTTGATATTCTTGCCCTATCTAACTGGTGAACGGGCACCACATTGGAATTCCAATGCAAAAGGCGTTTATTTTGGAATACAGTTGCATCATGGCAGGGCGCACTTTGCGCGTGCCATGATGGAAGGGATGTTGTTTGCAATTTACAGTGTAGGACTCGCATTAGAGGAGAACACCGGTCCCATTCATACGATCTTTGCAAGCGGCGGCTTAGCGCGTTCATCGTTGTTGGTGCAGATGCTTGCAGACATTTTCAATAAACCTGTATTTACCAAAAATACAGTAGAAAGCTCTGCTTGGGGAGCAGCCTTGATAGGCTTGGAAGCATTGGGTATACAGGGAGGTGGTCCTACTATAAAAAACAAACAAACGGAAGGAAAGCAAGATACCGAGCACTGTTATAAACCGAGTGCGGAGAATCACGCTGTATATATTAGAAACTTCCAAAAATTTGAACGCCTGTACCATTTATTGGAAGGTGAGTTTTAACTAGATATAAATTATTATGCCTCTAATCATCGTTATTTTGGGAGTAGCTTTACTACTTCTTTTAGTCACTGTCGTTCGGTTAAATACGATCTTTTCATTACTGATAACCTCTGTTGCGGTCGGTTTTGCGATGAATATGAGTGCCGTCGATATCCTTAAATCTGTTGAAACTGGAGTGAGTACCACTATGGGCCAGTTGGCACTATTGTTGGCTTTCGGGGCTCTACTGGGGAAATTGATGGCGGAGGGTGGTGCTGCAGAAAAGATTACAACGGTACTAACGGCTGTATTTGGCAAAAAGAACTTACCTTGGGCAATGGTTCTCACGGGCTTTTTAGTAGGAATTCCCTTATTCTACAATGTCGGTTTTATCGTCTTAGTACCATTCGTTTTCATGGTATGTGCTTCCAATAAAATGCCCTTGCTTTACGTCGCTATTCCGTTGCTGGCAGCGCTGTCCGTGACACACGGTTATTTGCCTCCACATCCGGGAGCTACCGCCATAGCGCTTACCTACAAAGCGGATATAGGTTTAACAATGGTGTATGGCATTATTGTGGCAATTCCTGCGATAATTATCGGTGGACCGCTCTTTGGCAGGATGCTTAAGCGTATTCCGACCAACCCACCCACTGAGTTTTTTCCTGAACACAATCAAGCAGATCGAAAAGAGCTCCCCGGATTTGCAATTAGTATATTTACGGGGCTTTTTCCAATAATTTTAATTGCTTTTGGTTCATTTTCCCATCTAATATTTCCAGAAGGCTCCTCTTGGCTGAAGGCACTACGTTTCTTGGGTGACCCGGTGGTGGCTTTAATGATTGCATCGCTAATGGCGATGTACACAATGGGTATCCGCCAAGGCAAAAGTTTGCGGGAGCAGTCAGCAAGTGTGGAAGAAGCAATCCGCGGGATAATGATGATCCTTTTTATCATTGCAGCATCAGGCGCTTTCAAGCAAATTTTGGTAGATAGTGGTGTAGCGAACTACATCGCTGACCTAACCGCAGACCTGAGCCTGTCGCCTCTTGTGCTAGCATGGTTAATAGCCGGTATCATTCGCCTAGTTATCGGTTCGGCTAGTGTTGCTGGGCTCACGGCAGCGGGCATTATGCTTCCCATTGTGCAGGCAGGAGAGGTTACTCCTGAATTAATGGTGCTAGCGACGGGAGCGGGTAGTCTCATGTTCTCACACGTCAACGATCCGGGGTTTTGGATGTTTAAATCTTATTTTGGAGTGAGCATGAAGGATACGTTTCGCTCATGGACGGTGATGGAAACGCTCGTTTCTGTTATTGGATTGATCGGTGTCTTGATTTTACACTGGCTTGGCCATTGACAGCGAATGAGAAAGTTTCATATTGCTAGGATACATTAATAGGACAAAGCGTCTTAAACGAATATTGAATTATATAGGCCCATAATCGGTTGATTATGGGCTTTTTTTTGATGAAAACCTTTGTTTGATTTTTTTTTCTTAATATCGTGACAATGAGCCAAATTTTGTTGTTCTAAAACTATGCAGAGATTACATCGTTTTTATATTTTTTTATTGATTTGGGTAGGAAGCTGCCTCCCCGGGCTGTCAGCTTTCGGGCAATTTATCGCCTATACCGTCGACAATTTGCCAAGCCCCAAATTACAGGGACAGGATTATTTTGTCTCCAATCCTGATGGGATTCTATCCTCGGGTACAGTGACCGAATTAGATGGCTTATCGACGCAGATTGAGGCTGCTACAAAAGGTGAATTTGCAATCGTTGTTGTGAATGATTATGTTGGCGACAGTGATTTCGAATTTGCCCTAAAATTATTCAATACCTGGGGTGTCGGTAAGAAGGAAAGTAACAATGGGCTTTTGTTGTTTATTGCTAAAGACCGGCATGAATACCGTTTTATTACAGGGTATGGTATGGAAAGTATTTTGCCCGATGCTTATTTAAAACGTATTGGCGAAAAATATCTCGTACCCAATTTTAGGAATGAAGATTACGACCGCGGTGTTACGGAGGCTGCAGAATTTATTAAGACAATTCTTACCTCACCGGATAGTAAGGCGGAGCTGGAACGCTTGATGCCAGAGGCAACGCCGGTCTGGAGTTTTAAAAGTCCTATTCTGCGAAATTCTCTGTTGGTTTTAGGTTTATTTGCGATCTGTTATATCTGGTTGGGCGAGGTGACGCGAGCGATCAAAGGAAAGTTGACCAAAAAAAGTAAATATTTTCCGCCTTTAGTCAGTGGATGCGGCTGTATGGGGATATTAATGTTTATCTCGGTGTTTATCTGTGCATTTGCCCTCAATAATTTTGAGGAGGTCTATCAGTGGAAAAATCTACCTTATTTTATAGTTGTTTTTGGTAGTATTACCCTGGCCATGAAATACAATGCAAGCCGCACGCAAATTGTTAATTCCTATCAGGATGAGGAAAATATTCAAAGGGCTCTACGTAAATTTCGTGTCTGGGGTTTGGTTCCGCTATTACTGAGTCCATTGGCACTATTTGATCTCATTGGATTAAACAAGCGCATTCGGAAGAATCAACTTCGATTGATGCCGCCAGATCAATCTGGTCGTTGGTTGCGCATGAATAAGGATGATGTATCTACCCGTGAAAGTGCGTACCTGGATAAGGGGCAGCTTTTGGAGGAAAAAATCGGTAGTCGTTCGTATGAAATCTGGATAGATCAGGCGACCAATGAAACAAAGCTGGTTCCCTGGGACGAGAATGTTGGGTTCAGTGAATGTCCTGCATGTCATTATAGAACTTTTGAGACTGGACGTACCAAGACGATACGTGCAGCAACTTATAGTTCGCAGGGATTGGAGGAACGCTTTGACTTATGTAAGAATTGTGGACATCGGGTATCTCATGGTGAACACTCGACTCCAGTTAAAGTGCGCTCAACATCGAGTAGCTCTGGTGGAGGATCTAGCAGTAGTGGTGGCGGTGGAAGCTTTGGCGGCGGATCTTCTGGTGGGGGTGGTGCCGGTGGAAGATGGTAATCGGTAATTTAGGGCAAAAAAAAAGGTTTCCAAACGGGGAGAATGAAAACCTTAAATAACCAATTATAAACCTAAATTATGATGACACAAATATAGTGTATATATTACACTATGCAAATTTTTTTTTTAAAAAAAATGAAAAAATAAATTACAGCTAGCGCGAGATGATTTCTGTTTATAAATTAAAACCAAAATTTCAGCAGTTGCTGATGCCGATCTTGAACTTTTTACATAGAAAAAAGGTAACGGCAAACCAGATCACGATCGGATCTATTGTATTGTCTTTGATCATTGCTTTACTGTTTTGGTATGCTGATCGTTTCCCGATTTTCTTTTTGGCCCTGCCAATCGGATTGTTATTACGAATGGCCTTGAATGCCTTAGATGGCATGATGGCACGACTTTTTAATCAGACTAGCAAGACGGGCGAAGTCTTGAACGAAGTCGGAGATATTGTTTCGGATGTCGTGCTATTTTTTCCTTTGCTGAAGTTTCATCCAGAAAGCATATATCTTATCGTCGCTTTTATCGTATTAAGTGTTGTGAATGAATTTTGTGGATTGATCGGGAAGGTGATTGCCAATGATCGTCGTTACGATGGGCCGATGGGTAAAAGTGATCGTGCTTTGCTGTTGGGGGTATATGGAATTTTAGCATTATTGCATATTTCAATGGTTACTGTTTCAGGTTATATTTTTGGTGTTTTGTGCTTACTCTTACTTTTGAGTTCGGTAACTCGATTGAGAAAGGCTTTGGTGCATGGCTGATGCCAATAGCAAGTTCGCAGATGTTCCTGTTCGTGTTAGAAGCTGGGGTTATATTGTCTTGGTGTTGGCGGTTGCCTTCGTTCCACCAACAATATCACCCTTGTTTGTGGCCTGGATAACCTTTCAAGGGATGCGCGAGTTTGCTCGTATGTTTATCCCTGAATGTAAGACGCAACCATTGGTTTTTCTTTGCATGGCATTGTTGCAAGCGTTGCTCCTATACTTTTGTTCCTATCGAGCATATCTATTGTTGGCTAGCTTCTTGTGTTTGGTGACTGCTTTGTTTTTCAAATATGGTTTAAAGGTTAAGAAGGGAGCAGTATTTGGACTATTTTTGGGCGCGGTAGCTTGTTTGCTTGCATTTAGCCATTTAGCTTTTATCCGATCCATTAAAGTGGATGGCAACCCGTTCCTAGGACTAAAATTAATCGGATATATTGTTGTGTTAACGGAACTGAATGACGTCTTTCAATACCTGATGGGTAAGTTTTTTGGCAAACGTAAAATCGTTCCGCGTATTAGTCCAAATAAGACAATTGCGGGATGTGTGGGCGGTATCAGCTTAACAATTATATTGAGTAATTTATTGGGCTATTTTTTACTGCCATTTCAGAATTTTCTATACTTTTCGTTGTTCGGTTTGTTTTTCGGTATTTTGGGATTCTGGGGAGATGTCCTTTTTTCCTATCTGAAAAGAAAGACAGGAGTTAAAGATACTGGAACATTGATTCCTGGGCATGGTGGTTTATTGGATCGTATCGATAGTCTGATCTTCAATGCGCCCCTGTTTTATGCTTTGATTATCCTGTTGTTGGGGAATTAATAGGATTTGATGAATGTGGTAGTGAGAAGGCTAACTAAAATTTCAATCTGATGGCTTATCAACGTGCTGTTTTATTTTCGGGGGGTGGAACTCGGTTCAGTCTATATCTTGGTATGTACGCTGCGCTGGATGAGCTGGGCTTAAAGCCAGATCTGCTTATCGCGAGCTGCGGTGGTTCAATGGCAGTGGCTGTTATACAGGCCTTTGCTACACATGAAGCTCGCAAGTCCTATCTGCAATCAGACGAGTTTTATCAGTTTTTCCTGCATCATCGGCTTACAGAACAGCGTCGTTTGGGGAGGCTGGGCGTGTATGTTTTGAAAAAACAGTTTAATAAGAAACGGGCACCCTTTATTGAAGACGTTTTTAATCGCTATCTCGTCCATATGGAACAGGATCTTTCCTTACTATTGCCTACATTGGATAGACCATTCTCAACAGCAATTCCAGCACTTGTGGTCGGCGCTAAAGTGCTGTTCAGTCCGTCTGAAGTTGGGCAGCGGCGTGGGGACCGGAAACTCTATCAAAAGATATTGATGGGAACTCAGGATGTATTGGCAAACGTGCCCGTTGAGGCAATAGGAATTTCGGCTAGTAATTACGAGCATAGTGCAGTGGCTAAAGCGGTTCATTTGAGTGCTGAGTTTTCTATGCTACAGGCGGCCCGTATTTCGATGTCCGATATGTTTTATATTGAACCTGTATGCTCCAATAAAACGTATTATACGGGTGGAGCAATTGATCTTGTACCAATGGAGCTAGCAAAGTCGCTTGCTCAAAACATCATATGTGAGCGAAAACAACCTTATAAACCGCAAGAAGAAGCGTTGGTTCGGGCAGTATTAGGCTTTAGCGGAAATAAACGATTAACAGATTTGGAACAGCAGTTTCCGTATGAACATTGGATTGATACACAGGATGCCGCGGAACAATTAGCTGGGAAATACTGTAAAAAAGGAATTGATTGGTCTAAATTTGAAGTTACGCTGTCTTTCCCGATTGATCAACAAGAATTTGCGGAAGCGATGGAAGCGCAATGGAACTATGGTTATGAGGCGACATTAAATTCATTGAAATGAAAGTATTTATTGCCGGTGGTACAAGTGGAATAGGCCTTGCTTTGGCCAAGCGTTATCTTGATCAAGGAGCAGAGGTAGCGGTATGTGGGCGCGATCTGACGAAAATGTCAGCATATTCCTGGGGACATAGCATCAGAAGTTTTGAAGTCGATGTATGTCAATTGAGCAGCCTGCAAAATGCAGTCAGTTCATTTTGTGCGCATATGCCTTTAGACCTCTTTATCAATTGTACAGGGAGTTACGCGGATGACGTTGCTCAACAAATAAGCTATCAGGAGGCGGTGGCTATGCTCCAGGTCAATATGATGGGCACTTTAAATTGTTTTGAAGCGGCAAGAACTGCTATGCAAGGTCAGTCGGAAGGACAAATTGCAATCGTTGCATCAGTTTCGGGAACGCTCCATTTTCCCAATTCAAGCCTATATAGTAAGACAAAGCGTGCTGCAATCCAAGTGGCTGATGCGTATCGTAGGGCACTCTATCCATATGGAATTGCGGTTACTGTTATTGCTCCGGGCTATGTTGATACAGATAAACTGAGAGCCCTCAATAAGCAAGATTTGTCTAAAAAGCCATTCTTAATCGCTGTAGACGATGCAGCACAGCGTATAATGACAGCTATCGAACAGAAGAAGAAGCAAGTCGTTTTTCCGAAGCGTATGAAGTGGTTGATGGCATCTCTGGGACTACTTCCAAATATTGTGTTGAATAAAATTATGTCAAGGAAGGCCAAATGGATGAAAAACGACTGAAAAATAGGGGGCTGCAATTTGCTGTTTTCCTTTATTGTGCGCTATTTTTCCAGTTGACTTATTCTGCTGCTGCGGTCCATGCTGCAAATCAGGCTACTGTATCTTCGTTTGTGTTTCCTTTTGAACACTTTATGCCGTTCGTTTCTTGGATGATTATCCCCTACATGAGTAGCGGTTTGTTCTTCGCTTTGGTTCCTTTCTGTTGTCGAAGTCGAGAAGAGCTTTGGGTCTATACGAAGCGTTTCAGTTTCATTACCATCGTCTCTATTTGTTGTTTTTCTATTTTTCCCTTGCGATTTTCTTTTGATAGGCCTAGCGTTGAGCATCCTGTTTTTAAATTCTTCTTCGCCTTTTTAAGTAAGCATGACTCTCCATTTAATCAAGCACCTTCGTTGCATGTGGCGTATGCATGTCTGTTTTGGTCTGTGCTCGGTAGGGCGCTAAAAGGTTGGACACGCTGGGTAGTGGGGATTTGGCTGCTATTCATGGGGATTGCTACACTCACCGTTTATCAGCACCATCTGGTGGATGTGTTGACCGCGTTGATTCTGGTTCATGTTGGATTTGTCCTATTCCCATCACCATCGGGATTGCTTCATGACAACGCTTTATTGAGGCTAAAGGCGGGGGATTTGCCCTTTTTGGCCGGTACCGAAAAGATGAAATTAGACGAAAAGGCGAAATTAGACTTGGAGGCCGAGGTTTGTCGTAGAAACCAGGGAATTGGCAACGTTTACTACGCCATCGGCTGGTGTTTACTGTTACTGGCATTGTGGGGCGGAACTCATGCATTTGGATTATATCTTTTGTGTTGGCCATCCTTAGTCTGTATTGCGGTAGGAAGGAATTATGTTATCAATAATCCAAGGTTTCTGAAAAATGAAAAAGGTTGGATATCCGGCTTTAAGAAATTGTTTTATAGCCCATACCAATGGATTTATTGGTTGTTGTGGCGATTCGCAAGACGTCGTAATAATCTGCCATTGCTTGAGATTTTACCAGGTTGTTATGTAGGCCCGAGGACGACAGCAGGAGATCTCCGTGTGCTCGGTCTGAATAAGCATCTGATTGTTTTTGACCTGGCTGCCGAATTGGAAGAAATAGCGATCCTACATGTACAGGAAAACTATCATTCATTTCCATTGTTGGATATAGCGGCAATTACGCTGGCTGATGCCGAAAGGATATTGGCTGCGCTCGTCATCCGTTATCAGCAATTGAAGCGAGGTGAAAATATGATTATACATTGTACAATGGGCTACAGCAGGAGTATGATTTTTGCTGTTCTATTGTCACAAAAAATATTATCTTTAGATTTAATGGATGCTATAGATTTGGTTAAATCTCATAATAAACATCTTGTATTGCATAAACATGCACTTAAGTTGATGAAGGTGCTAGTCGAGAGAAATAGCTAGACGGTCATTTGCATGATCTTTGTTGTTAAATATACTATTTGATATTAGTCAGTAAAATTATACATGAAATCAGGTTACTTCAAGAGTTTTGATCAAGGGGAGTTATTATATCGCGTCTGGAATTATCAGGCTGGACAGCGGGCATTGATTGTACTGCACCGTGGGCATGAGCATTCGGAACGTCTGCAGGAGATGGCTACGGATCCACAGTTTGCCGATCATTCAATCTTTGCATTTGATTTGCGCGGACATGGTTATACGAAAGAACCAGTTTCACCGATCTTTATGGATTATGTGCGGGATCTAGATAGTTTCGTTCATTATATAGGCCGTGAATATTTGGTTGATTCGAAAGACATTTTCGTTATCGCCAATAGTATTGCAGGAGTTGTTGTCAGTGCCTGGGTACATGATTTTGCTCCTAAAGTCGCAGGTATTGCATTGTTGGCACCTGCATTTGAAATTAAATTATATGTGCCCTTGGCAAATCAGATGATTGCTTTGGGAACAAAGCTAAAAAAAGATCTGATTATCCAGAGTTATGTCAAATCTAAAGTGTTGACTCACGATATAGACCAGCAGAAGGCTTACGATGCCGATCCTTTGATTTCCAAATCTATCAATGGCGCTTTGTTGGTTGATCTATTAAAAGCTGGCGAGCGTATCGTTGAAGACGCTACGGCGATTGATATTCCTGTGATTGTCCTTTCTGCTGAAAAAGATTATGTGGTCAAAAATTCGGTGCAGAAAAAATTCTTTGTGACAATTGCTTCAAAATTGAAGACCTTTATTACATTACGTAATTTCTACCATGGGATTCTATTTGAAACAAACCGGCAAAAGGTGTACCAGTATCTGCGAAACTTTATCGACAAGGCCTATGCCCGACAAAGTCCTGAGCTGACGCTTGAACCCGATGAGTTTTCGGTGAAAGAGTATGAACAATTATACCATAAGTTACTTCCTGCGGGTGAAAAATTGAATTATGCGGTCCAGAAATGGGCATTGGGTAAAATAGGTTCCTTAAGTAAAGGAATGAATTTAGGCCTGCAGTTTGGATTTGATTCTGGGATATCGCTGGATTACGTCTATCGCAATGAATCGCAGGGTAAAAACCGCTTTGGCCGCATCCTCGACCGTGGTTATCTGGAGGCCATCGGCTGGAAAGGAATTCGCATTCGAAAACAACACTTGTTACAGTTGCTGGAAGAGCATATAACAAAAGTTAAAGCTGCTGGGAAAACCGTTAAGATATTGGACATTGCGGGTGGGACCGGAAATTACTTATTTGATATTAAAGAAAAATATCCCGAGGCCGAAATCGTGATTAATGAATTCCTGTTGTCAAATATTGCGGTAGGAGAGAAGATTATCCGTAGAAACGGATTGCAGGGAATACGATTTACCAACTACGATTGTTTTGATCCAGCTACCTATTCCAAACTGGAATTCAAGCCTAACATTGTTATTATCTCAGGTATCTTTGAACTTTTTGGTGATAACGAAATGGCAAGTAGAGCTGTAAAAGGTGCAACTTCGATTTGTGAAGAAAGCAGTCATTTGGTTTATACTGGACAGCCATGGCATCCACAGTTAAAGATGATTGCTTACGTGTTAAACAGTCATCAGAAAAAAGACTGGGTGATGCGCCGTCGTTCGCAGAAAGAATTAGACCGTCTGATGGCCTACAATGGAGTCGTTAAGGAACGTATGCTGATCGACGACTTTGGCATATTTACAGTTTCTTCGGGGGCTGTGAAGGGCGGATAATTGTAAAAGATTGAAAAGCTCATAGCCTAGTAGTATTTTCTTTAATCTTACTCTCAATATTTTTTAATCTTATAACAAACTCAATAAAAAGTTCCCATTTTGGGAACTTTTTATTGAAATAGCTTTGATTTTGCTTATCTCAGGTTTTTTTAAATGGAGGTAAGTAAAATGGATATCCGGTTCTTATATTCTCTGATCTCCTGAACAATATGTTCCAAATTTCCATTGAAGTCCATGATGCTTATATAAATTGGCGTGTAGCCGATTTTGAAGATTTAGATGAAGATACATTGCGTATGAAACGTCACATTCCAGATATGGTGGAACTTGAACGTTTATTGGACATTGCTAAGATAGCCTTCGCGCAGAAGATGGTCGTATTATTTGGTTTTAATGAAATAGTATTATAGAGTGCAAAACAATTATGGAAACGAAATATTATACTAAATATCCTGAGGAGGGTGATTATATCATCGAATGTCAACAAGAAGAACTAAATGTATAGCCGAATGTTAAATATAGATTTGCTGTTTTCATTATATAGTAAATTACTTGAATTGATATTCTGTCAATCGTTGCTCTCCAAACTTCTTTAAAATATTTTGTTCAACAGCCCATTTTAGATCCCTGCTTGCAGTGGGAGCGGAAATATTCTTAAAAGTTTGTAGATAGTCTTTTCGATGAAATTTATTTTGACCGATTTTCTCTTTAAACAGACTTATTCTGTCTTCTAAACGAAGTGTTTTATTTTGAGCTTGTAAAAGTTCTTCTAAAGCGGTCAGAATAATCCCAAGCATGAACTCAATAAATGGTGTTGAGCTACCCTCTTTGTCCGACTCTGAGAGCTTTGCGTAATACGCATCTTGCTTTTGTTTGATTAGGCTCTCAATGGGTAAAAACTCAAAAACAGGATATCGCTGCATTAAAATCAATGTTTGCCATAATCTCCCTATTCTGCCGTTGCCGTCGATAAACGGATGTATAAATTCAAATTCATAATGGAATACACAACTTTTGATTAGAATTAAATCTGCGTCTTTTTTTAGATAAGCAAAAAGATCTTTCATCAAACCTTTAACCATTGTCCCACTTGGGGCAATATGTTTTACCTTTGAACCTTTTACAATACCCACATTCGTAGTTCTTAATTTTCCTGCATTATCGATCAACCCATTCATCAGGAGAGAATGAGCCTTTTCTAAATTTTTTAATTCATAAGGATTAAAATCATTTAATTTGTCATAAACTTTTATAGCATTTTGTACCTCTAAAATATCCTTTTTGGGTGCAATAATTCTTTTATTTTCTAATAATGCGGTAATTTGTTCCTCAGTTAACGTGTTACCTTCGATTTCTAAAGACGATTGAATCGTTTTTATACGGTTCTTTTTTCGTAGCTCCGTGGTGGGTTTATATAAATGAGCAGCATTAATTTCTCCTATTCTTTCTGAAATAGAACTAACTAATTTTAAAGTTTCACTTGTAATAATATACGGTGGTTTCATTATGATGATACTATCATTTGATACTATCAAAGATAATCATTAATCAACCTAAAAATAGCTAATGCTTAAAAAATATTTGACAGTACTCGTATCAGAAATACTGCTATTCCAGCTGAATAGATAGGTAAAGTCCACTGGAATAGCAATGTTAAATATTAGTTCTTATAAGCACGAATGGCCTGTATGATACCCTCTAGGTTTTCATTAAAGTCCTGCATTTGTGCAAACACCTTATCATCTTTGGCCAAACCACCATGTTTATTGTTTTTGCGGAAGATTTGTTTGATGTGTTCCCAGCGCTCTTGTTCCACATTGTTTATCAATCCGGCGAGTTCTTTCAATTTTAGAAGATTACTTTCTGTATCGGCAGTAAGGGTTTGTGACTCGCTTTCATAATGTGCGAGGATAACTTGATCGATTTCCTGATCGTTCATCATGGGCACAACTTGCGCAACGAGCTTGCTCATATTCCGGTAGGATCCTTGCATTTTGAACGGCGGTTCTGTTCGGTAATTATCCTGCATGGCCGCACTTTGAATATAATTTTGATTGACCTTGATGACAACATTTCTGATCTTTAATACATGTTTTAATACCGTTATAAAATCATCGATATCTTGCTTCAGGTAATTGCCTTCTAAATCGGGAAGTTGGTCTACCACCGATTGCGCGTAGTTCACTAAAGCATAAAAATCGTTGAAGGATTTGCTTGCTATTTTTTCAAGGTAGCTGTTTTCAATTGCCGTATTTTCGATCAAGCTTAGATTGAATAGTGCTTCGGTATCACCGATCACATCCCCTAGATTGTAGACATCGGCACGGTTGGCAAGCATATCTGGAATCTGAAATTTGGACCCGCTTTCTGTATAGGGGTTTCCAGCCATTACGATGCAGAATCTTTTCCCGCGCAAATCATATGTTTTACTCTCGCCTTCAAAAATACCATCGATCTTACGTTGCCCGTCAGCCAATGAAATAAATTTCTGTAGAAATTCCGGATTCAAATGTTGGATATCATCGAGGTAGAGCATCACATTGTCGGCCATTTCGAAAGCAAGATTAATCTTCTTAAGTTCCTCACGTTCCCCGGAAGTTTTGGCCTCCACAGGATCAATCGAAGTAATGGAATGTCCAATTGTAGGTCCGTTGATTTTCACAAAATGTAATCCCATTGTTTTCGCGAGGTATTCCATCAATGTTGTCTTTCCGTAACCTGGTGGAGAAATGAGGAGAAGCATACCCATTCTGGCGGTACGTTTATTGTCGCCAGCTGCCCCAAGTTGTTTAGCCAGGTTATTTCCGATCAATGGAAAGTAAACCTCGTTGATCAACTTATTTCGGACAAAAGATGTTAAGACTTTTGGTTCAAATTCTCCGATTTTCAGCTCCTTGGCATATGTTTTTCCAAGCTGCTCCTTCAAAGAAGCGAATTCTTGAAAACGAGGGGCATTCAATTCGGTAAATGTCTTCAACCTACGCAGAAATTGATGGTATTGAATCTGTTCTTCTCCATTGTTCAAGATAGGATGATTTCCCTTTAATCCCTGGATGAGGGCATTGTCTTTGGCGATGATCAATTGGTATTCATCTTTTGGATAAAGAAGTGTGACTGCAGTTTCCTCAATGTACTTGTGGAAAGCCTGGTAGTCACTGTTCTCGTCGATAAAAGAATTTAGCCAATTTAAAGTCAAATAGAAACGGTCTACGAGGCTAAATTGTGTATGCTGAATATCTGCTTCAAAGAGTTTGAAACTCTTTTTGTTTTCCAATAGCCTGATGAAAGCCTTCTTCAGTTCATCCGATTGCTCACTGACGACAAACTTGCTGTAGCTTGTGAAAGTCTGGAAAAGATAGCTCGCGATCTCCTCTCCATTAATTGTCGAGCGATCCAATTGCGTGTCCCAATTGTTAAATAATTTTGTGAGTTCCTCAACGACAGATTGGTAGCGTGTGGAATTTGGAAATGCTTTTAATACGGCGTGTGTAGACTGGATCAACGCTTTCTGTTTTTCCTGTTGGTCTTGGGCCAGTGAATGCCAAAACAACTGCGCCATAGCACGCAAATGAGGATCGTAACGTAAAAGATCAAGCTTGCTGTCTAGCTGTTTGATGGTATCATAGATTACCAGGGCATCAAAATTATGCACTCCTTTGACATAACCTTCCGAATAACTTTGCTCGACAGTCTGATTGATAAACAGGTTGGCATCAAAATCGTGCTGTCCTTTAGAAGCAAGGAATGTTTTATAAGCGAGATATTCAGCTCGGTATACATCTTTGTTTTCGGAAATCAGTTCCTGATCCCAAATATCTCTAAAGTTTTCAATTTCGGAACCTTTGACTTTTTGATAGAAGCTCGTTCCGGTAAGATGGAAGTATATTTCGTCATTTTTGCGCAAGAGCGTTAAACTGAGTGACTGATTATTGACGGCAAATTTATGCTTACCAAGAGCAATAATGTTCTCTCCATCTACAAAAAGATCATTCTTGTCACGTAAAACGCGTAATGCATCCTCTTGAGATTTTTTGAGTAGGTTTTCAAGATTTTCAGCTTTTGAAACATCACTGAGCGTTTTCAGTTCTTGCACAAGTTGTCTGATTTTGTCAATCATCAAATCTGAAGCAAAGAAACTTAGGATTTCCTCACGCGTTGCAAATGTCTTTGACTTGTTTTCGATATTCTTTAATACACGAAGGCCAATTTGTTCGAGTGAAGAGCTTCGTTTGTTGATCTGTTCAACGATTTGCTCTCTGCGGGAATTAAATGCTTTGATGATTTCATCGCGCTTATCTGCTATCTTCAGGGCGAAGTCCTCAAATTCTGAGAACTTACTTTCAAGTTCTTCCAGTTGAACAATGACCTTGGTATAATACTCGTCTACTTTTTCTGTTGTCGTAGAGAGTTCAAGGTAGTTGGTGACAGACTGCTCCAGTAACGTAAGTTGGGCAGAAAATTCTGCAATGGCTTCCGTACTTTTTAATGAATTGAGTTTGCGTGTAAGCTGCGACCGGACTTCATTCAAGGAAGAGAAAATAACAGCTATCTTTTCGATGATTTTGGTGGTTTGAGTGGAGTCGTCGATTTTTAAACTGTTTAGAATATCGATCAACAGCTCCAGCTCGCTCGATATAGCCGAATTGGCTTCCTCGATCGCCTTGGCGTCATAGACTTTGATAATTGCAGCAACATTGTTTTTCTGTTGCTCCACTTTCTGCTCATAGGGGTGTAAAGCCTCGTCGCGAAGCAAGAAGGCAATTGTCTTTTCGGCGAGTTCGGTGGTGATTGACTGTAGTTTATCGAGTAAAGCATCGATGCGGACTACATCAATATATTTGACATTTTTGAGGTCAATGATTTCGCCTTGTAAACGACGTGAATCTGCCAGTTGATGAACAAGTTGATCAAGCTTCTCGACTACTGTACTATTGATGGAAAAGGTAAGCTCCTCCATTTTCTTCTCGGCACTGCTATTGAGCTCTGTGGCGTATTTACGTTGGGCTTGGACCTTAACAAATTCGTCAATTGCTGTATTGGCGACCTCCTTGATCTGTGCCAGTGGCTGCCCAAGATTTGACAAGGCTTCATCCTTTATCCAAAAATAGGAGTCAAGTAGGACAGTCGATTTTTTGAGTATATCCTCGTAAAGGCCTTCATAACTGTCTTCTTTGTTGATGAGCTGTATGACTTCTTGTGCCTCGGCCATGGCTTGTACGATCTGTTTATTGCCGACCTTATAAAGCGGATCGTCTTTTTTTAGCTCATTTTCTTTGAGTACGGCCATGTAAGGGGTTTCCCAGATCTGAACCTGATGATGCCTTGTTGCTTCGGCCTCTGTGTGAAAGTAAATTAAACTACCGTCTTTGAAAAGGGTGAAGCCATTGCAGATGATCGGAGTTTCGACATGCTGCTGAATGATGTTATAAGACAGTAAGATGTAGGTATTCGTTTCCTCCTGACAAAAGATATAGAGAAAGTCTTCGCCGTTTGGTGATGCTATGCGTCTAAGGAAACTAACCTGGTCAAACTGGACGTCAAAGATTTTATGGGTGCCATTCTGCAGGTAGTATCCGTTAGAAAAAATGATTCCTTGACTATCGGGCAGTAGAATGGCCGATTCATTAAGTGATTTAAGGTTCACAACTTCTTTTGTCCGTTGGTTAAAGACAAATGCACGGAAATCTTCTTGATACGGTTTAATGCGAACGGCAATCAAATTGCCAAGGTCTGCATAATAGTAATCCGCATCATCCAGTTGTTGGTCTGCGTTTGAAACTTTTTCGGAGAAGATTCCTTTTCCCGTATCGGTATTGTTTTCAATTTTAAAAGTAATATCGCCATTGATCGCTTCTATAAAGATCTTGTCCTTAATGGAAATGTGCGGGTGTTTTCCGAGGCGACGGTCTTCTAAGGTTGTTTTCGTCCAGTCAAACTCAAACTGATTAGGCAATTTAACCTCATGAATGCTGCGGTCGTCCTGATATTGGAGCGTTCCGTCTTTAATCAACCACTTGAATGCCTTCAGGTCAGCAGGATTTTTGCTGGTCTGAAAGATCATATAAAGATAGTTTTCCGTACGTCGAAACTTGGAGAAGATCGAGTCGCGATAGTATTTATATAAATTTTGATAATCGCCAATGAAATTAGGATCATTGATCAGCTCGAGCGATTGTGGGATAAATTGATTGTTTTCGAACGTATATACACTGAAAACATCTTCGAGTTTAATTTCGGTACGTAACCCAAAATGGACGTTATAACCGAATATACATAGATTATCCAGGGCTAAAATACCGCGAGCAACACAGTTATTTTCTGTGGTGATCCGTTGGTTGGCCTTGAGTATAAAACTTGTCGCATTAAAGACTTCCTTGCGGGCATTATTTAGTTGCTGGAGTTTGATAGAAAGCTCTTCTTTTTGTGTAAGAAGTCGCTTCCGAATAATCTCGTATGCACCTTGATCAAGGGAGTCGTTCTGATTTATTACGTTTTCTTCTGGCATAAAACTGAGCTTTATCGACTTTGTATATGTGGTAGAATCATTATTTATTACCTGCAGTGATTATGAACATTATCTGCAGGTAATAATGGGTATTAATTACGACAGCTTTTTATTGGATATGCCCAAGTTTTTCGCCAATCCGAACAAAGAATTGATAAAGCTTTTGTCTTCGCCATTTTCAGCGTCAGTCGCCGCTTGTTGAAGTTTAATCAATGCTGCTGAAACTGTGAGGTTCTTTATATCGTTTGTGGAAATTCCATATTTATCGGCTAATCCACGCACCTTCTCTGCAAGGTCTCCTTGTCCATCTGGACCTATCAGTGAATTCTTAATAGCTGTGGCATGTTTAGAGTTGTCAATCAAGTGATCAAAACCTTTGGAATTGGAAACTTGACGGACGATATTCTCAAAGAACATGGTTTCGCCACCAACGATATCTATTTTTGCCGTTTTAAGTGCTTCCGACAATACGCCAGCTTGTGCTTGAGCAATGTCTTTTTGGATATTGATGTGTGCGAGTTCAATATCACGTTCTTTTTGCAATTGCAATTTGAATTCTTCGTGATCTCTGCCCACACCATCCAATTTCTTCATCGCCTCAGCTTTCTCTTCGATACCTTTTGCTTCAGCAAGTGCTTTCTCACGAACAACTTCCGCTTGTGCTAAGCCCTCTTTACGCATTGCTTCAGCTTTCTTCTCGATCACATTAGCTTCAACGGTACCTTGTTTTTCTTCGGCTTCGGCTTTTGCAACCATTACTTCAGCTTCGGATAAGCCAAGCGCGGCTTCTTCTTTGGCTTGTGCTTCAGCAATAATCTTACGACTTTCGGCTTCCTTCAGCGATGCTTCTTTTTTCGCTTCAGCATCGATCAATAATTCCTGAGCACGTTTTTCGGCAATTTTACGAGCGGCCTCTGCATCGATTACTTTTTTCTCCGCTTCCTGTTCTGCTGCGATTTTTGCAGCTTCGGCCGCCTTAACAGTGAATATTAATTTTTCTTCTGCTTCTTGTGATGCCGCAATAACACCCGCTTGTTTCTTTCGTTCTACTTCACGGAATACTTCGATGTCTCGGACGCCTTGTTGCTCTTCAATAACCCCTTTCTCCAATTGTACGCGTTCCTTGATAACACCTTGGATACTTTTCTTCTCCGTCTCGATAGAGCGTTCTTTGTCGATTTGAGCCAAAGTAACAATGCGCTCACGTTCAGTTTGTTCCAAAGCACGGTCTTTCTCTACGCGTTCTGCTTCCACTGCGTCCGTGCGCTGTTTGTTTTTCTCAGCAATGATAATCTGACGCAGCTTATTTTCTTCCTGTACTGCCAGTTGCTCTTCGGTAGAAATCCGGACACTTTCGTACTTGAGACGTTCTTCTTCACGGACCTTTGCTATTTCTGCTTCTTCGCGTGCTCTGATGTTATCAATTTCCCGTTTTTGTTTTTCTTCTTTTTCAGCAAGTTGACGATCAAGTTCCAAAATCGCTTCACGAGCTTCCACGTTTTGCTTTCTGATCAACTTCTCTTCGTCACGACGGATAAAATTGGCATTGATATTTTGCTTGGCTGTTAGCTCCGTTATTTTTTTAATGCCTTCACTGTCTAAGATATTGTTTGGATTGAGATGCTCAATATCTGTCTGCTCAAGATAGTCGATTGCACAGTCATCTAGAATATAACCGTTCAGGTCAGTTCCGATGATATCCAAAATTTCGTCACGAAATTCCCGACGGGCTTCATACAATTCGATGAAATCAAATTTCTTACCGACTGTTTTTAGGGCCTCGGAGAATTTAGATTCAAAAATGCTTTTTAATGTTTCTGGCTCACTTGCACGATCACAACCTAAATTTTGGGCAACATTGATCACATCATCCACACTTTTATTGACGCGAACGAAGAAAGCAACTTTGATATCTGCACGAATGTTGTCCTTGCAGATCAAACCTTCACCTTGCATACGGGCAATCTCAATTTTTTTGATTGAGATGTCCATGATCTCCATCTTGTGAAATACGGGTACAACATACATTCCTTTGTTGAATGCTACTTTTGTACCACCAACACCAGTACGGACAATTGCTTTCCCTTGTGGAATTTTCTTATAGAATGCACTCAATACAACAAAGAATGCAAAAATTAAAAAGACAGCCAATCCGACAATTAAAAGTATAATTCCGTTTAAGCCACTTAAAAATAAAAGAGGTTGATATAGCATATGATTTGTATTTATTTAGATTTTAATAGTTGGGTTTACGATTAGGATGTAAAGGAATAAAAACCCGTTCTTTTAGAACAGTTGTTTAGGTGTCGAGTCCTTTCTTCTTTTTTCATTAAATATTGTCTATCGTGATTTCTTTGGTCACATAATAATATTTCTTGTCCTTGGATTCGTCAACAATAATGACATCGTCTCCGTAGCCTATTTTCTCCCCATTGTGGCTGACAACATTGAGGCGAATAGGGTCCTGTTGGATGATAAATTCGGCAGAACCTATTTTCTTGCCTTCAATACTGGCTCTCATTTTACCCATGCGACCAAGAAAATCGTGACTTTCTTCGCCATTGTAACCTATAGTTTTAAACATTTTAGCTAAGGGTTTGGTCAGAAAATGCATTAATATAAATGTAACAATGAAAACGGGGATTAGGATTAATACAGACTTTATTCCCCAAGAAGCAACATCGATAAAGAGCGAAGAAACAATGGTAATTATCCAGCCTATAAATTTGAATAGTGTTACAATAAGCATGATGGGTACTTTGCCAACATTGATGTAATCCATTGCTTTTGCAAAAAAGCCGGTTTCTGTATTAGCGTCCGTATCCGTATGATGATGGTGCGCATGATCGCCCCCCTCAGATGCGATATCATGTGAGCCATCGACGTCCGTGACATCAGGCGTAGGATGCAGGTCTATATCTGCATCGGCATCAAAGAGATGTACTCCATCACCCATCAGAAACATAAATAACCAATACACTACAGACATGCCAGTTAAGACTGTCATAATTCCATTGGATAATGGATTGAATAAGATATTGATTAGTTCTGTCATCGTGTTATTGTTTAAATTTTCTCCCTTTTGAATGTGTAATGGAACGACCAGGAATTGCCATTGACCTCAAGGTCTTGCATGGTTACCAATTCCCAGCCTTGATTTCCAAGATCATTTAAGATTTCATCAATTTTTTCGGAGTCCAACTTTGTTCCCCAGAAACCCTTAGGCTCAATTTTTAGCGTTTTATACTCAAATCTTTTCATCACTATTTAATTTTCTTTTTAGTTCTTCTAATTCGTTGTTGACGGCTTCAGACCCGCCGATGGTCTCGTTAATCTCATCAACTTTACTTTTGTTGCCTAGCGCAATCTCGCCATAGGCCTTCGCTAGTGCCTCGTCTTCCTCGACTTTCTCTTTCATACGTTCTAACATGGAAATCGTACTATTGGAATCGATATTAGCGAGCTGCCGATTGACCATTTTAGCTGCGTTAGAGACCTTTACACGTGCCTTTAATGTGGAGAGTTCACCTTCCCATTTCGATATATTGAATTTGAGAATGTCTACATTTTTGTGTAGCTCATCGGCTGAACTTTGATGAATCATAGCTTGTTTCTCCAATTCACTAGCTTCGATTAATAACTGTTTTTTCAGCAACAGCGCTTCCTTTGCCAGACCTTCGGCCTTTTCTGCCGTTAGCTCTCCCTTTTGTGCCTTTTGGAGTAATAGAATAGCTTTGTTCTCAAATTCATTGGCTTCTTCTTTTTTCTTTTCACAATTGTTTTGGGTCCGTATGGCTAAGGCCTTCACTTTAGCATAGGCTTCCAACGATTGTTCCAGGTCCTCTTTCATCTCACGGATACCCTGTTCCGTCATTTTGATGGGGTCTTCCATTTTGTCCACGACTGCGTGGATCTCTGCTTGACCGATTCTGAAAATTCTCTTAAAAATATTCATTATTCTATAATTTTGAAAAACTTATTAACTGATTATAATATTCACTCATCAACAGACTCAGCGAATTGATGGCTGCATCGAATTCGTTCTGGTCGAGATTATGTATTTGTAACGTATACCGAAATATAACTTTGGTACCATCTTCCGTTAACGCAAATCCGCCGTGGATAATATCTCTATTTTTTATCAATAGTGATTTGAACATATCCATGCTGTCATTGCTGATTGTAAAAAGGTATTGCTCAAAAATCAGGATGGGTTGGGCAATGCCTACAATGAGGTTACGAATTCCGTCGTCTTCATTTTCGATGACAAAGATTCCTTCTTTTGTATCCTTATGGGTAATGTTGTAACCGATGTTGGCGATATAATTTTCAATTTTTGAGAAGTACATAATCAAGTTTTTTATATATTGCACATATTCTTTGCATAAAGGTAATAAAAATGCAAAAATATTTTGCAATAAAAATTCAATTTTTTTTAAAATGAGTAACGTAGGGAACAATATTAAGAAATTAAGAAAAGTGAAAGGAATGAGCCAACAGGCATTTGGGGATGTTTTTAATCTTACTAGAGGTAATATTTCGTCTTACGAAGAAATGCGTGCGGAACCAAAAATTGAGATTGTTCTTAAGATTGCAAATTATTTTGGCATTCCTGTGCAGCATCTTATTGAAAAAAATCTATCTGTCAATGAAATTCTTAATTTCAATGATTATTTTGAGCCAAATGTTTCAATTATTGGACGTAAAAGATTGTTACAAATCCCGCTGCTGGAACGGGATGCTATTTTTGAAGCGAGTACTCATTTTTCGAAATTAGATGAGCTTCCAATAATTGAATTTCCTTTGCAAAGTAGGAACCGTCTCATCGCAATCGAATATGCTGACGCTATTCCGGTACCGAGCGATTTTTTGGCTAGCCCTCAATCCATTTTGTTTTTTGAAGAAGTTGATGTTCAGAGCTTACATACTTTGGATAAGGCCTTTGGTTTGTATTTTTCCGAGGAAGAGTTCTTTATTGGAAAATACAGTTTGCAGGAAAAGGAGATTAGTTTAGCCTTAAATGTCTGGAAGAAGGTTGATTTCACTTTGGGAGAGAAAGCATATTTCTGGAAATTGTATGCCAAGTTTGAGCGAATATAATTGCGTGGAACTTTTCCCTGCTGTTTATTTGGTATTGCCGGTATCGAGCGTATTTACATATTGTTACCATATTCTAGGTTAATGGTGTTGTTGTACTATACTTATAGGGGGTTAACAAGGGGTTTGCAGGGATTTACCCCTGCTATACCCCTGTTACCCCCCCCCTGTTAACCCCTTGTAATACACCTGCTAAAAGCGGCTTTGAAGTTGATCTGATGCTGACTTTCCTGCAAGAAAAGAAGACTACTAAATCAGGTCTGAAGATGTGAATGCCCACAAAAAATTTTGTGAAGTCGGGCATTGTAATTAAATTAGTTCGACAATAAAGTAAAACTTTTGCGCTGTTGATTCACGTCTTTGGTTCATGATAGCTTATTCTAAACTGTTATCTCACAATAAAAATGGAAATTTGTGCAGGATCCGATCCAAGATAAGGAGTCAGTACCTGGATAGTACGATAATGTATCATCAACAGAGAGTTAGTTTTTATTGGTAAGAATAAATCTCAAGGACGGTAATGTTATAAATCGGTAATGTTATAAGTAAGATAGATAATGATGAACTTGTCGATCCGCTAAAAGTAGTGTGATTTATTTAGTTTCAGTACAACATGCATAAACGGCTAAATTACCATGGATAAAAAACTAAATTTAAATAGATGAAGAAAGTAACCTTATTAGCATTAATTGCTGGATTTTTTGTTATTTCCTGTAATAATTCCACGACTAAAAAAGTCGAAGTAAAAGATACGACTGCCGCTATTGACATTAAAAAAGATACGGCTAAAACGCTGTTGGAAAATAGAGGCGGCGAAGTGCCAATACCTAAATTTAGTTCTGTTGAGACACAAAAATTAGCGGAGGATTACACAAAATATATTAAGGAATTTATCACTGTTGCTAAAAGTGGCGATGTTGTTAAGCTTAAGGAGCTTGCGTCCAAACGACAGGAATGGGCGACCAAAGAAACTGAAGCTGTTTCTAAGTTTACACCGGAAGATGCCAAATTATGGAAGGCTTATGCTGAGAACCTAGGAAGAGCGTTGACAGCAAGCCTAACAAAATAAGTTGTGAACAATCGACGAGGTAGAGGCTTGAAAAATCTACCTCGCCGACCCTACTAGAAGGGGAGGTCATCTTCATTTTCATCCGGAAGTGTTGGGCTGTCTTCTTTGGCACCGTTTGACTCTGATAAAACCAAGAAATTATCTACTTTAATTTCTGTGACATATTGTTTTACCCCATCTGCATTCTCATAATTACGATAGGTGAGTTTGCCCTCAACCATGAGTTTGGTCCCACGTTGGCATTTCTTTTCAATGGTATTGTTTTGATTACCCCAAACCACGAGTGTATGCCATTGAACTTCTTCAACCCACTCGCCGGCTTTGTTCTTGAAGAGATCATTGGTGGCGAGACGTAATACGGAATAATTGGTGCCGGTGGAAGTTGTTTTGATTAATGGGTCGTTTCCTAAATGACCAACCAATTGTACTTTGTTGCGTAATGTGCTCATGCGTCTAATTTTTAAATGTTTTTAATAATTCTTATTTTAGTTGACGGTCATTGGCTATTGATGCCAGATGATCTTAAGCAAAGGTGGGGCGGAGAAAAGACTATAGTCGTCTATTTACCATTTGTATTCGACTATAGTCGATTGTAACCGTTTGTTGTCGTTTAATCTTCCGTTATGAGTTCTGTCGAGAAAGTTTGCCTTGAATGTGGCAAGGATATATATGGCCGTTCTGACAAGCGATTTTGTGATGATGCTTGCCGGAACGCCTATAACAATAAATTAAATAGCGACCAGACCAATATGGTGCGCAATGTGAATAATATCCTACGAAAAAACCGTCGTATTTTATTGGAAGCGTTGAGTGGGGAGGGTATGATCAAGATACAACGGGAAAAGTTAAAGCGATTGGGATTTGATTTTAAGTTCCATACACATACTTTTTCCAATAACAAGGGACAGACCTATAACTTTATTTATGAAACAGGCTATCTGTTGCTGGAGAATGATTGGGTATTGATCGTTCAAAAGAAACCGCTATGATTTTGAACGCAACAAATTCATTTGTATTGGTTTAGTTTGCAGCACTGAGCTTGGCCTTCCTTATTGTGATATAATTAAAAATAGTGAAGGTTAGAATCAATATGTAGTAGCATACTGGGATGAGTAAAAAATAGGCGCTATTGAATATATCGCTTAAAAAAGACGGTAGTGAAATCTTAAAAAAATCTGCAATAATAATATAGCCTATGAAACTTCCGAGAAAAAATAGTCCAACAGCATGTATTACAATTATTTTTTTTAGGTGCTTACTGTAAAAGGCGTCTTTATTTTGCTTCGTATAGCCCATAATCGCTGGGACCAATAATCCTAATAATGGATTGACCAGAAAGGTGAGCGATGCTAAATATAGCGCTTTAATACTTCCTGTTTGATTGTTGTCGATACTGATTTGATTTACATTTGGCATAATGAGTTGTTCTAAAGGTATTTCTAAGATTTGACTGATCTGTTTGAGACTAAATCCGCTGATTTCTTCAGTGCCTTTTTCGATGCGTTGCACTGTTCTTAGGGATACACCCGCCTGATCGGCGAGTTCCTGCTGCGTTAGTCCCTTACGTTTTCTTGATAGTTTGATTAATTGATTAGCTGATTGACTTTCCATAGTCTAAAGATGGGGAAATAGTCATTGAATTTCAGCAAAATTGATGCGACAATAATATGCCAATATCGTGCTGTGAGATATAACAGATTAATAATCAAAAGTTTTTGGGAATGTGGTAAATATTTTGAATCTTTGCAATTTAACAGAGTAATTAATAAAAACGGAAGAATATGTTTGCAATATTAGAAAATCCCGCTTCGTCCACAGAGAAGATTCTCGGGAATATTCTTCGGAATACGGCCCTTTCCTAATCTTTTTTTTTAATACGTTAAGTAACCTACGTTGATATTGGCTAAAAATTGGCTCTCTAAATGGTGGCCCACTGTTCCAATATGCTTAGCTTATTATAGAGTTTTAGAAATCCAGTTACTTTCAAGATGATTGTGAAAGCTGGATATGAATGTTATGTTTTAGAAAATTTTATGAATTCAGTAAATAAATATGTCCTTCAGGCACTGGATAACTATCCAATGTATTTGGAGGAGACCATGGAATCCTTATCCTATGCGCTGTCTTATGATGAGTCCAATACAATGGCGCTGTGTTTGATGGGAAGAGTTCATGCCGAACAGCTATTGGACTATGAGCAGGCAAAAAGGTATTTCCAGGAAGCTTTGGTGCATAATGTGCAGGCACTGGAGGTATATCCTTATTTCATTCAGACACTGATTGATATGGGGGAGTATGAAGCTGTAAAAAAGACGATTAAATTTGCTTTGACACTTCCGGCGATGCCCTTGACAGGGATATGGATCAAGAAAGCACTTTTATTTGAAAAATTGAGAAAATACAAAAAGGCATTGAAGGCGTTAAAAATGGCACAACTTGAGAATGTTGATCTTGATTTTTCGTCAAGCCTGAAGTCGATTGAAGATCGGATTAAGGGGAAACAGGAAATTAAGAACGGGAAAGAAAAGGAAAACAAGAAAGAAAGGAAGAACACTCGAAAATAGTCTCACATTATCCGAATGACGGTTTTTGTTTTGAACCAAGGTCCAATAAAGAAGCCCTAGATGAAATTTCATCTAGGGCTTTATCAATATAGTTTAAGAATTATTCTGCTCTTAAGATTTTCGCAGCCTCAACCATCGACTCTAAAGCCGCTTTGGTTTCTGGCCAAGCACGAGTTTTCAAACCACAGTCAGGGTTAACCCAAAGTTGTTCTGCTGGAACTACTGCTTTTGCTTTACGCAATAGATCTACCATCTCATCTTTGCTTGGAACACGTGGTGAGTGAATGTCATAAACACCTGGACCAATATCGTTTGGATATTTGAAATCACCAGCGAAAGCATTCAACAATTTCATTTGAGAACGTGAAGTCTCAATTGTGATGACGTCAGCATCCATTGCAGCGATATCTTCGATTACATTATTGAACTCAGAGTAACACATGTGTGTGTGAATCTGTGTATCGTCTTCTACATTTGATGAAGAAACACGGAAAGCACGTACTGCCCAGTTCAGGTAATCTTTTTGATCAGCTTTACGTAGCGGTAATCCTTCACGGATTGCTGGTTCATCGATTTGTATGATTTTGATACCTGCTTTTTCCAACGCTTGTACTTCGTCTAAGATCGCCAATGCAATTTGGTAAGTCGTTGTTGAACGCGGTTGGTCATTACGTACGAAAGACCATTGTAAGATGGTAACCGGACCAGTCAACATACCTTTAACCGGACGGTTAGTCAATGATTGAGCGTATGAAGACCAACGGACAGTCATATCTTCAGGACGGTATACATCACCATAGATAATAGGAGGTTTTACACAACGTGAACCGTAAGATTGTACCCAGCCGTTTTGTGTGAAAGCGTAACCAGCCAATTGTTCACCGAAGTATTCAACCATGTCGTTACGTTCGAATTCGCCGTGTACTAATACGTCGATATCCAATTGCTCTTGAAGACGGATTGTGTTTTCAGTTTCTTCTGCGATTGCTTTATCGTACTCTGCCTGCGTGATAGCACCTTTTTTCAGGTCTGCTCTCCATTTACGAACATCTTTCGTTTGTGGGAATGAACCAATAGTTGTGGTAGGGAATGCCGGCAAGTTGAACTTCGCTTGTTGCGCTGCTTTACGGTCAGCAAATGCTGAAGTACGTTTCGCATCGTCATCAGTGATATTGCTTGTACGTGTTTTAACCTCTGGTTTGTGGATCAGTGGAGAAGTACGACGGCTTTCAGCTGCAGCTTTGTTCGCTTCGAAGCGTTTTGCTGTTTCAGTATCAACTTCACCTTCTGCTAATACGGCCAAGTCTTTTACCTCAGCTAATTTTTGTTTAGCGAAAGCTAACCAGTTTTTTACTTCAGCTGGTAGCGATTGCTCATTGTGTTCATTGTCTAAGTCAAAAGGAACGTGCAACAATGATGAAGAAGGAGCTACCCATACACGGTCTTTTCCTAATGCATCAACAGCTTGTTTGATTTTAACCAATGATTTTTCGTAATCATTTTTCCAGATGTTACGGCCTTCAACAATACCCAAAGATAATGTTAATGAAGCAGGAACCTTAGCTAGTACCGTATCCAACTGGTTTTCACCGCGTACCAAATCCAAATGTAAAGCATGGATAGGTAGGTTAACTGCGATATCTTCGTTGTCTTTTAAAGCTTCGAAGTAAGTCGTCGCGATTAATTTGATGTTTTTGGCAGCAGCAGCCAATTTCTCAAACGTAGGTTGGTATAATGCTTTTACTTTTGCATCTAAATCCAATGCCAAGAAAGGCTCGTCGATCTGAACATATTGTGCTCCAGCTTCTGCCAATTTAGACAAGATTTGCTCATATACAGGAATTAATTTGTCTAATAGGTCGATACGGTCGAAACCAGCTTCTTTTTCTTTACCGATCAAAAGGTAAGTGATTGGGCCTAATAAAACAGGTTTTGTCTCAATACCCAATGATTTTGCCTCGTTGTATTCATTTAAGAATTTCTCAGAAGTCAATTTAAACTCTTGATCTTTTGTGAATTCAGGAACCATATAGTGGTAGTTGGTATCCAACCACTTGGTCATCTCCATTGCAGTCACATCGATTCCTTCTTGTTGGAATCCGCGCGCCATGGCAAAATATAAGTCTAAGCTGTAGTTGTTGTCTACTTTATTCAACAAAGAATGGTAACGAGCAGGAATTGCACCAACAGTAAGGGTTAAATCCAATACTTGATCGTAAAAAGAGAAATCATTGGAAGGGATCAAATCTATTCCAGCATCTTTTTGTGTTTTCCAATTGCCTTCACGAATTTTTTTTGCTGTGTCCAATAATTCCTCAACAGAAGATTTTTTAGCCCAATAGGCCTCATTGGCTTTTTTCAATTCGCGGAACGCGCCCACACGAGGGTAACCTAAATTGTTAGTCAATAACATAATGAATGTTTTTAATATTTCTTTTTCAACTATATTTCTTGCTAGAGAGAGAAGGACACACTAGAATTTGGTGACTTCGGCTTATCATTCCCATATCAAGTAGGGTAGAATTTAGCACCTTGTCAAGGGACAGGTTGCTAAGGCTTCATCGGGTCTATTCCCTCTGCCTTTCTCTATAAGCGACGCTAAGTTAGAACATTTCTTTTTGAAATGCAAATTTTTTATAAAAGTGCGTCAATTTTTTATATTCTACTATGGATAAAATTGTTTTGTTCTTTTCTTTTCATCCATGATTTAGTGTATGCCATGTTTCAATACGCCGTGTAGCATAAAAAATGGGGAATGACTGTTTCTCATTCCCCATTCTTTTAGCTCACCAAAAGTTTGTAACCTTTTCCGTGCACATTGACAATTTCAACTTTACTATCTTCTTTTAGATATTTACGAAGTTTACTGAGAAATACATCCATACTTCTACCTGTAAAGTAGTTGTCATCATGCCATATTTTTAATAAAGCTTCTTCCCGGGTCAGCACATCATTTTTCTTTAAACAAAGCAAGCGTAGTAGTTCCGCTTCTTTGGTGGATAGTTTTTGCATCTGTCCTTTGTAAGAAATTTGCTGACTTGTATAATCAAAGAAATAATCACCAATTTCAAATTTATCAGCAACCACTTCCTCTTCTTTGTCTCGAACACTGCGTTTCAGCAAAGCATTGATGCGGAGCAATAATTCCTCCACTCGAAAAGGCTTTGTGATATAATCATCTCCCCCTAATTCAAAGGCTTCGGTTTTATCTTCCATCATCCCCTTTGCTGTGGCAAAGATAATAGGAACAGTATTGTTTGTTTTTCTGATTTCACGTCCAACTGTAAATCCGTCCTTTTTTGGCATCATGACATCGAAAATACAGAGGTCGTAGTTATTTTTTTTGAATTGAGAAATCGCTTCATCTCCATCTGTGCATAATGTGACGTCAAATTTTCCCTTTAATTCGAGATAGTCTTTTAAAAGATCCCCCAAATTAGGATCATCTTCTGCTAATAATATCTTTTGCATAATGATTATATTAATTTTCACCAATGTCCCTTGATGCTGATAAATCAGCTTTCCTCAACCTTTGAAATTTTTTAAAGAGGAAATATACAAAAAAGGAACGTTTTATTTTTTAATAGGCAAAATTACTTCAAAGGTCGTGCCCTTATCTTTTTCACTTTTAACTGTAATTTTTCCGTTCAGCCTTCTCAGGATGTCCTGGACATAACTTAAGCCAAGACCAAATCCTTTGACATTATGAACATTTCCAGTTGGAATACGGTAGAACTGGTCGAAAATCTTTTGCAGGTGATCCCGACTCATCCCAATACCGTTGTCGGCAATGGTGATAACAATGGTATCACCAACATTTTTGGATTGAATATTCACATGCAGATCTCCTTTGTTGTACTTAATTGCATTATCCAGTAGATTATAAAATACATTTGAAAAATGCAGCTCGTCACCAACAACAACATCTTTCGCCGCCGCTAGATCTATGGAAAATTTTCCGCCGATATTTTGCATCCTTAACTGCATACTGTCGGTAACTGCTGAGACAAGATCATTAATATGCACATCCACCTGGTCTAACTTTAATGTTTCCTTTTCCAATCGGGCTAGGTCAAGCACACGTTCGATGTGATTTCCGAGTCTAACATTTTCGTCGTAGATGATATTAGCCAATTTCTGAACGCGCTTATGGTCGGCATTGATGTCTGGATCTTTAAGTGACTCGCTGGCAATCATAATTGTTGCAACAGGTGTTTTAAACTCATGCGTCATGTTGTTGATGAAATCTGTTTTCATTTCCGAAACTTTCTTTTGTCTGAAGATGATAATCAGTGTATAAGCAAAACAACCCACCAACAAGAAAAGTAGTGCCAGCATAGGTAGTAACAGATAGCCCATATTATCTGCGATTATCGCCTTTTTATTGGGAAAATAGATTGTTAATTTCCCTGGCGCAGCACCGATATCACCTTTAAAAAGTGCGGTCGAGTATTTTGTTGTATTTGTCGGGTTATTTAGAGCGGCTTCGTTTAAAATATTATTTAGTAATATATTGTTTGTACTCCATATTTCAATATTAAAAGGAGCTTTAATATCGCGTTGAGCCAACTCATCTTTGATCAGTTCCTGGACAATGATGACATTCAACCGATCCTTTAACGGACGCTTTGCTAGCTCCATTCCAATAGCAACATCTTCGATGTAATCTGCCTTTTTACCACCGAGCATAGCAACGGAGTCGTAAACGTTGAAACCGGACCAAGAATTCTTTCTGTTTAGCACATCGAGCCTTTTTTCCAAATCAGAGATGGTTTTTGCAAGTTTTGCATTCTCTCTTGGTGGTAAGGTGGCTACCCTGAATTTTGTCTGTTGATTGACCAATGGGTCCATTAGTGGGATAACAAACCGCGTGCTGTCATCTTTCCCATTCACCTGATCATCTACTTTGGACGCATTTAACATGATAAAAGCTTGTACCAGATTATCGTCGGTAAGCTCATTTGAAACAGAAAATTTGATAAATTTCTGGTACTCCGGTCTTTTGATGTATGTTTCGTAAAAGGAATTTTTGATTTCAATTACATTTGGATACAAAGCACGTAATTGGTCTTCTTGCTCTTTGAAGTTTGAGAAAACAACATGTTGTTTGTTTTTTAATTCTTCAATTCTATACTGTATTTCGAGTTGCTCGGCCAACAGACGTTGTTTGGCCTGTTCCTGCTTGGATTTTTCAATGTTACGTTCCTGTTGAACTTTAGCAAAGTCGACCACCTCCCGTCGTTCAAGCTTTCCGGCAACAGCTGTAATCGCAGCATTGACGGACTCATCAAATAATTGGGATTTTTGACGATATGAATCTCTCAGAAAATAGAATTGCATAGCCAATACCCCAATTAGAGCTAGAGACATCAGTCCAATGATTAATACAATGCTATTTTTCTTCATTAGGGTTGGGTGTTAAATAAATGTATTTTGAATATATCACAAAGTTTATAGCACTCAGTTTATTTACCTTTTGCGTATCCATCCCTTATACCATGTGAGTGGCCATTTAAGGTCCGGTAGCTCATATTTTCTTAAATTGTTACAAATATAAAGATGCTAATGTGTTTTGAAGCTGTTTTAACAATGTTTAACAGCAATCTGTTTAAATATAGGTGCTGTTGTTTGTAAATTAGTGAATAGAAATAAATTATATGCTGAATTGGCCTATTGATAAATTAAATCTACGCAGTTGAGTCTGCTGCTGTAGAAGTGAATAAGCCGAGTATAACGTGTTCATTGGTGAAAATGAGTGCAAATACTCTTTAACAACTATATAAAAATGAAAAGCTACGTATTATTATTGGTATTATCTTCGCTAGGCACGATTGCTTTGGGGCAGGTAAAGGTAAAGCCGCAGATTCCTTTGATGGAGGAAAAAGAATCAAAGATGCCTGTCTTTAAATTGGATTCTTCAGATGAAAAGTATCATATGCCCATTAAGAAGCCAAATCGTGTGGACGGTCTAGCCCCAATGCCGGGAACGGAAAAAATGCCCAAAGGTGATGAGAAAGAAAACAATCTTCCTTTTAGCCGCTTGAATGATTCGCTAAAGGTGAAGGACTTTAAATTAAAAATCGACTCCTTGTATCCAAACAAGCAAAAAAAATAGCGTTCTATCTAGAACGCTATTTTTTTTTGCTTTAATCCTTATTGTCCATTATAGCTGGGAAACACGGATTGTATTTGTTTTGCCTTTTTCGATTAACGGTGTCGAAGCTGTATTGATAATGATAGATCCAGGTTTAACGTAGTTATTTTTTACAATAAATTTGTTAACATCATGGATAGATCCATCCGTGCTTTCGAACTTGTCGTAGATAAAAGTTTTTACTCCCCAAAGTAGGCTGAGTTGTTTCAGCAATTTTTGTGTTCCTGTGAAAACTAAGATATCTACATTTGGTCTATAACTTGTAATTTCAAACGCTGTTGCACCAGATGATGTCAATACCGCAATTGCAGATGCATTTGTTTTTTGAGCAAGGTAAACCGAAGAAGCGCAAATCGCATCCGGAATAAGTGTTCCGTCGTGGATTTCACTAACTTTCTCATTATAATAAGGATAAGAAGTTTGTTCCACGTGGATAATGATTTTGCTCATTGTTTCGATAACGATTTCAGGGAATTCACCGACTGAAGTCTCGCCACTTAACATCACAGCATCCGCTCCATCCAATACGGAGTTGGCTACGTCATTTACTTCAGCACGTGTAGGACGTGGTGTAGTGATCATACTTTCCAACATCTGTGTCGCAATGATCACTGGTTTTGAAAGATCTCTACATTTCTGTACGATGATCTTTTGAAGTCCTGGTACCTCTTCCATTGGAAGCTCAACACCCAAATCTCCACGAGCAACCATAACAGCATCTGTAGCTTCGATAATTGCATCAATATTTTCAATCGCTTCTGGTTTTTCAACTTTTGCGATTACACGTGCATGGCTTCCTTTTGCCTCAATGATTTTTTTACATTGAAAAATATCTTCTGCCGAACGGACGAAAGACATAGCGATCCAGTCTGCACCATGATCCAAGGCAAAATTCAAGTTGTCTAAATCTTCTTCGGTCAACGAAGGGATCGATACTTTAGTATTTGGTAAGTTAACGCCTTTACGTGAAGTAAGGACACCTCCGTGTACAACTTCACAGGTAACAGTGTCTTTATGATTGGTCTCTAAAACACGAAGTTGAAGTTTTCCGTCATCAAGTAAAATGATTTCGTTGGCTTCAACATCGTTAGGAAAGTTTTCGTATGTAATGTAGATTCTGTTTTCGTCTCCGATAAGTTCGTGTGTTGTGATTTCAACTTTTGAACCATTCACGAGAACAGCGCCACCTTCTTTCATTTTTCCGATCCTAATTTTTGGACCTTGTAAATCGGCTAAGATGGCAACATTGAATCCTGTTTCATTATTTATTGCATTTATAGTTTCGATTACCTTAAGGTGATCTTCCTGGCTGCCATGAGAGAAATTCAACCGGCACACATCAACCCCTTTGGCAATCATGTTGGTCAAAACTTGTTTGTCTGCCGAGGCAGGGCCTAATGTTGCGACAATTTTAGTCCTTTTTTGAACTTTTTCCATCTGTTATTTTGTATTTTAAATGTTCTTCATTAATCACAACAAATAGCTCACTATATTGTTGTGTTTTGTCAAAACTAAATCGAATTAATTTAGATCTAAACTGGGGTGTATTTGCTACACTAACCTACAGTTTGCTAAAATATGAGATTTTCTTTAGATTTCAATATTTTTGGCGATATTTCTTTTGCAATGACGACTTCGGGTAATTTGCTGATCCTTTTGATAATATGTTCCACGTCATCCTCACAGATGTAGTTTTTGATAATGATAAAAAAATCAAAGTGGGGGTTTTCGGGAATTAAATAAGTTCCTTCGATGCTCTTATTGTTGATAAGAAAATATTCCGTATCAGCATCGGGGATAAGGTAATGAAAAGCAGTGAAGTGGTAGCTTATTTTTTTCTTTGTGTCAAAGATAATATGATATTCAAGTTCTTCTTCGGGTTTGTTTTTTTGTCGACCATCATGGTCGTATTTACTTTCTTTTCCTCTGGAAAAATTCAGATTAGTCTCCTTGTTGATAAAATGGCAGAGTCGGTAATCTTTCAGAGAACAGGTAATGGCGAGTAGGGTAAAATCCAACTCTTCGTCCATATCCATATCTAATCTTGCTACTAACTTATTGACCACTTTAATGCTTAAATATATGCTCCTCTGCTAACGAAGGTACTAATAAATTTAAGGTTGGAATATACTTTTTGTGTAAAATTTGAGTTAATTAGCTGAGCGTTTGGAATACAAAATATTTTTTGTTATACTTGAACTAAGTTAATATAGAGTGGGTTAGCTAGTATAAGACGCGAATAAGTTCGGTCGCCTAACGTGGTGACTTTCATCTAAATATCAATTTAGGTTTGAATTTTGATGAAATTTATTTTTCTTTGCACAGATTTATTAAACAATTAAACTATAAAATCATGTCAGATATCGCTTCAAGAGTAAAAGCAATTATCGTTGAAAAATTAGGTGTTGACGAAAACGAAGTAACACCAGAAGCTTCATTCACTAATGATTTAGGTGCTGATTCACTTGACACTGTTGAGTTGATCATGGAGTTTGAAAAAGAATTCAACGTTGCTATTCCTGATGATCAAGCAGAGACTATTGGTACTGTTGGTCAAGCAATCGCTTATTTAGAAAAAAACGTTAACTAACTAATTTAATTAGGCTAATCGTAATAAATGGAGCTTAAAAGAGTAGTAGTAACAGGATTAGGCGCCCTTACACCAATTGGAAATACCGTCTCAGCTTACTGGGAGGCGTTAATAAATGGTGTAAGCGGAGCTGCTCCTATTACGCATTTTGATGCGTCAAAATTCAAGACTCAGTTTGCATGTGAGGTAAAGGGGTTTGATCCGCATGAATTTATGGATCGTAAGGAAGCTCGTAAAGTCGATCCTTTTGTCCAGTATGCAATTGCGTCAACAGATGAGGCAATTAAAGATGCTGGCTTAGATTTTGAAAAATTAGATACAAATCGTATCGGAGTAATTTGGGGCTCAGGAATAGGGGGGTTAACAACTTTCACTGAAGAAGTTGCAAACTTTGCAAAGGGAGATGGAACACCTCGTTTCAATCCTTTCTTCATTCCTAAGATGCTCGTTGATATTGCTCCAGGACATATTTCAATGCGTCATGGTCTTCGTGGGCCTAACTTTTCTGCCGTATCGGCTTGTGCCTCGGCTACCAATGCAATGATAGATGCTTTTAACTATATTCGTATGGGCAAAGCAGATGTGATTGTTACGGGTGGATCAGAAGCTACAGTCAATGAGGCTGGAATTGGTGGGTTCAATGCTATGCATGCTTTGTCAACTAGAAATGACGACCCTAAAACAGCCTCACGTCCTTTTGATAAAGATAGAGATGGTTTTGTTTCGGGAGAGGGTTCAGGTGCCTTGATCTTAGAAAGTTTGGAGCATGCCTTAGCACGTGGAGCAAAAATCTATGCAGAGATTGCAGGGGGTGGAATGAGTGCTGATGCACATCATATCACAGCATCGCATCCTGAAGGATTGGGCGCAAAATTGGCTATGACAATGGCTGTAAATGATGCAGAGATGGATTTTTCAGATATTGATTATATCAATGTTCATGGGACTTCTACACCGGTCGGTGATATTAGTGAAACGAAGGCTATTGTTGACCTGTTTGGTGAACATGCCTATAAACTGAATATCAGTTCAACTAAATCAATGACAGGTCACCTTTTGGGTGCTGCAGGAGCTATAGAAACTATCGCTTCTATATTGGCTGTTCAAAATGATATTGTCCCTCCGACAATCAATCACTTTACAGACGATCCGGAAATTGATAACAACTTGAATTTTACATTCAACAAGGCGCAAAAACGTACAGTTAATGCGGCGTTGAGCAACACTTTCGGTTTCGGTGGGCATAATGCTACCGTTATTGTGAAAAAATATAAAGCTTAATGTTTGATCCTTCAAACATGGTTTGATAATATGAGCTAGCGACAGGTTCTTTAACTAGGACTTGTCGCCTTATTTTTAGAAGAGATGCCTTTTGCAAGGATATATAAATTATATTTTTCGCCAGATCGGGAATACGTTAGAAAACTAAAAAACCTGCTTGGATTTGTCCCCGGAAATGTACATCTGTACAAGATGGCTTTTAGACACAAGTCTGTTGCCGTTACAATTAAAGAGGGCGCAAAGAATAGCAACGAACGTTTAGAATTCTTGGGTGATGCTGTTTTGGGTTCGGTTGTGGCTGAGCTGTTATTTAAGAAGTATCCTTATAAAGATGAAGGGTTCCTGACTGAAATGCGCTCAAAAATTGTCAGTAGAGCAAACCTAAATCAACTTTCTAGAAAGTTGGGTTTTAATGAGCTTATCCAGTTTGATGCGCGAATGATCAGTTTTCCGAATAAACAGGGATCCTTATTGGGTGATGCTTTTGAGGCATTGGTAGGGGCAGTCTATCTGGACAGGGGCTATGTTTTTACAAAGAGCTTTTTGTTGAATCGAATTATTAAACCGCACGTCGATATTCATCTATTGGAACAGACGGAAACAAACTTTAAGAGTCGGTTGATTGAGTGGTGTCAACATACGGGCAAAGAGATCGTATTTCGGCAAACAGACAATCCGGAAGGAGAGTCTTCTAAAATGTTTAGTATTGAAGCGGTCGTTGATGGTATTGTTTGTGGACTTGGCCGTGATTTTAATAAGAAATCTGCAGAGAAATCTGCAGCCGAAAAAGCCTGTGAATTCCTTAAAATTCTGGAAGTAGAATAAAGGATTTTATTAACTTTGCCAAATATGGCAGCAGTAAAACCTTCTTTGGCAAAAGGAACGCGTGATTTTTCACCTTCCGAAATGATCAAACGTAACTATATTTTCGATACACTGAAAACGGTATTCAGAAAATATGGCTATAATGAAATACAGACCCCTTCATTTGAAAATTTGACAACCCTTACCGGTAAATACGGTGACGAGGGTGATAAATTGATCTTTAAGATTCTTAATTCGGGTGATTACTTGGCGAAAGCGCCAGATAACCTGCTTCATGATAAAAATTCCAATAAGCTCATTCCTCATATATCAGAGAAAGCATTAAGATATGATCTTACGGTGCCGTTTGCACGCTATGTTGTGATGCACCAAAATGATATTACCTTACCATTTAAGCGTTTTCAGGTGCAACCTGTGTGGCGTGCAGATCGTCCGCAACGCGGAAGATACCGTGAGTTTTATCAATGTGATGTCGACGTGGTCGGGTCAGAAAGTCTATTGAATGAAGCTGAGTTTATTTTGATTTATCAAGAAGCCTTCGAACGTTTTGGACTGAAAGATTTTAATATTAAAATCAACAACCGGAAAATTCTTTCAGGTATTGCTGAAATCATCGGAAAACCGGAACTGATTGTGGATATGACTGTCGCGATCGATAAATTGGATAAAATCGGGTTGGAAGGTGTCAACAAAGAGTTGTTGGAAAGGGGTTTCACCGAGGCAGATCTTGCTATTTTGAAACCTATAATTTTATTGGAAGGCTCGAATGATGAGAAACTGTCTTCCTTAAAAACGATTTTAGCAACTTCTGCTGTCGGTTTAAATGGTATCGCTGAGATTGAGGAAGTGTTTGACTATGTCGGCAAATTAGGTGCTGAAGAAAAATTGCTTAATCAAATCATAGATCTGGATATTACATTGGCTCGAGGCCTCAATTATTATACAGGTTGTATTTTTGAGGTCAAGACGAATGAGGTTGCCATGGGAAGTATCGGTGGCGGTGGTCGCTACGATGATCTCACGGGTATGTTTGGTCTGAAGGGGCTGACCGGAGTCGGTGTTTCCTTTGGTGCGGATCGTATCTATGATGTGTTGGAAGAGCTGGACTTATTTCCTATCGGTAAGGCCGATTCTACCAAACTCCTGATTATAAATTTTGATAAACAACTGGAAAGTTACACCCTGAATTTACTCAATAAGCTTCGGAAGGAAAATATCGCTTCGGAACTCTATGCTTCTCCTGTAAAATTGAAGAAACAAATGGGTTATGCGGATGGGAAAGGAATCCCCTACGTATTATTAGTGGGTGACGAAGAGGCTACTTCAGGGCAATTGTCATTAAAGGACATGGAAAGCGGGGAACAGGTAAAGGTAACTGAAAGTGAGCTGATACAAAAACTTCGATAGCAAACAGTTTGCATAAAATAGATTAAGCCAAATGATTATTAAGTCCTTTGGCTTTTTTATTTTCATAAGTTTTTGATTTATTTGATTGTGCCGTTCATTTATTTGTAATCAAATGCTATATACTTTAAATCAAATGTCTTAGAAGTGTCTTAAAGTATAAATAAAATTGATTTTTGGGCAAGGAAATTCGTCCAAAATTATTAGATTTGTAGTCTAGAATAGTAAGAAAATCAAAACTTTGAAATGAGTTCAACACCTATAACAAAAGAGACATATTTGGAGTGGTATAAGTCTATGTTACTTATGCGTAAGTTTGAAGAAAAAGCAGGTCAACTTTACGGACAGCAAAAGATTCGTGGTTTCTGTCACTTGTACATAGGACAAGAGGCTGTAGTCGCTGGAACGATGTCAGTAATCAAACCGGAAGATTCTTTAATCACTGCTTATCGTGATCACGCCCACGCTTTGGCTAAAGGCGTTTCTGCAAATGCTTGTATGGCTGAATTATATGGAAAGATCACGGGTTGTTCAAAAGGTAAGGGAGGTTCTATGCACTTCTTCTCCAAAGAACACAAATTCATGGGTGGCCATGGTATTGTTGGTGGTCAGATTCCTTTAGGTGCTGGTATCGCATTTGCTGAAAAATATCTTGGTACAGATAATGTAAATATCTGTTATATGGGTGATGGAGCTGTGCGTCAAGGTGCATTCAATGAGACATTGAACATGGCGATGTTGTGGAAACTCCCTGTTATCTTCGTGTGTGAAAACAACGGTTATGCAATGGGTACTTCTGTACAACGTACAACGAACATGCAGGATATTTACAAAATGGGCTTAGGTTTCGATATGCCTTCTGCTCCGGTTGATGGAATGGATGTTGTTGCTGTACACAATGCGATGGACGAAGCTGTTCAACGTGCTCGTGCAGGTGAAGGTCCAACATTCCTAGAAATTCGTACATACCGTTACAAAGGACACTCAATGTCTGATCCAGCTAAATATCGTACGAAAGAAGAACTAGAAGCGTATAAAGACCGTGACCCATTGTTGTCGACTAAACATGCTATTTTAGAAAACAACTATGCAGATGACGCTTGGTTTGCAGAAGTTGAGGCTGATGTGAAAAAGGTCGTTGAGGAGTCGGTGAAATTTGCAGAGGAATCTCCTTATCCAACTGCAGATGAATTGTACAAAGATGTATATGTACAACAAGACTATCCATTTATTTTAGATTAATACTCTTTAACTTGATAATATAATAAAGAATGGCTGAAGTAGTAAGAATGCCGAAAATGAGCGATACAATGACCGAAGGGGTCATCGCGAAATGGCACAAAAAAGTTGGTGATAAAGTAAATTCTGGTGATTTAGTAGCTGAGATTGAAACAGATAAAGCTACGATGGACTTTGAGTCTTACCAAGAAGGAACTCTTTTATATATTGGTCCCAAAGAAGGCGAAGCAGTAGCTATTGATGCTGTTATTGCTGTTTTAGGAGAACCGGGTGAAGATTTTCAAGCATTGTTGAGTGGTGATGCACCTGCTGCTGAAAAAGCACCAGAAAAAACCGAAGAAAAAAAAGCAGAAGAAGTTTCTGGTCCAGAATCTTCGGCTAGTACTGTAACTCCTGAAGAATTGGGATGTACTGTTATTACAATGCCTTTGTTAAGTGATACCATGAAAGAGGGGGTCATTGCGCAATGGAACTTCAAAGTTGGTGATACGATAAAATCTGACGATGCTATTGCTGATGTAGAAACTGATAAAGCGACTATGGAGGTTACAGCTTATGCTGATGGCACCTTGTTATATGTTGGTCTTGAAGCTGGACAAGCTGCAAAGGTAAACGACATCATCGCGATCGTTGGTCCTGCTGGAACTGATATCACACCTTTGTTAAATCAAAAATCTGCACCTGCAAAGGCGGAAACTGCTGAAGCTCCTAAAGCTGATTCAGCTGCTGCTGTAACTGCTGCACCGGTAGCATCGTCTTCAAGCGATGATTCTCGTGTGAAAGCTTCTCCTTTAGCACGTAAAATTGCACAAGAAAAAGGTATCAATTTAAGTGATATCAAAGGTTCTGCAGATGGTGGCCGCATTGTGAAGAAAGATGTTGAATCGTTTGTTCCTGTTGCTGCACAACCGGCGGAGACAAAAGCTGTAGCTGCTCCTGGAACAGAAGCAAAAGCAATCACTTTGCCTACATTTGTTGGTGAAGAGCGCTATACTGAAAAACCAGTTAACCAAATGCGTAAAACTATTGCGCGTCGTCTAGCAGAGTCATTGTTTACAGCTCCACACTTCTATTTGACTGTATCAATTGACATGGACAATGCAATGGCTGCTCGTGCGCAGATCAATGAGGTTGCTCCAGTAAAAGTTTCTTTCAATGATATCGTTGTAAAAGCTGTTGCTGTTGCTTTGAAAAAACATCCTGCTGTAAACTCTTCATGGCAAGGCGATAAAATCCGTTTCAATGAGCATACCAACATTGGTGTTGCAATGGCTGTTGAAGATGGTTTATTAGTTCCTGTTGTGCGTTTTGCAGATGGTAAATCATTGTCACATATCTCTGCAGAGGTGAAAGACTTCGCCCAAAAGGCGAAAGCTAAAAAATTACAGCCTGCGGATTGGGAAGGATCTACATTTACAGTTTCCAACTTAGGTATGTTTGGAATTGATGAATTTACATCCATTATCAACTCACCAGATGGAGCTATTCTTTCTGTTGGTGCTATTCAAGCAGTTCCTGTTGTTAAAAACGGTGCTGTAGTTCCTGGTAATGTAATGAAAGTGACTTTGGGTTGTGATCACCGCGTGGTTGATGGTGCAACTGGAGCTGCATTTTTGCAAACATTGAAATCTTTGGTTGAAAATCCAGTAAGATTATTAGCATAATCCTTTAATAGAGGAATTAAAAGCCACTTTAGTAATAAAGTGGCTTTTTTTATGGCCTTAATTGATTAAGCTCATTCCACAGGAAAGCTTTTTTTACCGATAATTTCTATCGTTATCCGTTTGGTTGAAGGAAGTACAGGTTGTTCAACTCTATAGTGAAAGAGACGCTGTGCGTAAAAAAGGTAACATATACGATGAATAACAATTATTGTAGGGAAAAATTCGTTTTTTTATACTAAAATCTTCATTTTAGCATTATTATCAGTATGCTGGTCCTTCTATTACGAGCTTCAATAATTTGATATTATTTAGGACACAGGAAATAGGGGGTATTTATTGATATACAATACAGAAAACACAAAAATCCGGGAGACTTAGTATAGTGAAATTATTTTTTTTAAAGGGAATGGTCGCTCTTTTGTTTGTATCTACAGTGGCTTGTAGTTCAAAAGAGAAAAAACAGAAGGAAGCAGCGATAGCGCAGGCAAAAGTGGATAGCACAAGGCTCGTCTATAATCCAAATAATGCAGATCAGAAGATCGATGCTTTTATGAAAAATCTTCATTCAAAAGCTGCATTCAATGGGAATGTTCTTGTTGCGAAAGATGGTAAAATCTTATATCAGAATACATTCGGCTGGGCAAATTACTTAAAACGGGATAGTCTAAAAATTGATGACAAATTTGAACTCGCTTCCGTTTCTAAACCGCTTACAGCTGTCGGAATTTTAAAGTTAGTAGAGGCAGGAAAGTTACGTCTAGATCAAACGATCAATGACTTCTATCCGGATTTTCCTTATCCTGGTATTACCATAAAAATGTTATTGACACACCGTTCGGGATTACCTAATTATGTTTATTTTTCCGAGGAACATTGGCCTGATCGTAAGAAAGGAATGACGAATCAGGATGTGATGAAAATGCTGACTGAATTTAAACCCAATCGCTATGGTGCGCCAGGAGGGCGTTTCTTTTACAATAACTCCAACTTTATGGTCTTAGGGGCCATTATTGAAAAGATATCAAAGCAAGATTACGCTACGTATATGAAAGACAGCGTATTTAATGTTGCAGGAATGACAAATACAGCTGCACTTTCTAAGGCAGTGTATGATAAAATTCCGACTAACGTTATTGGACATGACAAGGTATGGCGAAGATCGGTCGTGCAAAATTTTCAGGATGGACCGCTTGGTGACAAAGGAATTTATAGTACGGTGCGTGACCTTTATCGTTTTGATCTTGCTTTGAGAGATGGACGATTGTTAAAGCAGTCAACATTGGATTCGGCATACCGAGGATATCCGGATGCCAAAAAGGGAATTTTTAGCTATGGTTATGGTTGGCGTACGTTTGAGCATGGTAATGATCATATCGTATACCATACAGGTTGGTGGCACGGTTTTAGACATATTTATGTAAGAGATTTAAAGAGAAACATAGTTATTGTTTTACTTTCTAATATGACAAATGGAAGCTTGGTCAAATTGGACGAGCTTTATAAAATCATGGGAATGCCAGTATTGCGTAAAAATGCGTATAGCAACCATGGTGATTTTATCATCGATGAGTAATTTTTGAGCGATGCTACTTTGAGAATTTAGATTATCTTCTTTATCCTATTGTAACGAGAAGGCAAAGAAGATAATCTACATGCCCTGAGTATGCATGCAACAGGTAAACACAAAAGATATAAAAAGGGATGAAAAAAACATTGATTTTAGGTGCTAGTACCAATCCTTCACGTTATTCGAATAAAGCTGCAAATATGTTGCATAAACATGGGCATGCTATCGTTAATATTGGCTTGAGTGGAGGGGAAGCCGCCGGAGTTCCTATTGAAAAGAAAGGTGATATCCATACAGATATTGATACTGTGACAATGTATCTTAGTGAGCCTAATCAGAAAGAATATTACGATTATATATTAGCGACGAAGCCAAAACGAATAATATTTAATCCTGGTGCGGAGAATGCAGAATTGGAACAGCTCGCTATGGAGCACGGTATTAAGACAGAAAGAGCCTGTACTCTTGTCTTGTTGAGTACAGGGCAGTTTTAGATTTTGGATTTATGAAGCAATTCAACCGATAGGTACTTCGTGATAAAATAATTTGTCAGACCCACGGTATTGCTGTCGAGATTTAGACTTGACACTTTGATGTCACAATGTTCCTTCAAAATGGCCATGGTATAGGAATTTATGGCTTGTTGTATCGGAATCGTGATCAATTCATTTGCTTTTGCAATTTTTCCACCCAACACGATCAATTCGGGATTGAGTAGCTGTATTAAAGATGCAAATGCTTTTCCTAGGTTTGTTCCTAGTTTTGAAATCTGATTTATTGCAAATTGATCACCCTTGTTTGCCGCTTCAATAATATGTGTCGGTGTTAAATGTTGTAATTCATCGGGTTGTAATTCATTTAATTTAGTCAGCTCTCCTTTTTGGATTTCCTGTTTAGCATTGTTGACCAAAGCAATTCCGGAAGCTACGGTTTCCAAACAGCCTCTTTTCCCACAATAGCAAAGTTCACCGTTGTCGATAAAGGGCATATGTCCTACTTCGCCGGAGTAGCCATCACGGCCTAGGTAGACTTCGCCATTGGACACGATTCCTAAACCTATCCCCCAATCCATTAGGATAATTAAACTGTTTTTTGTGTTTTTTGCCAATCCAAATTTCAATTCAGCATAAGCTGCACCTTTAACGTCATTCAGAATGAAGACCGGTTTTTTATATATGCGCTCAAAATAGTTTGTTATGGATTGATTGTCGTCATGTAAAAAAGTCTCGTTAGTACCTTCTTCAGCATTGATTAGTCCTGGCATGCCAATAATAATCCCTGTTAGGTTCTCAGTATCAACTGATTTATCGATAAGATATTGATCAACGATTTGTGTGATAGCGGCTAGATTTTCTCCATTTCGAGATAATTCATTATCCAGCTCAACAGTTTCAGCAATAATGTTCTGGTTGTTGTCCATTATGCTCAGTGTGATGGAGAAACGTTGGAGTTCAATCGATAGCACCTGAAACAATCCATCACATAGCTTATATAAATTGGGTTTACGTCCACCAATAGATTCTCCTTTGTCAAATTGACGGATAAAATCATCTTCCAGCAATTCTGCAATAAGGCTATTTACCGTAGGCAGGCTTAAATAGAGGTTTTTTACAATGTCATTTACCGATACAGATCCTAATTCGGCTATTAATTTTATAATGGAGATTTTGTTGAACAGATTTTTCTTTTCAGGTTTACTCTCCAATTTTTTGTTAATCAGTAAGTTTACGGCTTTAGTCATAAAACGTCAAATTTTGAAATAGAATCCTCAGGGCTTTAATTTAGCAAAAGTTTTGGAATCATTTGGTTATTTTTCTCACTTGACAAGCAAGTGGGCTAATTAGCAAAAAGGGGATAAGATTCCTTATCCCCTCTCTACGTATAAGTTTAGACTATTTGAGTTTTTTTACTCGAATATCTTTAAAGAATACTTCGGTACCGTGTCCTAGAAACCCGATATGACCAGAGGTTCGTTTAAGCCCAGGATGTTGTTTGCCATCCAGGGTTCCATTTTTGCTTGCCTCGGCGATATCCGCATCCACGATAACCGCGCCATTCAGTGTAACTTTGATGCGATTTCCTTTCACCACGATTTCCTCGGAGTTCCATTCACCTACGGGTTTTAAATGACCTTTTTTGGCAGGAACAACTCCATAAATTGAACCGTGATATTGGTATTGCTTTAAGTCTTTATAAACATCTGCACCATCATCAAGTACCTGGATTTCCATGGCCTCATATGCGGCATCCCCCTCCAGAGGAGCGCGTATTCCCACACCATTGTTGGCACCAGGCGTTAATTTGAAGTCGAAGCGATAAATGAAGTCTGCATATTCTTCTTTTGTGTAAAGGTTTCCACCAAATTTTGCATTTGGATACACCCAGATATAACCTTCGTCGTTGACAACATAAGCTTGGTTTTCTGTCCACTTGTCGAGGTTTGTTCCATCAAAAAGTACTTCAAAACCTTCTTTTTTCTCTTGATCGCTCAATTTAAAGATTTGTTTTCTTGGGAATTCCTTGATAAAAAGATCTCTATAATAAACAACTGAACCATGCGCTTGTAACTCAATTTGTTCGGTAGGGAAAATTGATTGGTTTCTATCCCAATAGTTTTCAAGAGGAATATTATCGGTTACTAACTGTCCATTTAACCAAACTGTGACTTTATCGTCTACCATTTTGATTTTAAATGTATTCCATTCGCCAGTAGCATTGTCGGCAACCTTCAACGGTTTGCTTTCATTTTTCTGGTTGTTATATAATCCCCCAGAGCCAACTTGGGCGCCGACTCTTGTATTCGCAATATCCCAAATTTGTACTTGGGGAGTACCTCTCAAGTAGATACCGGCATCACCTTCTATACCGCCATAGTTTTCCAATTTCCAGTCTACCAGCATTTCAAAATCGCCATATTTCTTTACGGTAGCCAGATTATCGCCTTTACCACTGAAGGCAATTTCACCATTGGATGCTGTCCAACCTTTGCGCATGATATCGTCGGCTTTAGCTTGTTCTGCTGCTAAAGTTTTCTCGTTCATTTTACTGCGTTTGATCGGATCTGCTACCAAACCTTTCCAGCCACTTAGGTCTTTACCATTGAACATCGAAACATAACCTTCTTTGATCGGCATTTCAGCGAGATAGCGAACAACAGCTTCCTTAAGGTATCCACTTTCACTACCCGACAATTTACCGATTACCTGTTCAAGAACCTCTCTAACCTTTTTGCCATAGAACTTGTTGTCCATTGCAATGTTCATCGCTACATTGGCCGCAGTTCCGCCAAGTTGCGCGTCGCTCATTAAATCAGCGGCAAAAACTAAAGACTGGTATGTTCCTGTAGGTTGTAACGCAGATAATGCTGCTTTTTTCTGATCTGTGGTTTTGGCAACGTTGAATGCATCTCTTAATAACAAAGTTTTCTGTTCAGGCGTATTCGAAGAAGAAGAAATTGATTTAATTAATCCACTGTATACCGTATTGAAAAGATTATCGTCTTTTTCTGTTCGGGAAAGAGATACCAATTCTGGCAGTGCGTTGGAGGTAGACCAGCTAGCCAAAGACTCAATTGCTGCGGACCGTAGACCTGTATTATTGTTGTTAAGGTATGCAGTTACAGCTTTCAATGACTGGGCGTCACCAAGCCCAGCAAAAATAGGGAAATACTTAGCGGTATTAGGCGCTGCAGACTTCGATATATTAGCTGCTAGTTGTTCTGTTAATCCCTTTGAATTTGTGCTTGACTGAACCACATTGACAATGGCACGTTGCAATAGCACGGCAGATTTATTGTCTGTTGTATTGTTTAACCTACCGAATAGTTCTTCTAAGTCCGATTCCTGAGCGACATTTGGGAGTGCTTTGTTGATCGCTTCTTCGACAGCAGGGTTTGCACTCTTTATGGCTAATACAGCTTTGGATGATGCATTGTTGGAACGTTTACTTAAAATATCCAGCAATTGAATCTTTTTGTCGTCGTCTACAGTGGCAAGTGCATTGTTGACATCAGTAACGACATTTGCATCTTTCGATGAAAGGATCAATGCTTTTACCGAATTGTTAAATTGTTGATCAGCGTTGAGCGCCTGGATTAAGGTATTGGTTTCTTTACCCTGAGATAGTGTATTTAGTGCACTTAATCCAGCTAATTTAGTTACGGGAGACTGTGTTTTATTTACTAATGCCTGGATTAGTTTTAAGCTGCTTGCCGAACCATTGTGGGCTAAGTAGTTCAATACACTTTCTTGCACTTCAGGAGTACCCTTGCTTGCTAAAGCAAGCAAGCTTTTTGCGTCGGCGCCTTTTCCATATTTTCCGAGTAATTGTAATGCAATGTTACGGTAAGCACCATTATCGCTCTTAACAGCTGCTAACAAATTCTTTTGTTGTTTCGCTGGGTCGATGGTTGTCAATAATTTAAGCGATGCAATTTGGCCGTTGATCGATTTTGCTTTTTGTGATTCCTGGAAAAACTTGTTTAGGAACTTAACCGCATCTTGGTCGTGTTTATTGTCGATCAATGCTTGAGCATAGTCGATACCAAGTCCTACTGCATCCAATTTGTCATAGCTATAGCCGGCGGCATTTAGTTTTTCCTGGAATAGCGATTCAGAAGCTGTGCCCCCGATTTTGCTCAGCGCGATCAATGCTGTTCGTTGGAAGCCATCCGAATTATATTTTTGCGTTAATCCTAAAATGGCACTTTCAGCATTTTTATCTTTTAGATCTCCGAGTGCTGTAACCAGGGCAATGGCAGTTTTCTCTGTTGTGGATGCTGCTAAAGCTTTTTCTAAGGCTGCTGTCGATTCAGGGGTACGAATAGAAACTAGGGTTCTCGCTGCTGCATCGGCGAGATAATCGTTTGTCAAACAAGTAGCGACAGCTGGTATAGCTGTATTATCGGCGCATTGACGTAACAGGCGTAGGGCAAAGACCTGATTTGTTGGTTCACTCAATTGCGCTATGGATTTTGCCAATCCTTCAACGAAAACTCTTTTTTGTTGTTCTTTACCAGGCTGATTTACATAGAACGAATAGCTGTTTGCCGCAAATTCTATCGGAGCATTGTTGCTACCTGGTGCTTTAAGTCCTTTGAGGAACGTAACGACGTCATCAGAAGAAAAACCTTCCAGCTCATGCATGGCAAGTAAAAACTTTTCTTTTTCTTCAGCCGGCTGTTGTGCCAATACGTCTGCTATTTTAGTTGCAGTCGTTCTATTTTGTGGTTGCTGAGCGTAGGTTGCACTAGATATAAGAAGCAATACGGTCAGCGAATTGAATATTCTTTTCATCGGGATATCTTTTTAAATAGACCAAGGGCCTCTCATTGGTTGGTGAATTAATCTATTTGCGGCGTCGTCATTAATAAATAGCTCATTTTGAGAGTCATATTTTAGTGATCTGTTCAGTCGCAATGCTGCTAATCCCATATTGACCAAGGTACAAGAACGGTGTCCATTGATCTCATTCAGTGCAAACTTTTCTCTTGTGCGAACGGATTCCAAGAAGTCAGTAATCTGTGGTGCAGGTTCAGGGTACTGTGCAAGTTTTCTTTCCAAATCTGGTATATCTGATTGGAATCCTCGATATAATTTACCTTTTGGACCTTCAATATAGGCTGCCTTTTCATCTTTTGCTTCACCGTCTAAAATGATCTGACAACCATCGGCATAGGTAAATGTAATTCGTCTCCATGTGCCCACGGCATCCGGATGTTGCTGCGGAGCATCAACGTCGACGGTAATCGGACTTTCGTTGTCTTTACCTAAGAAGTATTGAACAGGATCCATATAATGTTGCCCCATATCTCCTAGACCGCCACCATCATAATCCCAATATCCTCTAAAAGTGGTATGCACGCGGTGTTTATTGTAAGGCTTATATGGCGCCGGACCTAACCAGAAATCGTAGTCAAGTTCAGCCGGTACTTTCTCCTCTGGTAAATTTTCCTTTCCTACCCAATAGAACTTCCAGTCAAATCCGGTATGTTTGCTTATTGTAACTTTCAAAGGCCAACCTAACATGCCAGTATCAACTAATTTTTTGATTTTGCTTACTGGAACATTCATTCCATAAAAATCATCCTTGAAACGAAACCAGGTATTTAAACGGAAGATATTGCCATGTTGTGCAATGGCTTCTTTCACTTTTTTACCCTCACCGATAGTACGTGTCATTGGTTTTTCACACCAGATATCTTTTCCTGCTTTTGCCGCTTCAATGGACATTAGTCCATGCCAATGTGGCGGAGTAGCAATATGCACAATATCTACTTCCGGAGATTTAATCAACTCCCTAAAGTCATGGTATTCCTTCACACCACCGCCTAAGTCTGCTTGTGCTGCCGCTAGATGGGTTTTGTCCACATCACAAATGGCTACTGTTTTAGTTCCGGCGTAGCCAAAGTGTCCACGGCCCATATTGCCGACACCAATTACACCTTTGGTTAGATGGTCGCTCGGAGCAAGATAGCCCTGTCCTCCGAGTACAAAGCGTGGTACAATAGAAAATGCCGCAGCACCGACCACGGATTTTTTTATGAAATCACGCCTTGATGAATTCTGTTCTTTCATTTTGGTTGGATTAGTTGTTTTATAATTGATCCACTATTAGGCTGTTAAAAATAACGGCATTGGATATTTAATCTTAAAAATAGATAAAAAACTGATAAATGTAAACTGATAACTAAAATTTTACGTATTGTTTATTTGTGTTTTGTTAAAAAATAACAAAAGAATACTGTTGAATTCATTTCTTTCATATATAGCTACCTCATTATTGCCTATGCTGTGTTGTTTTATCTACTAAATTGTTACATTTCAGTGTGGTAGCTATTCGATGTGGTAGACAGAAAAGGACTTGATCTCGATTTTCCTCAATCGTTTTCGTAAAAGAGGCTTGATTTCAGGAGAATAATCCAGCATCTTTATGGTCGCTCTGATAGCATTAAATCCTAATGATGAATCTAAGAATACTGTTTTTACTCGTTTGCATCCTATGCCAGCCGTTTGGAGGATCAGCTCAATTTAGAATTCCAGTGTTGGGCCATACGATTTATGAAGGAGTGTTTACTGGAAATGGTCTCCTGGGAACGATGACTTACTTAGCCGGTAAGAATTCGATGCGTGTGGATATTGGAAGAACTGATATTTATGATCATCGAGCGAATTCGGCCGATAAATTGTTTGATCAGGCGCGTATGTCGTTAGGTCATTTTGAAATAGAATTTGAACGCCCGATTGTGCAGGCACAAGGAGAAATTCATTTAAAAGATGCCTATGCTGAGGCGAAAGTCGGCACAGACCAAGGGATGGTGAGAATTCGGACGACCACCTTATCAAATGACAACATTATTTTGCTAGAGGTATTTAAAAAAGATTTTAACGGGAATTACCATCTTACATGGAAACCCGACGAAGCCATCAGCCCAAGGATGGGATTCAGCTATACGCAAAAACCGAAAAACTATCCGACAAATCCAAAAGGAAGTTTTGGCACCCAAGGCGAAATAAAATATTTTGATCAGCCTCTTCTAGCCGGGGGAGGGTATGTGACGGCTTATTGTGGCAGATCCGGCAAAGAAGTGGATACCTATTTAATTACCGTAGATTATAACCAGCAGGGAACCGCTTATGTCAAAAAGGCGATCAATTATGTTCAGAATTTTAAAGAACAAAAGTTAACGAAGGGACTGGCGTCCCATCGCAAGTGGTGGACAGACTATTTTGTAGCATCTACACTGGAGCTGCCAGATACGGTTTACCAGCAGTTTTATGAAATGCAACTGTATAAGCTTGCCAGTGCAACAAGGTCAGATAAACCCGCTATGGATTTACAGGGGCCCTGGACAAGTCCAACTCCGTGGCCAGCGTACTGGCTTAATCTTAATATGCAACTTGCTTATTCCCCTGTTTTCAAAGCGAACCAGCTCGGTATTGCAAACTCGTTGATCCAGATGATTGATCGGAATAAAGATAATTTAAGACAAAATGTTCCCGAGCCTTATCGCTATAACAGTTTGGCTGTAGGTCGCTCCTCGGGGCCAAGCTTATGGAGTCCTGTTCTTCTGGCAAAAAATGTTTCATTGGATGCGGCTTCCGATGGTGAAAAGGAGCTAGGTAATCTCGTATGGCTGTTGCATAGTTATTATCAATATTATCGAGCGACCCTGTCGCAGGAAGTATATGATCGCTTATTTCCGCTACTGAAGGAAGCGATAAATTATCATTTGCACTTATTGGAAAAGAATCAAGCAGGAAAATACCATATCGGTGTGAAAACCTATTCACCAGAATATTCAAAAGGGTATGCTTATGATACAAATTATGATCTTTCTATTTTCAAATGGGGGCTCAAGACGCTTATTGAGCTGGATCAAGAAAGAGGCGGCAAGGATAAACTTCATGCTGTCTGGACAGACGTATTGGCCAACTTGATTGATTATCCAAAAGATGTCGATGGCTTTATGATCGCAAAAGATCTACCGTATGGCGAGTCGCATCGTCACTATTCGCACCTAATGATGATTTATCCTTTTTACGATATAAACTGGGATCAGGTAAATAATCAAGCTCTTATTGAGCGCTCTATTGCACATTGGCAGAGCAAAAAGCAATTGTTGCAGGGCTATTCATTTACGGGGGCTGCCTCTATGTATGCCATGATGGGAAGAGGAGACTCGGCTTTGGCTTCGCTGGATGTGCTATTGCAGAAATATATTAAAGCCAATACACTATATGCTGAAAGCGGTCCGGTGATAGAAACCCCACTGGCAGCGATGGCCAGTATTCAAGAATTGTGTATGCAGTATTGGAATGGTGTATTACGCGTGTTTCCTGCTATTCCTCATAAATGGAAGGATGTTTCCTTTACCAATTTTTTGACAGATGGTGGAAATCTCGTATCAGCAGAGCGGAAAAATGGAAAAACGGCCAACATCCGGATCAAAAGTCAATATGGAGGTCGTCTACGTTTAAAATCCGATATCGGAATACCAGAGGTAAAGATACAGGGAAAAGGTACGTTTGATATAAGGAGAGATGGAACAATTGATCTGAAGCTTGATAAGGGAGCGATCGCTTTGATTAATGTACATTGATAAAAGTAAGTTAAAGAAATTACGTTGAAACTGAATATTCAAGCTCCTTGAGCCAATTGCTTAATATTCCTCGATCAATTGAAATAAAGAAAAAGAGCGGATTATTTAGGTATAGCATTAAAGCGCTAATGCGCTGACCAAATAAAAATAAAAGAATAGAAAATAATGAAATTAAAACAACTTTCCGTGTTATTATTGGCCATTTTGGGTACTTCGACTGTCGTTCAGGCGCAAACGGCAAAACCGAATCTATCCAAAGCGTTTATTCAGCAGCAGCTAGATGCTGCAGCGAAGCAAATAAAAGTCCTGGCGAACGAAACTCCGACAGAAAAGTTTCCAAAAACTTTCGAAAATGGCAAAGAGGTATTTTCTTCGTCGAGCTGGTGGTGTTCGGGGTTTTATCCAGGGACATTGTTGTATTTATATGAAGGCACCAAAGATGAAGGGTTATTAAAGAAAGCAACCGAGAAATTGACCTATCTAGAAAAAGAAAAGAACAACAAGGGTACACATGATTTAGGGTTTATGTTATTCTGTAGTTTTGGAAACGCACTGCGTCTCACGGGTGATAACCAAAAGTATGGACCAGTACTCAGCACCGGCGCCAATTCCTTAGCATCGCGCTATAGTCCAACTACCAAAACGATTCGTTCTTGGGATCACGGATCATGGCAGTATCCGGTTATAATCGATAATATGATGAACCTGGAGTTTTTGACACAGGTGTCTAAAATGACTGGAGATAAAAAATTCTATGATATTGCGGTATCTCATGCTGAAACAACCTTGAAAAATCACTTCAGAAAAGATTATAGCTCATACCATGTGATCGATTATGATAAAAACACAGGTAAGGCGATTGGTAAAAAGACCCATCAGGGCGCATTTGATGAATCGGCATGGTCAAGAGGACAAGGATGGGCGCTGTATGGTTATACCATGATGTACCGCGAGACAAAGAAGAAAGAATTTTTGAAGCAAGCCCAGCAAATCGCAAAGTATATCCTAAGCAATCCGAATTTGCCTGCTGATCTGGTTCCTTACTGGGATTTTGATAAAGATAAAATTGCGCAGTCAGATAAAATGTATCCGAATAAGGATCTGCGGGATGTATCTGCGGCGGCATTATATGCATCTGCTTTGTTAGAGCTCTCACAATACACAAAGGGAAGTGAAGCTTTGAATTATTTTGATAAAGCAGAAACGATTCTTAAGAACCTGTCGAAGGCACCTTATCTGGCACCTTATGGTCAAAATGGTGGGTATATCTTACAACACAGTGTTGGAGCGCTGCCATTAAATTCGGAAATCGATGTGCCGTTGACCTATGCCGATTACTATTATGTGGAGGCCTTGGTTCGTTATCAGCGCCTATTGTCCGGAGAACCTATGATCAAAGAGATCGCTAAATAAGGTTGTCAACAGTTAAAAGCTTATTTTAGTGGGATCGGATCGTTTAAAAAATGATTTGTTTTAAGTAAGGCTCAAACTTGATTAAAAACGTAGTTAAAGCTAAAAGACAGAGGTGGCATAGCCACCTCTGTCTTTTTATTGGGAATTACAGCGTTTATTGAGCATTACGGGGACCACGTTCGATATAACAGGGTTTAGCTATTCTGGTTGGTCGTAGCGGTTTGTTCCGACGGATTGTATCCAAACTGTTTTTTAAATTCCTTACTAAAGTACTTCCTGTCCGAAAACCCCACAGCATAGGCGATCTCACTGATGTTCATGTCAGAATTCAGTAGTTCTTTCGCTTTGTTTAGCCTATACGTTTTAACATAATTATTGAGCGATAAATTGGATATTGCCTTCAGTTTACGATAGAGAATTGGAGCGCTCATTCCCATTTTACGTGATATAAAATTAACATCAAAGCCATCTGACTGGATATTTTCTTCGATCAACTCATTTAGGGATGAGATGAATTGCGCATCAAGTTCATTGTCGAATGAAGCTGTTTTGACCTGAAATTCTTTACTCTTTTTGTGGCTGATAGCCATGAGATTCTGAGCGGAGAGAAATAGTTGTTTATTGTCGAAGGGCTTTGTTAAATAGATATTTGCACCCTGCTCCAGGGCTAAGGTTTGTGAATGGCTGTCTGTTACGGCTGTCAACAAAATGAACGGAATATGGCTTGTCACCATATTTGTTTTAACGGCCTGACACAGTTGGGCTCCATCCATATAAGGCATCATCAAGTCTGAAATAATCAGGTCAGGGATATATTCCAATGCTTTGGAAAGAGCTTCTTCGCCATGATCAGCCGTAATGATTGTGTAGGTGTCCTGAAACAGACTGACTACCGTTGCTAATAATTCTTTGTTGTCTTCTACAATTAAAATAGTTTGTTGCAAGGAAGTATCAAGCGTGCTTGGTACCAGTATGCTAACGTCCTCTGTTTCCTTTGCAAGGAGGCCTATTGCTTGCGGCTCTACTTTCTCGCCAGCTTGTTTCAGTAAGGTTACCGTAAATACCGTCCATTTTCCTTTTTCATCCTCCTTCGAAAAACAACGAATCTCTCCCTTGTGTTGCTGCACAATTTGTTTGGTAAGTGCCAATCCAATGCCTGTGCCGATTGCATCATTAGCTTGTTCTTCACGATAGTATTCTTCAAATATTTTGAACTGATTGTCTGTGGCAATACCAATGCCACTATCAACTATGTTTATGGAAAATGAGTCATCGCTTTCGATCAGCTCAAGGTAAACGGTACCATATTCGGGTGTATATTTGATGGCATTGGATAGTAGATTAAACATCACTTTGTCAAACTGCAGGGTATCAATGGATTGTAATCCTATTGCATCCAACTGACGTATATAATAGTTGAGATGTTTTGTTTTGGCAAGGTCATTCAGTAAGTAGAACGTATCTTCTATGTATTCTCTAAAAGAGATGTCGGTTTTCTTCAGTACAAAGTGTTTGTCATCGAATTTTTTAAAGTCCAGCAGCTCGTTGATAACACCAAGGAGCTTACTGGCATTCTTTTTTATCCGTTTTACTTTGTTTTGTGTAGAAGTCAGATTGGCCGTTTCGGAAATAATTTCGTCTAATGGAGCTGTAATCAAAGTCAACGGTGTGCGAATTTCGTGCGATATCTGTGTAAAGAATTTTATTTTCTTTTCCTGTTCCCGTTCTGAATTGATCAACATCTCACGTTCGACAACAAACTTGATGACAAAATGTACACCCAAGGTAAATAAGCCGGCATACAACAGATAGGCCCACCAGGTTCTCCAAAAGGGAGGTTTAATATCGATATTGATCCGTAGGGGTATACTGCTCCAAATGCCATCGTTGTTACTGGCGAATATGGTCAAAGTATGCATTCCGACTGGAATATTGGTATATCGTATTGACGGAGTACTTGTTTCAACCCAATCCTTGTCAAAGCCATCAAGCTTATATCGGTATCTATTCTTTTGTGGTTTGATGAAATTAGAACCTGAGAAATTAATCGTAACAAAGTTTTCATCATGTCGGAGTTTGAGCTGATAGCTGTTGTGATCGGTCGTTTTCTGAAGCCGTCCGTAGTTCAAGGGTGTCTCTTCGAGAAAGATATTTCGGAAGAGTACCTCGGGGATAGTCTGATTGAAAGTTATTGTTCGGGTATCCAGGGCAACTACACCATTGAGTGTTGTGACGAATAGTGTTCCTGTTTTGCTGGCAAAGACTTTGGCTCCAAGTAGATTTTTGACCGGTAAACCGTCATATTGATTCAGGAGGTAGCTATGTTTTGTTTTGGGATTATAGCATATTAATCCATTTTTACTGGTAAGCCATACCTGATTGTTCACAAAGATGGGCCAGCCTAGCGAATTGTTCGGAAAGCGAGATACCTTGGTTAAGTGATCATGCTGATCAAAATGATATAAGTATTCTTTGGATGTCAGCCAGATGTCCCCGTTCGGATGAACATAAAATCCGCCTAGCGTCAATGTATCTAGCTGTTTTATTGGTTTTATGTTTGATTCATTCGGTTTTTTGCGAAAAAGTGTACCTCCTCTGAGCAAATAAGTATGCTGTTTATTGTCCGCTTGGATATCATCAATTGTACCTGTTTTTAATGCAGCGTTATACGCTGCAGGTTTTCCAGGATCGACGATGTAAAGCCCTTTATTGGTTCCGAGGTAAATGCGATGTACGGGATCGACGTAAATGCTATAAATATTGTTTTTGAGGTTTAGGAGATCTTTTTCCAGGTAAAAGTGTTGTGTGTTTCCAGATTGTGCATCGATAATGGAATAACCGCCGCCGTACTGTGCTGCATAAATTTTGTTATCTCTAACGTATAGATCCTTGATCAGGTTTGACTGGGTTAATTTAGACAAAGGAGAGGTGGTTTCTGTTCTTTTGTCAATTTTGTTGATTCCTTCTTCTTCTGTTCCAATCCAAAACGCATTTTCTGACTCTGCGAAACTGCCGGTGATATCGCTATTGAGGCTGAGACCTGGACGCGAACGTGTTGAATAATGCTGTATGGGGATCAGATCGGGGTAGATGGCATTGATTCCTCCAAAATAAGTTCCTATCCAGGTGATCTGTTGTCGATCAATAAAGATATCATAGATAGAGTTTTGACTCAATGAGTTTTTGACGGAGGTATTATGTTTATAGTTTAAGAAATGTGGTGTCCCGTTAAAGATGGAGAGTCCTTTTAGTGTTCCAATCAGTAGTTCTCCTTGTTTAGTTGGGACAATTTTCCGGATGTTATTGCTGAGCAGATTGCTATTTGTTTCTGTTAGGTTATTCCATTTTTTATCAACGAAGTTGTATTGGAATATTCCATGCAATTTTGTACCAACCCACAGGATGTTTTTATGAAGATACATTGTGCTGAAAATCTGCTCTTTTAACGGCAGGGGAGATGCTATAAGATTCTGGTTCGTAGAAATTTGATTATTTTTCAAAGAAAAAGACGTTATGCCATTCATGCTCGCCATGATATAGGTTTCTGGTCCTGTCTGAATAATCGATTGTACTCGGGATTGGTTAATGAGTTTTTTGAGATTGTAGGTACCTGCTGTGGGGATAGCCTGATAGAGACCTTTGTCGGTGCACAGAAATATTTTGTCTGAAAGGAGCTGTATGTCGGCGACAGTAATTTTTTCTTGAAAAGGTTTTCCTTGTTTAAATACCGCTTTGCGTTTGTCGATATCGAAAATAAATAACTGCGTTGCTGTAGCAATGAAAAGGTCATTATTTGCGTTGATGGCAATCTTGTTAATGTAATCTACCTTTTTAAATACGGTATCCTGTACGAGAATATTAGTGATATTCTGGGAGTCGTATACAAAAAGGTTGGCTCCGCCGCCGAACCAAAGTTTACCTTGTTTATCTTGAGCAATTGTTAATACCGCCTGTTTATCCAATACGTTCTCCTGGCTTAGTGTCTCAAATTTTAAATTCTGTGCATGACAAAGGGAAATGATGGATATCAACAGCAGAAATTGTCGCGATAAAATAGGTAGTATGCTCATGGTTATGGGGTATTTGTGTCAAATTTAAGATTTTACCCCCAAATATTTATGAATTTTACCCCTCTTAATTTGCTCATAAACCCATCTTTGGCCTATTAAACAACCAATTTTTATTATAAAACTAATTTCCTAAAGTATGGCAAAGTTTTACAAAGTTGGACTGTCTGCTATGATGATGTTTACTGTGGGTGCGAGTATGGCACAACAGAAAATTTCAATTACGGGGCGGATTACAGACAGTCAAGGAGCACCTTTATCGGGTGTAACGATTCGAGAAAAGGGTGGAAGTGTTTCTACTTCTACAAATGCAAACGGTACCTATTCATTGTCAGTTGGCTCCAATGCAACCATCTTAGTTTCCTATATCGGTTATCAAAATCAAGAGGTTGTTGTCAATGGTCGCAATGTCGTCAATGTAACTATGGACGGTGCAAGTGCTGCCATTGATGAAGTTGTAGTCGTGGGGTACGGACAACAGAAGAAGGCGAAATTGTTAGGGTCGGTTGCGACGATTGATGGCAAGAAGCTTGAAAGTAGAGCGGTAACGAACGTATCTTCGGCACTTTCGGGGCTTGCAGCCGGTGTCCAAGTCAAAGTCGGTAATGGTAAGCCTGGTAGTGATGGAGCAACCATTCGCGTACGCGGTACAGGTACCATGAACAATAATGATGCTCTTGTCATTATTGACGGTATTCAGGGGGTAATGGATGCAGTAAATCCGGAAGATATTGAAACAATATCAGTATTAAAAGACGCGTCTTCGGCAGCTATCTATGGTGCGCGGGCCGCGAATGGAGTTATTGTCATTACAACAAAGAAAGGAAAAGGCGGACAAGCGCCGCAAATAAAATATTCAGGTTTGTTTTCGAGAACAACGCCAAGCGCAAAGCCTGAATTTGTAAGCGATTATTTGAGACATATGAGCTTGTTTCAAGAGGCCGCAGAAAATATCGGCGAGAAAGGCCCATATACGCAAAGTGCTATTGATACTTGGACGGCGGCAAATGCTGATCCAAATGGTTTGACTGCTCAGGGCATACCAAATTATGTCGCATATCCCAATACAAACTGGGGCGATTGGATTTATGAGAATGCCTGGTTAAAAAGTCATAATGTCAGTGTTTTGGGGGGGAGTGAAAATATCCGCTACAATCTATCTGGAAGAATACAGGATAACCCTGGCATTATGCACAATACAGGGATGAAACGCTATGAAGGGCGGGTGAATCTGGAGACAGATGTTACCAACTTCCTGACCGTGGGTACACAGACATTTGTTGTTAAAGAAGAACGTTCTATGGCTTCAGATGCCAATCTGTATAATTTTTTGCGGCAAACTACACCAGGTATTTACCCAATGTATGACAGTAAGTTTGGAAGCGCTGTGCTCAGCTCCGGAGAATCATCTCAGCTGAACAATTTATTGACCTACCTTTACGATAATAAAGGAAGTAATGAACGTACACGGCTCAACGCAACCTTATTTGCGAATGTTAAACTTTGGAAGGGGTTGACATTTGAAACGAAATTTAATTACCAGAGCCGATTTGATGAAGTGAAAACCTGGTCTGATCCGTCACCACGGTATGACTTTTCAACCATGACGATTACATCGACTCCTGTTAACCTTGCGACCTCGACGACTGGACAGTCCTATAATAAAATTTACAGAAAATCTTTTGATAACGTATTGCGTTATAACACGATGATTGGTAAACATACGATTGGTGCATTAGTTGGTCATAATGAATTTTATTACAACGATTCTGGATTTAGTGCTTCTACAAAAGGATTGATAGATGCTACCATTACTAATATCGGTACAGGAACCGAGATGAATAGCATCTCCGGCGCAGAATCTGATAACTCCATGCGTTCTTTTTTCGGTCGCTTTAGCTACGATTATGATGGGAAATATTTAGCCGAATTTAGTTTACGTCGAGATGGTTCATCAAAATTTGGTCTTGGCAAGAAATATGGTACTTTCCCTTCTGTTTCGTTAGGATATATATTGTCTAAGGAATCATTTATGAAGGCGGTAGATCCTTATTTGCAAGATATTAAAATTCGTGGATCGTGGGGTAAATTAGGGAATGATGGCGGAGACGATCTGAACGTTTATGGATGGCATGGTGTGTATGGCCAGGTAGGTTATTCTTTCAACGGCGCGCAAGCTAATGGTCTTAGATTGTCACGTTTTGGCAATAACTTGTTGCAATGGGAAGATTCCGAAAATAAGGAGCTTGGATTGGAATTTGCAACATTAAACCGACGTGCATCCGTGGAACTAAGTTTATACGATCGTAAAACTTCAAATATTATTCGTACAGCACAAATGCCAATTACTGCGGGTACTGCTAGTGCTCCCTTTTATAACCAAGCCGCTATGCGTAATAAAGGAATTGAGCTTAACCTGAACTGGCGGGATAAGATCGGGGATTTCAGTTATAACATTGGTGGTAATTTCTCGTATAATAAAAATAAAGTTACGGAATACGAGGGTAAGCTGGTTCAAGGTATGGTTGATGACGGAACGGGAAAAATGGTATGGCAGACTAATTTAGGTGATGTATCTACAGGTGGTGTAAACCGAAGACTTGAGGGATACCAGTTGGATGAATTCTATTTACGTCAAGTATATAGAGGAAATGGTAGTTATTTTAATTCCGACGGATCCGTCAATGTTAACGGTGGACCTACTACAGGGATGATCCGTACGGATCAGGATTACGAGTGGGCAAAAGCGATGAAAGCTGCTGGTTATTCTTTTGTAACCTCATCTCAAGCCATTGCGGATAGCTATGGTTCGAATGCACGGATGTATTATGGAGACTTGATCTATGCCGATCTGAACGGAGATGGTATTTATGGAAATAATGCCGACCAGTACTTTACCGGAACGTCGACAAGTCCTAAATATATCTATGGATTTAATCTCGGATTCTCTTATAAAGGTCTTGATATGTCTATGATTTGGGCAGGAGAGGCTGGAGGACAGTATTATTGGACAGATGCTGGTTATAATAACAATGTGTTGATCCTTGGTAACCAGGTAACCACTCGTATTGCAGATGACCATTATTTCTATAACCCGGCGGCACCAAATGATCCACGTACCAATCAAAATGGATATTTCCCTAGATTGAAATACGGAACTTCTGCAGAAAATATCAATAATCAGGCAAGCGATTATTGGTTGTATAATGCAAATTTTTTAAAGCTTAGAAATTTGCAAATAGGTTATACGTTTGATAAGAAACTAACTGAAAAAGTTAAAGTACGTAGTCTAAGGGTATTTTTCTCTGGAGAGAACCTATTGATGTTTACTGATTTTCCGGGGTTAGATCCAGAAGTTGGTGCAGGAGCAGAATATCCAACAATGAAACAGTTTGCTTTTGGTTTGAATATTGGATTCTAAAAAGAGAAAGATTATGAAAAATAATATAAAAAAATATAATTTGTGGAGTAAAAAAATATTGCTTAGCGTGACTCTCGGTTCAGCAACATTGTTTTCTGCTTGTCAGAAGGATTTATTGGATACAGTACCTAAAACACAGGTATTGACCAATAATATGTGGCTAACTGAAAACCTTACGGACCAAGGTGTAAATGGTGTATATCAAGGTTTGCGCCTCGGTCAGATGCTTTATGTATATGATTCCTATGTTACTCTCCAAGGCCGGGATAATTCAACTTTGATGAATGCAACTGCCACAAGTTCATCCGGAATTTTTTCATCCACTTGGCAAAATTTATATGAAGGTGTCCATCGGAGCAATAATGCGATCTATGGGATAGCCAATGTGTCACCAGTGGGAGCAGAGAAAAAGGCTAAATTAACTGCAGAAGTAAAATTCTTACGCGCCTATTACTATTATCGATTGAATCAGTTGTATAAAGGAGTGCCTATTTATACCGATCCAATAGAATGGGACAAAGTTGATAAACCAAGGAATACTGAACAGGAAGTTTGGAGCTTTATCATTAAAGATCTCACGGATTGTATCAACGAAGCTCAGTTACCGAATCGCTATGATAAAGGAAATGCAAACTTTGGTAGGGTGACAAAATCTGCCGCTTATGCGCTCCGTGGCAAGGTTTATATGTATACAAAAGAGTGGGCAAAAGCAATCGCTGATTTCGAACAAGTCAAAAGCTTGGGACACAGTTTATTTAGCGATTATGCATCTCTATTTAAAGGAGATAATGAACAAAGTCCCGAAATTATATTTAGCATCCAAAATATGGCTTTGGCAGGATATGGCTCCGATTACCAATTTAGATTCGGATCACGTTCAGCATTTGGGTCCAATTGGAATACTTATTTAGTACACCCTGATGCTGCAGACCGCTATCAACGCAAAGATGGATCTAAGTTTAATTGGGACGATTACTTGCCAGGCTATAATCAGATGGCACCGGGCCAAAGGGAGGTGTTTTTCTTGCGGAATAATTTGACCGCTACTGAAATATCGAATATTGACAAACGGACTACAAACAAGCTTGATATGTCTTTGTATTTGCCTACCGGTAATGAAGAACGCCTGAAGAAAGCCTATGAAGATCGTGATCCTAGACTAGCAAGTAATATGATTTTACCTTACTCTACATTTGTGGGAGCCAATGGTGCAACAGATCAAACCTTTACGTCAAGATGGCCATATAGACAGGAGTTTGGTGGCGTATTTGATTTGAGAACGGATATCGTCCCTAATTTTTACTACTACCCACGTAAGTTTGTTTACGAAGGTGCTAATCCAGGTATACCAAATAGAGAAGCTGGAGCATATGATTATATCGTCATGCGTTATGCAGATATCCTTTTGCTATGGGCGGAGGCATTGAATGAGTCAACAAAGCCTAGCGAGGCAGTATTAAAGGTAAATGAGGTAAGAAAGCGTGCAGGAGTTGGAGAATTACCCTTAGGAATTGGTGAGCAGGATCTCCGAAAAGAAATTCGTGAAGAACGCCGTCGTGAGTTGATGTGTGAAGGTGTTATTTATTTTGACGAGTTGCGTTGGAAAACATTGAAAGAGACTTCTTTTTATACAGGAAATGGTATTAAACAAGCATGGGGAGGAGTCGTTTCTCCGTATGACTGGAGAGGTGATCAACTCTATACATGGCCAATCCCACAAGTGGAGCGGGAACGGAACACAGCCTTGACACAAAATAGTGGCTGGGACGATTAAGAAATAGGAGAAGATTTTTCTGTCTCCTGTAAAGAAGTTGTTATCAATCGCTCATGCAATCGTTTGCTCGAGCGATTGATTTCTTTTTGTTTGTTTTTTTTAGTTAAAATAAAGATTTTTAATGTTTTGTGTAACACTTCGATTGTGTTCGTTATAAACCAATGTCAATGAAAAGAAGACTCTTATTAAAACTATTGGGCGGTGCCGGAATGGGAGCCCTGGCGACATCTTTTGCTGGTGAAGCGAAAGCCAATGTTGCCGCATCGGAAAGAAATAATTACGGCGAGAACGATCGTGCCTATTGGGTGTCTATTTTACATAAGATGGCAGCTCCCATATTGAGCAATATCAGTAAGCAACAATGGCGTAAAAATATGCCGATGGAAGTGAGTCCTACTTTCGATAGTAGAGACCCTGGAGTCGGATACCTGGAAGCTTTCGGTCGTTTGTTGGCTGGAATGGCTCCTTGGCTGGCATTAGCGGATGACGCAACCGAGGAAGGTAAATTACGCAAGCAATTACGCGACCAGGCGCTACTGGGGATAAAGTATGGTGTAGATCCTAAATCGCCGGATTATTTTACCTGGCGAGGCCCTTCATCCCAAACACTCGTAGATGCGGCGCATCTTGCACTGGCTTTTTTGAGGGCCCCACAGGCTTTATGGCATCCTTTGGACCAAGGCACTAAGAAAAGAGTCGTTGAAGAATTCAAACTATTGCGCAAAATTAAGCCGAATGAGAGCAATTGGCTGCTGTTTGCGGCAATGACAGAAACATTTCTTTACAGCATAGGAGAGGAATGTGCACGGGAAAAGATCGATTATGCAGTCAATAAATTTGATCAGGAATGGTATGTGGGGGATGGCTGGTATAGTGATGGTGCCCATTTTAGTTTTGATCACTACAATGGTTATGTGATCCATTGTATGCAGGTGGAGTCACTGCGTCATAACATTTCAGCGGGAGGAAAATACAAGGAAATGTATGAGCGAGCCTATAAACGAATGCAGCGTTATGCGCATCACCTGGAACGCATGATCTCTCCGGAAGGGCATTATGTCGTTGTTGGACGCTCCTCAACTTATAAAAATGCCGCATTCCAGCCTCTAGCGACTGTTGCTCTAGAAAATAAGCTGCCCGAAGATATTTCGAAGGGTCAGGTCAGAGCCGCATTGACCACGATACTCCGCCATATTTATATTGACAAAACCTTTGCACCCTCAGGATGGCTGCGTATGGGCGTAGTGGGTGATAAACAATCCAATCTCGCAGATTACTATACAAACGCAGGCTCGATGTATGTGGCCTCTCTGTCATTCTTGCCATTGGGGTTACCGGCAGACGATGAGTTCTGGACCTGTGCTCCACAACCCTGGACTTCCCAAAAATGCTGGAATGCTGAGCAATTTCCCAAGGACTATTATGTAAGTTATTAAACGAAAAAAGAATAAAAAAGCAAAGATTAAGGACTGGATAAAATGAAGATACAACACTATATTACGGGGGCTTTAATGATCGGACTAGGAATGCAGGGAATTTCCTGTTCTAGTCAGCGAAACTTAGGGACAGTGAAATTGGGGCTTGACAAAGAATTTGTCCGTACCAATTTAGAAAATGCACACAAGCAGATCGCCTACCTCGCAGCATCGATCGATGAATCGGATATGCCTACAACCTATAAAGATGGTAAATATGTGAATTGGGGTTCAAGCTGGTGGTGTTCTGGATTTTATCCCGGTACAGTGCTCTATCTCTATGAATATACCAAAGATGAGAAGCTATTAACGGAAGCCAAAAGTAAGTTGAAGGAACTCGAGAAGGAAAAGAACAACAAGGGGACACATGATTTGGGTTTTATGTTGTACTGCAGCTTTGGTAATGCATTACGCTTGACGGGAGATTCGGCTGCTTATAAGGAAATTTTAAGTACCGGAGCAGCCTCATTGGCGACCCGTTTCCACGAAGCACCCAAAACTATCCGTTCATGGGATGGGGGCAAAAACTGGGATGGCCAGCCTTGGACTTACCCAGTGATTATTGACAACATGATGAACCTGGAGTTTCTGACGGAAGTTTCCAAAATGACAGGTGATAAGCGTTATCGTGATATTGCGGTGCAACATGCCAATACAACGATGGTCAATCACTACCGAAAAGATTACAGTTCCTACCATGTCGTGGATTACAATCCAAAGGATGGAAGCATTATTTCGAGAAAGACTGCTCAAGGTGCGTTTGATGAGTCTGCATGGGCTAGGGGACAGTCTTGGGGACTGTATGGTTATACGATGATGTACCGCGAGACCGGCGACAAGAAATATTTGGAGCAAGCTCGACATATTGCACAGTTTTATCTGAATCATCCCAATCTTCCAAAAGATCTGATACCTTATTGGGATATGGACCAGAACAAGCTTACTCCGGATAGTAAATATTATAGCCAGAAAGATCTTCGTGATGTGTCGACCGCTTCGGTGACCGCTTCGGCTTTGCTGGAACTGGCGCAATACACAACAGGTGGTGAAAGCCAGCTGTATATCTCAAAGGCTGAGCAGATGTTGCGGTCTTTATCATCTAAACCCTACAAAGCAGATTATAAAGAAGCCGGTGGCTATATTTTAAAACATAGTGTTGGTTCGATTCCACATAAAACAGAGGTTGATGTTCCTTTAACCTATGCTGATTACTATTATGTAGAGGCATTGGTTCGGTATGATCGGTTGCTCCAAGGAGAAAAGGTAATCAAGCCATAGAAACTATCATAAGTGCCTAGTCTTTGAAACAATGTTTGATTTATTGTTTCAAAGACATGATAATAATTCTATTGAATACTACAATTTTTAGAGCGAATTTTTTATTAGGTCACAATAGATCATGAACCATAAACATATATCAAATCCTGCTCCTTTGATATGGAAAGATGGTTCAGTTCTTATCGTTTTTAAAGGACGTAGCCGTGGAAAGAACTATCCATTTCAGAGCGAGCTAAAAAGAGGTAAATAGCCAAGAGAAATTTTCATTGGGAGGATCTCTTGTTCAGGGCTGTTCCATTAGTAGCAATAGATAAACAATATGATCTACATCTCCCGGATGTATTAGAGGCATATTGTTCCAATTATAAACTACCAATATCATAAATCTAACAAAGAATGAGAACAACAAACAGTAAACTCAGATTCATTGCAGTCGCACTGATGAGCACACTTTCGGCAATGATGGCCTGTCATAAGGATATGCTAAAGCCCGAAAGCTCTATTGCTCAGCTGCAAAAAAAAGCAGCTACTTTTGATTCCGCAAATGAGGTCAGCCTTTTGCCCGTCGCAGATGCGTATGTTCAGGATGGGACTAACGCCAGTACCAATTATGGTGATAATAGTTGGCTGATTGCCAAAGATGATGCTCCAGGTTATCGAAGGGATATCTATCTGCGTTTTGATCTGACCGCATTGCCCAGCAATGTTGCTAGTGTACAGTCAGCACGTGTTGAATTGGCTGGTGGGGTTTCCAGTGCTGCGGATACAGCAAATGCCAAGTGGCTGTACTACACAACGCTTGAAAAAGATTGGGGTGAGAAAACGATCAATTGGAATAATGCGCCAGCGACAGGGACAAAGCTTGGAGAAGTCAATGGAAAACTAAAAGTTACAAATGGAATTGTCTATCTCGATATTCCCTCCTCAGTGATTCAAGAAGCTTTGGATTCGGACAGAAAATTGTCTATTAAGATTGTCGCACAGCGAAAAACCTCCGGTTCTACTTCATTTTATTCCGACTTTCAGTCTAAAGAAGCACAGGATGTGGGACTTCGACCAAAATTGAAAATTGATTATACAGCATCGGGGCCAAACTTTTATAGCAACCTAGTCATGGATAAAGTAACCTTTGACTCCATTCAGCTTGATCTAGCAACATTATCCGCCGCCCAAACGCTAATAAACAATCAAGTTACTGTTAAAGCAAATGATGCATTGAATACAGTTCCTGTTCCGGTTGCAAAAATTTCAGATCCCGATGGCAAGAATAAAGTGCAGACTGATGCAGCTAAGGTGTATTCGTTGGCGCTACAATATTTTTTGTTTCAGGAGCAGGCAAATGCAGGGCAATATGTTGATAAGGCGAAGGAATTTCTTCTTTCTTGGGCAGCCGTTAACGCAGCAACAAGCCAAACTCCCGATGAAAGTATATATCTTCCATTTCTTACAGGATATTCACTTATTCGTGCAAAAATTGATGCTAACAGCAGGATGACGATCGACAATTGGTTACGGACAAGATATAACTTTTACAAAACTCAATCGGTCAGAACCAATAATTGGGAAACTATCCGTAATCTGTTGATGATTGATATCGCTTATATACTGAATGATGGAGCGCTTATCAACCAAGCGACGTCAGATTTTAGTACTCATCATAATAAAAATTATCGTGCGGATGGGGCTAGCGTAGATTTTCTTGGCAGGGATGCCTTTGCCTATCATGTGTATGATCTAGAGTTTATCGGACAGATTGGTCGCACTTTTTATATCAAACGAGGCCGGCATATGCTTGATAGTTTGGTAAATCACCGTGCTACAAAATGGGTTAATTTAAGAATTAATCCCAATGATACGCCAGTCTTGGGTGGATCTATTAGGGATGCGGTCTCTTTTATGGCCCCTTATGTCTTGGATCCTGACAATAATATTCATCTTGAATTTGTCAACACCGAATGGGCTCCTGACAAAACTAGAGCTGATTATAATAAACCGTTTAATGCGGCAGGATCCAGCTATGCTTTTGTCCAGATGGCATCCATTATGAAAGGCGAGATGTTCGGTTTCCTGAAAAAGTTAAATCCTAGTTTCAACAGATATACTGATTTGCGTTACTATATTAACTCTTATGGGCCATCTTTAAGTACTTCGCCTATGACCAATGTGACATTGTATGGTGATACTCCTTTCCGTGGCTGGTATAAACAGCTTGGCATTGGAAGTTACAGTCTTACTGATTTGCAAGGACTGGGTGTTACGAACGACCAACTGAGCAGTATTAGTATTCCAAAAGGTTTTAAGGTTACACTCTATGAAAATGGAGATTTTACAGGAGATTCTGCGCTATTAACTGGACATACCATTGATTTGTCAATCTTAAACTTTAACGATAAGACATCTTCGCTGTTGATTGAATATCTTTAGTCAATTTATCTAAATGAAAAGGTGTTTTTTGTAATTATAGTGTGTGCTTGACCTATGTCCATTTCTTCTATGTAGAAACATTGGTGCGATATGACCGGTTGCCCCTTGGAGAAAAGGTAATCAAGCAATAAGAGCTATTTTTTTTGAGTTTTCAACAAAGTTATTAACACGATGTGGAAAAGTGAAGTATGTAAGGTACTTCACTTTTTTTGTTTTATAGGATTGAACCCGCTCTATCTTACGACATGTTTCTTCATGTCGTATTTGATCCTATTCTCTGTCAAATACAGGCTCTTTCATCTAGTGCACATAACAATATCTAGCTTATATCAATTTCTATATTAACAGGGCTTTTATAGGGGTATAACAGGGGGTTAGCAGGGGGTTAACAGGGGTAATACCCCTGTTAACCCCCTGCTAACCCCTAGTAAAAATAGTGTTACTCCTCTTTTAATAGGGAATTTGGTGTTATCTTGGTAATAATTTATATACCAATTAATTATAAACAAAAGGAGAGAAACTTTATGGCAATTTTACAAAATGGTCCGAACGGCCCTATTGTTGGGAAATTTGGTTCGGTGAATGCTTACCTATTGAATGGCCAAAATATCATACGCGGCGGTAAAAGAAAACGAACGTCTCCGCCTAGCGAGGCCGAGCTATTAAATAGAGAAAAACAGAAAATTGCAGGTAAGTTTGCCGCATGGAATAAAAGAATTCTTGAGTTTGGCTATCAGTCTCTAGCGAAAAAGGGAAGTCGTGTAGGTGCTTTCCAATTGGCACAGCGCCACATTTTTAAAGAAACTCTTGAATTAGATGAAGAGAATAAGCCTTTTGTTAACCTTGAAAAGCTATTGCTGTTTTCGGGTCCGCTTACCCCATTAGCCAACTGTCAAGTAAGCTTGGATGGCGACCAGATTGATCTTAGCTGGACTGTAGATGATCAGTATAAAAGTAGCATATATAAAATCAATCTGGGATTGATAAGCTTAGATGCCGAGTCGCATCTAAGAACCTCTATTGCCAATGTCAATCAGGGCACCTGCTCGTTGCAATTTGAGGAGATAAGCAGAAAAACAGGTGATCTCCATGTTTATGTTGGTGTGTGGGATACACTGGAGGGAGACTTCTCGAATTCCATCTATTGTGGGGTTATATAGTTGTTTTCGACGGAATCCATAAGCTGGCTTAGAAAGATGTTATGTGCAAAGATAAGATTAGTGGCAAGGCTTTATAATTTAAAGCTTTGCCATTTTTGAGATTATTCAACTTAAATAGAGCTAGAAGAGATATGAATAATATGTTTTGATATTGTGCTATGAAAAATAAAGATTTATTTATCGCCGATTTGATTAGGATATTTCCAAATTTAGAAGAAGAAATTCTGGATGAAGATTATAGTTTTTCTATTACTTTACAAATGGGAAGTCTTAAACGGTATATTCAGAAAGCTATAGATGATGACAACTCAGATCTATTTGATGCTGTGGTAGCTTTTCTTAACGAAAATTTGCCTTTGGTTGATAAGAAGGTACAGAATACAATTTTTATTAGCTTTTTAGAGAAATTAGACTTCTCAGGTACACCCAAATTTAAACAGAAGCTAGTTGGAACCTTAAGAAGAGCTCATGGTTACTGGAAGTTACACGATCGGAAAAAAATACCTGGTTAAATTAAGATTGGACTATGGATATGAATTTAGAATATGATAGTTGTAATTGTAGTTTTCGAATAGCGAATTATCATTATGTTTGAGAGCTAACTTTGCACTTTAAAGCTTAAATCGGTGTATTTTTTGTTGTACTTTTATCCCAATGACCGATATTCAAAAGAGATTCGACCGCATACTTGCTATTTATATGCATCTACAGGCTAAACCTGTGGTCACTGCTGCTGCTTTGGCAGAACGCTATGAAGTAAGTCCGCGTACGATTTATCGTGATATCAGATCCCTGATGCAAGCAGGGATTCCGATTTACGGTGAAGCGGGAAGCGGTTATTCTTTGGTGGAGGGATATAAAATGCCACCTCTGCAATTTACCCGAGAGGAGGCATTGAGTTTTGTGGCAGCGGAGAAACTGGTGGAAAAGTATACAGATCGGAATCTTGCGCATCATTTTACAACAGCATTGCTAAAAATGAAAGCCATATTACGGGGTAACGAAAAAGAACAGGTAGCCTTAGTTGGGGATAACTTTCTGGTGCGCGGTGGGCGTCATCAATTCAATGAGAAGCTAACCCATGGCACCAATATACTGATCGAAAGCATCGCTGCTAAAAAATGTGTGGAAATCTATTATTCCAAACCTTCGGATAAAACTCCAGAAAGGCGTGAAATCGAAGCTGTGGGTATTTTTGTGGAGAGCAAGTTTTGGTATGTCCTCGCTTTTTGTAGATTACGACAAGATTACAGGCAATTCCGTTTGGACAGAATAAACAATATTAGAATACTTGCCGAAGATTTTGGAAAAGAGCATCCCGAGTTATCTTTCTTTCTGAATAAACGTCATGACGTTCCCACGACAAAAGTCGTTGTGCAAGTAGATAAGGATATGGCCCGCTATATGGAATGGGATCGTCACTATTTTGGTTTCCAAAAGGAAACTGTCACCGATAATTATGTAGAGATGCATTTCGAATGCATTAATATGGAGAACGGCTTTGCGCGCTGGTATCTGATGTTTGCTGATAAAGGAACAATTATTGAACCCGAATCGTTAAAAGAGGTCGTAAAGCGTCTGCTTTCATCGGCTTTGGAACAAATCTAAAAGATACTATCCATAACCTAATTTACAGTAGTTTTTTGAGCAACTGCGGATGCAGAGATTCGATATGCCTTCGGTATCTGTTCGAGCCTGCTTCGTGTCAGAGTCAGCTTGTATCCGTGGTGAGTCTGACATGAGTCCGTGGTGACTCCGAGTTAAACTCGGAGTCACCACGGTTGTACTTCTTTCTCACCCCGCATTTATGTGCGATAGGGCACGAATCAGACCAGAAAGAGGGGCGAATAGAAATCGAAGGATGCTCAAATAGTGGGAATAACACGGACTCAAGATCGGCGCAATGGATAATCGGTGCGAGTATGAGTTTTTGAGGAGGTGACTAACTACCCTCTTTCCCAAAAAAATGGAGGTTCTATACCAAGTAATCTTAGATAAACAAATCCTTGGCCACGGTGGTGGATTTCATTATCGATAAAATAAAGGATGCTGTGAATGACTGGCGATTTGTACTGGCCGAATAGGTTGAATTCTTCGGCAAAGCGTTCTTCTGGAATTTGATTGAACAATTCACTGATCTGAGGAGTAGCTTCATCCCAGGCCTGAAGCAATTGTGCTTTGGTCGAATAACTGAGATTCTCATTGAGTTCGCCGCTCTTGTTGGTGACAATTTCTTGGAGACCTGGCGCAGCAATACCTAATAGCTCCTTAATCATATCTGCAAAAGTGCGCATGCCTTCTACTTTGTAATTGAACAATCCTTCTTCTGGAAATTTTTCAATAGTCTGTCTTGTCAGGTTTCTGTGGCCTAACCAATGCTGAAGTAGCTCGCTTTTGGAAATGATTTCTGTTTTCATGATTCTCGTATTTTAAAGTTTTTATAGTAAGCAATACATCGCCTTCTGCGTTGTACGATAGTTCAAAATTAGGGTGATCTGTGACAACTGTATGGCAGCAGAAATAAATGCAAGTAATTTTATTTTTCTGGAGGTGATTTAATCGGAGCGGAGAGCTGGATAGGTATTATTCGGAAATTTGACGCGGATAAAGAAAAGATCTAGAAAATAAAAAAAATAATTCACTAATTATTTGACAGTTATAAAAATGTTTGTAACTTTGCAGTCCCTTAATGGGAATAGTATGTCTTGAGCGAAGCCCTACTGCTTCGAAGGACTTTTAATTAATTAATTTACAACATGTCAGGTATTATTGGAAAAAAAGTAGGAATGACGAGCCTGTTTAACGCTGATGGGAAAAATATTCCTTGTACAGTGATTCAGGCCGGGCCGTGCGTGGTTACGCAGATACGTACGGAAGAAAAGGATGGCTACTCGGCAATTCAACTTGGTTTCGACGAAGCTAAGGAGAAAAACACGACAGCTCCTTTGAAAGGGCACTTTGCGAAAGCAAACACAACGCCTAAGCGTAAGTTGGTAGAGTTTAAAACTTTCCCAGATGCAAAACAACTTGGTGACGTAGTTGACGTTACTCTTTTTGAAGAAGGTGAGTACGTAGATGTAGTCGGTACTTCAAAAGGTAAAGGTTTCCAAGGTGTAATGAAACGTCATGGATTTGGTGGTGTAGGTGGTGCGACTCACGGTCAGCACAACAGATTACGTGCTCCAGGTTCATTAGGTGCTTCATCATGGCCTTCACGCGTATTCAAAGGTATGCGCATGGCTGGTCGTACAGGTGGTGACAGAGTTAAAGTTCAAAACTTACAGGTGTTGAAAGTTTACGCTGAGCAAAACCTTATCGTTGTTAGTGGTTCCATTCCAGGAGCTAAAGGTTCTTATGTAATCGTAGACAAATAGTAGAGATGGAAGTTAAAGTTTTAAATTTATCAGGTAAAGAAACAGGTGCCAAGGTGCAACTTCCTGAGTCGGTATTTGGGTTAGAGCCTAACGATCATGCGATCTATTTGGATGTGAAACAATACTTAGCGAACCAACGCCAAGGAACTCACAAATCTAAACAACGTAACGAAATCGCGGGTTCTACTCGTAAATTACACAAACAAAAAGGTACTGGTGGTGCTCGTGCGGGTTCTATCAAATCTCCATTGTTTAATGGTGGTGGTCGTGTATTCGGTCCTCAACCTCGTGACTACTCGTTCAAATTGAACAAAAAATTGAAACAAGTAGCACGTAAATCAGCATTGTCTTACAAAGCAAAAGATAATAACATTGTGGTATTGGATGAAGTAAAATTCGATGCTATCAAAACTAAAAACTATGTTGCTTTAATCAATGCGTTGAATGTAGCTGATGAGAAAACATTGTTGGTATTGCCAGCTTACGATGAAATTGTTTATAAATCAAGCAGAAACTTGAAAAAAGCAAAAGTTATTGTTGCATCTGATTTAAATACATATGATGTATTGAACGCAACAAAATTATTGTTGACTACAGATTCTGTTAAATCTTTGGAGGAAGCATTAGCTAAGTAATATGGAAATTATTAAAAAACCTATCTTGACTGAGAAAGCTTCTATGTTAACGGAGAAATTAAACCGTTACGCTTTCAAAGTAGATCACAGAGCAAACAAAATCCAGATTAAAGCAGCTGTTGAGGCTATGTTTGGTGTTACAGTTCTTGCTGTAAACACTGCAGTAGTAGCTGGTAAAGCAAAAAGCCGTTACACAAAAGCAGGTTTCGTATCTGGTAGAGCTCCTAAGTATAAAAAGGCTGTCATTACTATTAAAGACGGCGAAACTATTGACTTTTACAGTACTATATAATAAAAAATGGCAGTTAAAAGATTCAAACCGGTAACCCCTGGTACTCGTTTTAGAGTAGGCGCTGACTACTCTGATGTTACTACAAACGTTCCTGAAAAATCGTTAGTAGTAAAAATCAACAAGAAATCAGGCGGTCGTAATAACTCCGGTAAAATGACTATGCGTTATCTCGGTGGGGGACATAAAAAAGTATACCGATTAATTGATTTCAAACGCGATAAAAAAGATATCCCTGCAAAAGTAGCTACTATCGAGTACGATCCAAACCGTACTGCTCGTATTGCCTTGTTGCATTACGCTGATGGTGAAAAACGTTACATCCTTGCTCCAGCTGGTTTAGTAGTTGGTCAAACTGTAATCGCAGGTGATAAAGTTGCCCCAGAAGTTGGTAATACATTACCATTAGCAAACATTCCATTGGGTTCTATCATCCACAACATTGAATTAAATCCTGGTCAAGGTGGTTCAATTGCTCGTTCGGCTGGTACTTATGCTCAATTGTCTGCTCGTGATGGTAAATATGCCATCATCAAATTGCCTTCGAGCGAAACACGTATGATCTTATTGACTTGTGTTGCTACAATTGGTTCAGTATCGAACCATGAAAGATCTAACCAAGTGTTAGGTAAAGCAGGTCGCAAACGTTGGTTAGGTCGTCGTCCAAGAGTTCGTGGTGTTGCGATGAACCCAGTAGATCACCCTATGGGTGGTGGTGAAGGCCGTACTTCAGGAGGTCACCCACGCTCACGTACAGGTGTATTAGCTAAAGGCTTCAAAACACGTTACAAGAAGAAAACATCGAATCGTTACATCATTGAGAGAAGGAAAAAATAATGGCTCGTTCAATTAAAAAAGGTCCTTATATCGATCACAACTTAGAAAGAAAAGTTCTTTCTATGAATGAAACTAACAAAAAGTCAGTTATCAAAACATGGTCTCGTAGATCAATGATTTCACCTGATTTTGTTGGCCATACCTTCGCAGTGCACAACGGGAATAAATTTATCCCTGTTTATGTAACAGAGAATATGGTAGGTCACAAGCTTGGTGAATTCGCGCCTACGCGTACATTCAGAGGCCACGCAGAAAAGAAAAAATAATAGGTAATGGAAGCAACAAAAAAACTTAAAAAGTCTGTCTTAATTAGACAACGCAAAGAGCAAGAGAAAGCTCAAAAAGGAGGAGCTTCGGATGCCAAATTATTGAACTGCCCTACTTCGCCTCGTAAGATGCGTTTAGTGGTAGACTTAATTCGCGGTCAACGTGTTGAAAATGCATTATACATTTTGAAACACTCAAGTAAAGAAGCTGCTGCTCGTGTAGAAAAATTATTATTATCTGCAATCAAAAACTGGGAAGCCAAAAACGAAGGTAAATCAGTGGAAGAAAGCGAACTAATTGTAAAAGAAGTATCAGTAGGTGGCGGTCGTCAATTGAAAAGATTGCGTCCAGCTCCTCAAGGTCGCGGATACAGAGTTCGTAAACGTTCAAATCACGTTACGTTGGTAGTTGATAGCAAATTAAACGTTGAACAAAACTAATTTATTGAGAAATGGGACAAAAAGCAAATCCAATAGGTAGCAGATTAGGAATCATCAAAGGTTGGGATTCTAACTGGTTCGGAGGTAAAAACTATTCCGATAAATTAGTTGAAGACGAAAAAATCAGAAAATATCTTTCTGTTCGTATTGCAAAAGGTGGTGTAGCTAAAGTTGTTATCGAAAGAACTTTAAAACGTATCACTGTTACAATTCACACTGCTCGTCCAGGTATCGTTATCGGTAAAGGTGGTCAAGAAGTTGACAAGATCAAAGAAGAGTTGAAAAAACTGACTAAAAAGGATGTTCAAATCAACATTTTCGAGATCAAACGCCCTGAGTTAGATGCTAAGTTAGTAGCTGAAGGTGTCGCTAAACAATTAGAGGCACGTATTTCATTCCGTCGTGCAATGAAAACTTCAATCGCTTCTACCATGCGTATGGGTGCAGAAGGTATCAAAATCATGTGTTCTGGTCGTTTAGGTGGTGCTGAAATGGCGCGTACTGAACAATACAAAGAAGGAAGAACTCCTTTACACACATTGCGTGCTGATATCGACTACGCTTTAGCTGAAGCATTGACTACATACGGTAAAATCGGTATCAAAGTTTGGATCTGTAAAGGTGAGGTTTACGGTAAACGTGACTTATCTCCAAACATTGGTCAAGCATCTGGTGTAAAATCACGTGGCAACCACGAAGGTGGTGGCGAGCGTCGTGACAACCGTAACAACAAAGGTGGTCGCGGTGGAAACAACCGTGGTGGAAACCGTGGTGGAAACAACCGTGGTCCGAAAAAAGATTAATAGTTATTTAGATTACAACAAAAACCTGCTGAAAAAGCAGATTTAAAAAGTATACGAACATGTTACAGCCAAAAAGAACGAAGTTCAGAAAGATGCAGAAAGGCCGCATGAAAGGTAACGCTTCTCGTGGAGCGGAGTTAGCTTTCGGTTCTTTCGGTATCAAAACAATGGAGCAAGCATGGATCACTAGTCGTCAAATCGAGGCAGCTCGTATTGCGGTTACACGTTATATGAAACGTGAAGGTCAAGTTTGGATTCGTATTTTCCCTGACAAACCTGTTACGAAAAAACCTGCAGAGGTACGTATGGGTAAAGGTAAGGGTGCTCCAGAATACTGGGTAGCAGTAGTACGCCCAGGCCGTATGTTATTTGAAGCAGAAGGTGTGCCTTTGGAAATTGCCAAAGAAGCTTTACGCCTTGCAGCGCAAAAACTTCCGGTTCAAACTAAGTTTGTGATTCGTAGAGACTACGTTGAAGCATAAAAATCTTGGTAATGTCATCATTTAAGCGTTAGGGCCGTTACCCCTAACGCTATATATAAAGCGATGATAACCCAAATAACAACTGAAAAAACATGAAAAATTCAGAAATTTTAGAATTATCTAATGAGGACTTAAAAGCTCGTCTTGTAGAAGAGAAAACAGCCCTTACAAAATTGAAATTTGCACATGCTGTTTCAGCTATTGAGAACCCTAACGTGATCAAAGCAGCACGCAAAACTATCGCTCGTATCAGTACAGAGATCAGTGCACGCAAAGCTGCAGCTAAAAATGAAACAGCCTCTGAGGCGTAAAATTTAAAGTCGAAATGGAAAGAAATTTAAGAAAAACAAGAATCGGCTTAGTAGTTAGCAACAAGATGGACAAATCTATCGTGGTATCAGTGGAACGTAAAGTGAAACACCCGATCTATGGTAAGTTCGTTAAAAAAACTACTAAATTTAAAGCTCATGACGAAACTAATACCTGCGGTATCGGCGATACGGTATTAATCATGGAAACTCGTCCGCTGAGTAAAACAAAAAACTGGAGATTAGTAGAAATTATAGAAAGAGCTAAATAACATGGTACAACAAGAATCAAGACTTAATGTAGCTGACAATAGCGGTGCTAAACAAGTTTTAGTAATCCGTGTATTGGGCGGTACGCGCAAGCGTTATGCATCAATCGGAGATAAGATTGTTGTATCGGTGAAAAGCGCTATGCCTTCAGGAAACGTGAAAAAAGGTTCCGTTTCTAAAGCAGTAGTGGTTAGAACGAAAAAGGAAATCCGTCGTAAAGATGGTTCATATATCCGTTTCGATGACAACGCCGCTGTATTATTAAATAATAATGATGAACCACGTGGTACACGTATCTTTGGCCCTGTTGCCAGAGAGTTGCGTGAGAAACAGTTCATGAAAATTGTATCATTAGCACCGGAGGTTTTATAATTATGGCACAGAAAACAAAAACAACTACGCACAAAATCAAAATTAAAAAAGGTGATTTAGTGAAAGTTATCGCTGGTAACTCTAAAGGTGTTCAAGGAAAAGTATTAACTGTTTTAGTGGATAAAAATAGAGCTATCGTTGAGGGCGCTAACATCGTAAAAAAACACACTAAACCAAGTGCAGCTAATCCTAATGGTGGTATCATTGAGAAAGAAGCTGGTATTCACATCTCTAATTTAGCTGTTATCGATCCTAAAACAGGTGCAACTACACGTGTAGGTCGTAAGTTAAATGCAGATGGTAAATTAGTTCGTTACGCTAAAAAATCAGGGGAGGAAATTAAATAATGACTTACGTACCAAGATTAAAAGTGAAATATGCGGAAGAAATCCGTAAAGCACTTCAAGAAAAATTTCAGTATAAAAGTATTATGCAGGTTCCTAAACTTGAGAAAATCGTTGTTTCACAAGGCGTAGGAGCTGCAACAGCTGACAAAAAATTAATCGATAACGCTATCGCTGAGTTGACTTTAATCACAGGTCAACAAGCCGTTGCTACAAAATCGAAAAAAGATATTTCAAACTTTAAATTACGTAAAGGTATGCCTGTAGGGGCACGTGTTACTTTACGTGACAACAATATGTTTGAATTCTTGGATCGTTTGGTAGCAGTATCGCTTCCACGTATTCGTGACTTCCGCGGTATCAACGATAAAGGTTTCGACGGACGTGGTAACTATAACTTAGGTATCACTGAGCAAATCATTTTCCCTGAGATCAACATTGATAAAATCAACAAGATCCAAGGTATGGATATCACTTTCGTGACTTCCGCTCAAAATGATGTTGAGGCTTTAGAATTGTTGAAACAATTCGGTTTACCATTTAAAAATCAAAATACTAATAACAATGGCTAAAGAAGGATTAAAAGCACGCGAAGTAAAACGCGCTAAATTGGTAGCTAAATATGCGGCAAAACGTGCAGAATTAAAAGCTGCTGGCGATTACGTTGCATTAGATAAATTACCTAAAAATGCTTCTCCAGTACGTTTACACAATCGTTGTAAATTGACTGGCCGTCCTAAAGGATATATGCGTCAATTCGGTATCTCTCGTGTAACTTTCCGTGAGATGGCTTTAGATGGCAAAATCCCAGGGGTGAAAAAAGCTTCTTGGTAATTAAAAAAAAATACTTAATTTTGCCCGGGCAATTCAACTGAGGATTGCCGGGGTTTTTGCATTTTAAAATTGTTTAACAGATAGAAGGTCCCATACCAATGGTTGGGAGGGAAACCGCTGTCACAAATTTTCATATATAATGACTACAGATCCAATTGCGGATTACCTTACACGAGTAAGGAATGCCATCAAGGCCAACCACAGGGTTGTTGAAATTCCTGCATCGAACCTAAAAAAAGAGATCACTAAAGTTCTTTTTGATAAAGGTTACATTGCTAATTACAAATTCGATGAGAATGGCGTACAGGGTACGATCAAAATCGCATTGAAATATAATCCAATTAGCAAAATTCCGGCTATTCGTACGTTGACACGTGTGAGTAAACCTGGTTTAAGAAAGTATGCAAGCGTTGATACTATGCCTCGTGTTTTGAACGGTTTAGGTATTGCTATCTTGTCAACATCGAAAGGTGTAATGACAGATAAAGAAGCTAGACTTCAAAATGTTGGTGGTGAAGTTTTATGTTACGTTTATTAATCTAGGTAAAAGCACAAAGAAATGTCAAGAATTGGAAAAGCGCCTATCGCTATCCCTGCTGGGGTAACTGTTACTATTTCGGACAAAAACTTAGTTTCAGTAAAAGGTCCTAAAGGCGAATTAACACAACAAGTTGACCGTGACATCACGATTGCTCAAGAAGAGGGTAATATCGTTGTAACACGTCCAACTGATCAAAAGAAACACAAAGCATTACACGGTCTATACCGCTCCCTGTTGGCTAACATGGTTCACGGTGTGACTGAAGGTTACAAAACTACGCAAGAGTTAGTCGGTGTAGGTTACCGTGCTTCAAGTACTGGTAATGTATTAGAGTTAACTTTAGGTTTCTCTCACCAGATTGTTTTTGTATTGCCAAACGAGGTTAAAGTATCAACTACTGCTGACAAAGGTAAAAACCCTACAATCACTTTAGAGTGTGCTGACAAACAATTGATCGGTCAGGTAGCGGCTAAAATCCGTGGCTTCCGTAAACCAGAACCTTACAAAGGAAAAGGTGTTAAGTTTGCAGGTGAAGTATTGAGAAGAAAAGCAGGTAAATCAGCTAAAAAATAATAATCATGGCAGGACAAAAAGCATCTCGTAGAGAGAGAATCAAAAAAGGAATCAGAAAAAACCTTGCTGGAACGTCTGAACGTCCACGTTTATCGGTTTTTAGAAGTAACAAAGGTATCTATGCGCAAATCATTGATGACAATGCAGGTAAAACATTAGTTGCTGCATCTAGCTTGTCAAAAGAGTTTGTTGCATCTGGTAACAAGGTTGATCAATCTAAAGCTGTAGGTAAATTGGTGGCTGAAAAAGCAGTAGCAGCAGGTATTAATAAAGTAGTTTTTGACCGTAATGGGTACTTATACCATGGCCGTATCAAATCTTTGGCTGAAGGTGCTCGCGAAGGCGGTTTAGACTTTTAATCATAGAAAGAAATGGCATTAAGCAATATAAAAAGAGTAAAATCAAGCGAAATTGAATTAAAAGATCGCTTAGTAAGTATCCAACGTGTAGCTAAAGTTACTAAAGGTGGTCGTACTTTCAGCTTCTCTGCAATTGTTGTAGTAGGTGATGAAAACGGTATCGTAGGTTACGGTTTAGGTAAAGCTAAAGAGGTAACTGAAGCAATCACGAAAGGTATCGATGACGCAAAGAAAAATTTGGTAAAAGTTCCTATTATCAAAGGTACTGTTCCTCACGCGCAATATGGTAAATATTCTGGTGGTTCAGTTTTGATTAAACCAGCTGTAGGTGGTACGGGAGTTTTAGCAGGTGGTGCAATGCGTGCAGTATTGGAGTCTGCTGGTATCAAAGATGTATTGGCTAAATCATTAGGTTCTTCTAACCCACACAACGTGGTAAAAGCAACTGTAACTGCTTTAGCAGAAATGCGTGATGCGTATACAGTAGCACAACACCGCGGTGTCGATTTGAATAAAGTATTTAACGGTTAATTATCATGGCAAAAATCAAAATCACCCAGATAAAGAGCGTTATCGACAGAAGCGAGCGCCAAAAGAAAACTATTGAGGCATTGGGTTTGAAAAGAATCAACCACTCAGTAGAAGTTGAAGCTACTCCATCAATTATTGGAATGGTACGTAAAGTAAACCATTTAGTAGCTATCGAAACTATTTAATATTAGCATATGGAAGAGGTCTTTGGGCTTCTTCCATTACTTGTTATTAATAATCATTATTTTTTAATCGCTAGTACCTGTTTAGTGAGAGCGAAGGGCTAGCACAATTTAGTTTAAAAATGAACTTAAGTAATTTAAAACCTGCAAAAGGTGCAGTAAAAAGTAGCAAACGTATTGGCCGTGGTACTGGTTCTGGTCGTGGTGGTACTTCAACGCGTGGTCACAAAGGTGCTGGTTCTCGTTCAGGTCACTCTACGAAAATCGGTTTCGAAGGTGGTCAAATGCCTTTGCAACGTCGTGTGCCTAAATTTGGTTTCAAAAACATCAACCGTGTTGAGTACAATGGTGTAAACCTAGATACTTTACAAGCGTTGATCGAGAAACACAATTTAACAGCTGTAGATTTCGACGCATTGAAAGCTCATGGTTTAGTGTCTAAAAATGACAAAGTTAAAATCTTGGGTCGCGGTGAATTGAAAGCTAAAGTTGAAGTAACAGCGCACGCGTTTACTGCTTCTGCTCAAAAAGCTATTGAAGCTGCAGGCGGTTCTATCGTTAAAATTTAATAAATGAAGAAACTAATCACAACCTTAACCAATATTTGGAAAATCGATGATTTACGTACGCGTATTCTAAATACCTTACTTTTTCTTTTGATTTACCGTATTGGATGTCACGTGGTATTACCAGGTGTAAATCCTCATGCTTTGGCCTCTGGTCAAAAAGAGGGTTTATTGGGCTTACTGGATATGTTTGCGGGGGGATCTTTCTCTCGTTCGGCTATCTTTGCTTTAGGGGTAATGCCATATATCTCGGCATCCATTGTTGTTCAATTGCTGGGCATCGCGGTTCCTTACTTCCAAAAGATGCAGAAGGAAGGGGAAAGTGGTCGTCAAAAAATGAATCAAATTACTCGCTATTTAACTTTAGGGATTACTTTGCTTCAGGCTTTTGCTTATGTACGTACTCAAATCGAGCCAAGTGCTAAGACAATAGCTGACCCATTATTCACTATTCTAACTGCTATAGTTTTGACAGGCGGTACTTTATTTGTGATGTGGTTAGGGGAAAAAATTACTGATAAAGGTATCGGTAATGGTATTTCTTTGATCATCATGACTGGTATTATCGCTCAATTGCCAAGTGGTATCACTGCGGAATGGGTTTCTAGAATGGCGAAAGGTGGTGGTGGTCCAATTCCATTGTTGCTTGAATTTGTAGCTTTGTTCTTTGTTGTGATCTTTACGATCTTGATCGTACAAGGTGTTCGTAAGATCCCTGTACAATACGCGAAGAAAATCGTTGGAAACAAGCAAGTCGGTGGAGTACGTCAGTATATACCGTTAAAGGTAAATGCTGCAGGTGTAATGCCTATCATTTTTGCGCAGGCAATCATGTTTGTGCCAATGAGTTTAGGACAGTTCTTCCCAAATCTTCAGTCGGAATTTTTGACTTCGTTGAGTAACTATACGTCTGTAGCATATAACGTGACATTTGCGGTGTTAATTATCGCATTTACGTTTTTCTATACAGCGATTATGGTGAACCCACAACAGATGTCGGACGACATGAAGAAGAACGGAGGTTTTGTACCGGGTATTAAACCGGGATTGGAAACTAGTAATTTTATAGACCGCGTAATATCGAATATTACATTTCCAGGTGCAATTTTCTTAGCGATCATTGCTATTCTACCTGCTATTGCAAGTTTGTTTGGTATTAATAATCAATTTGCGCACTTCTACGGTGGTACGTCATTATTGATTTTAGTAGGTGTGGTGTTGGATACTTTGCAACAGATCGAATCTCATTTATTGATGCGTCATTACGATGGATTAATGAAAACAGGTCGTATTAAAGGTCGTTCGGCCGCGTCTGTTGAGGGAATGGATGATTCGGCAATTTAATTTCTTTAGATGTCTAAAGTATTTTATAAGTCAGCAGAAGATATAGAGCAATTGCGGAAGTCAGCAGATGTGCTTTCGCAATTGCTTGGTGAAATCGCAAAAGTGATTAAACCTGGGGTAAAGACTATATCTCTTGATAAATTAGCTTATGAGTATATTCATGATAACGGCGGGACGCCTGCGTTCTTAAATTATCAGGGATTTCCATATTCTTTGTGTATATCTGTCAACGATCAAATTGTACACGGCTTTCCAAGTGATTATGAAATTAAAGATGGAGATCTTGTTTCGGTCGATGGTGGTGTCAATCTGAACGGCTTTATCAGTGATTCCGCATACACCTTTGGTGTAGGTGAAATATCTGAGGAAGCACAGTTGTTATTGGATGTAACAAAGGAATCATTGTACAAAGGTGTTGAACAGGCGGTGGCTGGTAAACGTGTTGGGGATATTTCTTCAGCTGTTCAGGAGTATGTGAGCAAATTCGGATTCGGAATTGTTCGCGAGCTGGTTGGACACGGAGTTGGTTATCACTTACATGAAAAACCTGAGGTTCCTAATTATGGAAAACGAGGTGCTGGTCCTAAATTGGAAGAAGGTTTGGTTATTTGTATCGAACCGATGATCAATGCGGGGCGTGCGGGTGTTCGTTTTTGGGATGATGGTTGGACAGTAAGTACAGTGGATGGGAAATTATCGGCGCACTTCGAACAGATGGTTGCAATCCGAAAAGGAGAACCAGATGTGTTGCTGACATTCGAACATGTAGAGAAAGTTTTGAACAAAAAGTAGTTGGTTTTCAATTATTTTTATTTATCTTTGCACTCCTGTTCGCAGGCTTTTAAATTAAATTTAATCGAGAATATATGGCTAAACAAGCCTCAATAGAACAAGACGGTATAATTAGAGAGGCACTTTCTAATGCTATGTTTAGGGTAGAGTTGGAAAATGGACATGAAATCATTGCCCATATTTCTGGTAAAATGCGCATGCACTATATCAAAATTTTACCTGGTGATAAAGTTAAATTGGAAATGTCTCCGTATGATTTGACTAAAGGAAGGATTACTTATCGCTATAAATAGCTGTAAGCCCTTGTATTAGCGCAAGCTTTTGAAAAAATAAATATCATGAAAGTAAGAGCATCAATAAAAAAACGTAGCGCGGACTGTAAGATCATCCGTCGTAAAGGTAAAGTTTTTGTAATCAACAAAAAGAACCCAAAGTTTAAACAACGTCAGGGTTAATTCATTAAAAAAATAATAGCTTAATATTATATGGCAAGGATAGCAGGTATTGATTTACCTAAAAACAAAAGAGGTGTGATCGGCCTTACCTATATTTTTGGTATCGGTCGTACAAGAGCTGAATATATCTTGGAAAAAGCTGGTATCAGCGAAGATGTGAAGGTACAAGAGTGGAATGATGAGCAATTGGCAGCAATTCGTACCATCATTAACGACGAATTGAAAGTGGAAGGTGCATTGCGTTCTGAAATTCAATTAAACATCAAACGTTTAATGGATATCGGTTGTTACCGTGGATTGCGTCACCGTAAACACTTACCAGTTCGTGGTCAACGTACTAAAAACAACTCACGTACTCGTAAAGGTAAACGTAAGACAGTTGCAAACAAGAAAAAAGCTACTAAATAATAAATAAGAAATGGCTAAAACTAAAAAAGCTGCAAAAAAGCGTATCGTTGTTATCGAACCTGTAGGTCAGGCTCACATTAACGCAACGTTTAACAATATCATTGTAACTTTGACAAATAATCAAGGTCAAACTATTTCTTGGTCTAGTGCTGGTAAAATGGGTTTCCGTGGTTCTAAAAAGAACACTCCATACGCTGCTGGTCAAGCTGCACAAGACTGTGGAAAAGTTGCTCACGACTTGGGTTTACGTAAAGTTGAAGTGTTTGTTAAAGGACCTGGTGCTGGTCGTGAATCGGCAATCAGAACATTGCAAACAGTAGGAATCGATGTGACTACTATCAAAGATATCACTCCACTTCCTCACAACGGTTGTCGTCCTCCAAAACGCAGAAGAGTTTAATTAATTTAAAGATAAGATTCATCGGCTATAGGCTGATAGATACTTTAATTGTAAAAGAAAATGGCTAGATATACAGGACCTAAGTCCAAAATTGCCCGTAAATTTAGAGAGCCGATCTTCGGCCCAGATAAAGCGTTAGAAAAGAAAAATTACCCTCCTGGACAACATGGAGCTTCTAAACGCAGAGGTAAACAATCTGAATATGCTATTCAGTTGTTAGAAAAACAAAAAGCAAAATACACTTACGGTGTATTGGAGCGTCAGTTCTCAAACTTATTTGTTAAAGCTGCCTCTAAACAAGGTATTACAGGTGAGATCTTCTTGAAATTGTTAGAAGCTCGCTTGGATAACGTAGTTTACCGTTTAGGTATCGCTACTTCTCGTGCCGCTGCTCGTCAGTTGGTATCCCATAAACACGTTACTGTTAACGGCGAAGTTGTTAACATTCCATCATATAGCTTGCGTCCAGGTGACGTTGTAGCAGTTCGTGAACGTTCTCAAACACTTGAAGCCATCACAAATTCAGTTGCAGGTCGTACTGTAAACAAATTTTCTTGGTTAGAGTGGAATGCGAAAGAATTGACAGGTACTTTCTTAAGCTATCCAGAAAGAGCTGACATTCCTGAAAACATCAAAGAGAACTTAATCGTTGAGTTATACTCTAAATAATAAATAAAATAGAAGAATGCATAGTCCAATTTTTGGGGTATGCATCTTCTATTGTATTACAATTATTATTACAAATAAAACATTAAAAGAAAATAAATGGCAATTTTAGCATTTCAAAGACCGGATAAAGTTATCATGCAAAAATCTACGGATTTTGATGGTACGTTTGAATTTCGTCCATTGGAGCCTGGTTTTGGTGTAACCATTGGTAATGCTTTGCGCCGTATTCTATTGTCCTCTTTAGAAGGATATGCAATTACGTCGATAAGGTTTTCTGGCGTTTCGCACGAATTTTCAACGATCAAAGGTGTTGTTGAAGACGTAACTGAAATTATCTTGAACTTGAAACAAATTCGTTTCAAAAAAACAGGTGAGATTGGTGACAACGAAAAGGTATTTGTAGTAATCAATGGTCAAGAGCAATTCTTAGCTGGTGATATCACAAAATTCTCTAATAACTTTACGGTCTTAAACCCAGACATGGTAATCTGTAACATGGATAATTCAGTGACAATTGAATTGGAATTGAGTATTGCCAAAGGTCGTGGATACGTAAATGCTGATGAGAATAAAGTTGTTGATGCTCCAGTAGGTGTTATCGCAATCGATTCGATCTTTACTCCGATCAAGAATGTTAAATATACCATTGAGAATTACCGTGTAGAGCAAAAGACTGACTACGAGAAATTGTTGTTGGATATCTCTACTGATGGCTCAATTCACCCCGAAGAAGCTTTGAAAGAAGCTGCTAAGATCTTAATTCAACACTTTATTTTATTCTCTGATGAGAATATGCTTCTTGAGTCTCAAACGAAAGAAGAAACTAAAGTTGTTGATGAAGAAATCTTACATATGCGTAAGATCTTGAAAACAGAATTAGTAGATCTTGATCTTTCAGTTCGCGCATTGAACTGTTTGAAAGCTGCGGATATTCGCACATTGGCTGAGTTAGTAACTTATGACGTAGCTGATATGTTGAAATTCAGAAACTTCGGTAAAAAATCGTTAAGTGAAATCCAAGAATTGGTTAAATCGAAAGGTTTATCATTCGGAATGAACTTGGCAAAATACAAATTAGACGAAGAATAATAATTTATTAAGCGACCACTAGTCGTAATTCCTTTTGGCTGTCTGGATATGTGATGTTCACATAAATGACATATACAAAAACGGTACGATTAGTATAATAAAATCAAAATGAGACACGGAAAAAAAGTAAATCACTTAGGCCGTACGGATAGCCATAGAAAAGCAATGTTGGCTAACATGGCAACATCATTAATCCTACACAAACGTATTACAACTACTTTGGCTAAAGCTAAAGCTTTACGTACGTATGTTGAGCCTTTGATTACTAAATCTAAAAACGACACAACACACTCTCGTCGTACAGTATTCGCTTATTTGAAAGATAAAGACGCTGTTTCTATCTTATTCCGCGAAATTTCTGAAAAAGTAGCTAACCGTCCAGGTGGTTACACTCGTATCATTAAAATGGAAAACCGTTTAGGTGATAACGCGGAAATGGCTTTCATCGAACTAGTTGATTACAACGAAATCTACGGTAAAAAAGCTGCTGCTGCTGAGAAAAAAGCTACTCGTCGTCGTGGTGGTGCTAAAAAAGCTACTACTGCTGAAACTGAAGCTCCTGCAGAAGTTAAAGCTGAAGTAGAAGGTGAAGAAAAAGTAGACGGAGAATAGTCTTCTTCTGATCTAGCATAAAAAAGTCCTCTTTTTAAGGGGACTTTTTTTATTTTATGACCATTCCTACCGTTATAACTAATATATTTGTATTGCTAAAATCTGATAGCTTTTTCTATTACTAGCTATTTCGTTTATCAATCTATAATTCATTAAGATGAAACCATTTGATGTTTATCCCATTAATCCCATTAACATAGTAAAGGCTAATGGATCAACGGTGTGGGATGCCGAAGGAAATGCTTACTTGGACTTGTATGGTGGCCATGCTGTGATATCGATCGGACACACGCACCCACATTATGTACAACGCATCACAGAACAATTGAACCGTATTGGGTTCTATTCCAACTCTGTCGAGATTCCAATTCAGCGTGAACTTGCCCGATTGTTAGGGGAAGTTTCGGGAAAGGTTGATTATGATTTATTTCTTTGCAATTCTGGCGCGGAAGCAAATGAAAACGCATTGAAGCTGGCATCTTTTTACAATAAGCGAAAAAAAGTCATAGCGTTTTCAAAAGCGTTTCATGGAAGAACCTCATTGGCCGTAGCGGCAACAGATAACCCGAGTATCGTGGCTCCCGTCAACGAGACCGATAATATTGTATTTCTTCCTTTCAATGATGAAGCGGCTTTGACTGAGGCTTTCGCATCATATGGTAATGAAATTTCATCTGTTATCGTAGAAAGTATCCAGGGCGTAGGTGGAATCAGAGAAGCGTCAGTATCGTTTCTTCAGTTGATTCGCTCTCTTTGTGATCAATATAATGCTGTGTTTATTGCGGACGAAGTGCAATGTGGGTATGGAAGAACAGGCTTATTCTATGCGCAGGACTATTCAGGCGTTGAAGCCGATATTTACACGATGGCAAAAGGTATGGGCAATGGTTTTCCAATTGGTGCAATCAGTATATCGCCCAAATTTAAAGCGACTTACGGGAGTTTGGGGACGACATTTGGTGGCAATCATCTCGCATGTGCTGCCGCACTGGCTGTATTGGAGATTATCCAACAAGATAAACTGATGGAGAATGCGGCTCAAGTCGGACAATATCTTATTGATGAGCTTAAGCAAATCGAGGAAATTGTCGAAGTGAGAGGCCGAGGATTAATGATCGGTATAGAACTACCTGAATCTTTGGCCCATGTGAAGAAAGATCTCTTGGTAAAGAACCGTATCTTTACAGGGGAGGCTAAGCCTTTTGTGATTCGCTTGTTGCCTGCTTTGAATATTACGAAAGATCATGCTGATCAGTTTTTATCGGCATTGAAAGCACATATCAAAGCAGTAACGGTTGCATAGAACCTTAAAGCTGTCGATCAAATTATCCAATAGCCACACATTGGCTCATGTAAATTTGATTGCGCTGTAGTAGTTAGAATATATACTGAGTGTGACGGGCCTATTGATTGCTCGTTGAAAATGCACTCGAATAAATAAATATAGATGAAAAAGTTTTTCTCTGTTAAGGATGTGTCTAGTGTAGCGGACGTTGTTCAAGAAGCGTTAGCTTTGAAAGCGGCACCATATGACAATCAGGACCTTGGTCAACATAAAACGTTGGGACTTGTATTTTTGAATCCGAGTTTGCGTACGCGTCTGAGCACACAAAAAGCGGCAATGAATTTGGGCATGAATGTGATGGTCATGAATATGGATAAAGATGGTTGGGCGCTTGAAACACAGGATGGTGTTGTGATGAACGGGACAACTGTTGAACATATTCGCGAGGCCGCTGCTGTTATGGGTGAGTATTGTGATATTTTGGGACTTCGTTCCTTTCCAAAATTGAAAGATCGTGAAGAGGATTATAGTGAAGACCTGTTCAACAAATTCATTAAGTACTGTGGTGTTCCTGTTGTTTCCTTAGAGAGTGCAACACGCCATCCACTGCAGAGTTTGACAGATATGATTACCATCACTGAGTACAAGAAGACTGAAAAGCCGAAAGTGGTATTGGCTTGGGCTCCGCATGTTAAGGCATTACCTCAAGCGGTACCTAATTCTTTCGCAGAATGGATGTGCAAAGCACAAGAAGAGGGATTGGTCGATTTTACGATAGCTCAACCTATGGGCTATGAGTTAAGTGAAGAATTTACCGCTGGAGCAACCATATCTAATAATCTTGAAGAAAGTTTAAAGAATGCTGATTTTGTCTATGTGAAAAACTGGTCTTCTTATCAAGAATATGGCGAGGTATATGGTGTTGATGAAGATTGGATGATGGATAACAAGAAGCTCAATTTGACGAATGATGCCAAAGTAATGCATTGTTTGCCAGTAAGAAGAGATCTTGAATTGTCTTCTGAGATTTTAGATGGACCAAATTCACTCGTGATTAAAGAGGCTAGCAACCGTGTATGGGCTGCTCAGGTTGTTTTGAAACGTATGTTAGAGGATTTGGCATAGTCCAATCCTATAGATTATTGAAAAACTATTTTTATTGGGAAAAGTTGCGTAATGGCTAATAGTGTATTAAATATAATTAAAATTGGCGGGAATATTATTGATGATGAACGCCAATTGGATTCTTTTTTGGAAAAGTTCTCTGCATTGTCAGGGAAAAAGATTCTTGTACATGGCGGTGGTAAAATAGCGACTCGCCTGGCTAGTGAACTTGGAATTGAAGCCCAAATGATAGAAGGGCGTCGTGTGACAAATGAGGAAATGTTACGCATTGTAACAATGGTATACGCTGGATTGACAAACAAGACAATCGTTGCTAAGTTGCAAAATTTGAAATGCGATGCCGTCGGATTAACCGGAGCTGATGGGGATGTCATAAAAGCTATAAAGCGTCCTGTAAAAGATATCGATTATGGCTTTGTAGGTGATTTGTTGCATGACTCTGTAAATACCCTGGCCATCAAGAAGTTTTTGGAAGCAGGGTTTGTTCCTGTGTTTTCAGCTATTACACACAATGGCCTTGGACAATTGCTCAATACCAACGCGGATACTATAGCTTCTTCATTGGCGGTGTCTTTGGCTTCATTATATGAAACTTCTCTGGTTTATTGTTTTGAGAAGAACGGCGTTTTGCGCGATGTAACAGATGAGAATTCAGTAATCCCAACGATTAAGTCAGAAGAGTTTGAACATCTTAAGGAATCCGGCGTGGTGAATGACGGGATGATTCCTAAGTTGCAAAATGCATTCAATGCTATAAATAAAGGTGTTCAAGAGGTCTATATTGGAAATGCTAATAATTTGCATTTGTTTCAACAAGGACAATTTGGCACTTGCTTGACATTAAAATAAAAATCTAACCTAAACCCAACGATCGCTATGAAAAAGGTCACCATTATCGGAAGCGGTAATATCGGTCTTTCTTTGGCAAAAGGACTTGTAAAAAGTGAATTTGCCAATGCTGCCGATATTACATTGACGAGGAGAAATTTGAATGCACTGGCCGAAGAAGCGAGCCAGGGCTTCTCAGTAAGTAATGATAATAGGCTCGCTGTAAAGGGGGCTGATATTGTTGTTTTCGCAATACTACCTCAACAACTAAAAAAGGTATTGGTGGAAGTCGCTCCAGTCATTGACAAGACAAATCAGATTTTTGTCTCTATTGTGTCAGGAGTCTCTTGTGCTGATTTGAAAGCAGAGTTGGGTGCAGATGCCACAGTTATACGGGCAATGCCCAACACAGCAATAGCAATAGCTCAATCAATGACTTGTATCGCCAGCGACAATGCTTCGGACGATAGTTTGAAGGAGGTTGAGAAGATGTTTGAAACTGTTGGTTCAGTGGTTGTCATTAATGAAGACCTGATGACATCGGCAACGGCATTGTGTGCCTGCGGTATTGCGTTCTTCCTGCGTGCTATTCGCGCGGCTTCACAAGGTGGAGTTGAAATCGGATTTCATGCGCATGACGCATTAAAAATGGCAGTTCAAACTGCAAAAGGCGCTGCTGATTTGCTATTGCATACCAATGCTCATCCAGAAGGAGAGATTGATAAGGTGACGTCACCAAAGGGATGTACAATAGCGGGATTGAACGAAATGGAACATAACGGTTTTAGTTCTGCTTTTATAAAGGGAATTAAACTGTCTGCGGATAAAGCAGGAGGACTATACCATGAAGGATAAACAGCGTCTATTTGAAGATGCGCTGGCCCTTTTAAAACAATTAATTGGACTGTCGTCTTTAAGTAAAGAGGAAGAGTTCACGGCAGATTTAATTGATCGCTTCTTTCAGGAGCGCGATATAAAAACACATCGGAAAGGCAATAATGTCTGGGTATATAACGCCCATTATGATATCACTAAACCTACGATATTGCTTAATTCGCATCACGATACAGTTAAACCAAATACGGGTTATACGAGAGATCCTTTGGCAGCAACTGTAGAGGAAGGTAAATTGTTCGGATTGGGAAGCAATGATGCTGGGGGCTGTTTGGTATCATTGATAGCTACATTTTTGTATTTTTACCAGCAGACGGAGTTGAAGTATAACTTCTGTCTGGTCGCCAGTGCTGAAGAAGAGATCTCAGGTAAGAACGGTGTAGAATCTGTTTTGGATGATATCGGTCCAATTGATTTTGCAATTGTGGGTGAACCTACCTTATTGGATTTGGCAATTGCAGAAAAGGGGCTGATGGTGTTGGATTGTACCGCTTTAGGAACTGCTGGACATGCCGCACGTAATGAGGGCGATAATGCGATCTATAAAGCGATCAAGGATATTGAATGGTTTCAAAATTATACATTTGAAAGGACTTCTTCAACTTTAGGCCCAATTAAGATGTCGGTAACCGTGATTCAGGCGGGATCACAGCACAATGTGGTACCGGCTACTTGTAACTTTGTTGTCGATGTCAGAACCACAGATGCTTATTCGAATGAAGAGACGTTGGATATTATCAAGTCTCATGTAAAATCAGAGGTCACAGCGAGATCGACGCGCCTGAAGTCTTCTTCTATTCCTGAAACGCATCCAATCGTCAAAGCAGGCATTCTACTGGGACGTAAAGTATATGGTTCACCGACGATGAGCGATCAGGCTCTTATTCCTGTCCCTTCTCTGAAGCTGGGACCTGGCAATAGCGCGCGGTCGCATATGGCAGATGAGTTTATCTATATCGATGAAATTAGAGCAGGGATCGATCTCTATATCGCAATGTTAGAAAAGATAGTATAAAAAAAGCTTCCATTTTTATGGAAGCTTTTTTTATACTAGACTAAGCTGATTTGACGTTTGATACTCTCCTCAAGAGAGATGATCGTCTCGGTACGTTGAATCCCTGGTACGGATTGAATATCTTCATTCAATACTTTTCTCAGGTGAACTGTATCTCTACAGATAATTTTTGCAAAAATACTGTATTGGCCAGTACAATAGTGTAATTCGACCACTTCTTTGATTTCTTTCAATTTATCTACCGCATCTGCATATTGTGAACCTTTTTCAAGATAGATACCCAAAAAGGCCGTGATATCAAATCCGACTTTTTGAGGATTGATAATTAGATTTGACCCTCTAATGATACCTAGTTCTTCCATCTTCTTCATTCTAACGTGAATTGTACCACCTGATACAATTAGCTTTTTTGCTATTTCTGTATAAGGAATAGAGGCATCGTTCATTAGAATAGACAAGATTTGGATATCCAAATTGTCTAAATCATAGTTTGCATATTGATTTTCCATTAACAATGGTTTTTGTGTTCATTAATTGGTCGTTGCATCAAGATCTGACCAATAGCTAAAATAATTAAATTTATTTCAAAATTACTAAGAATTTTCGGTTTATAGATGTAAATTTAATAAAAAATACTTATTCATATTGATAATGTTATATGTTTTTGATTGAAAGTGATTATAATTGTTTCATGATGATCTTATTATAGGTTAAGTGATTGTTTTCATGTTTAATATCAAGATTATGATAAATTAATTTAGTATTGCCTTTTTTAGAAGTAGGAAAAACAGTTGGCATATTGAAAATCTAATCAGTTCGAATTTAGCATATGATGGGGCAAAATGTAGCAGACTGTGTGATGTTTGAGTAAACGAAAAATAAAATACGGAATAGAGATGGAAGAAGTTCAAGATGTAAAGATTTCGAAAAAGAAACCAATTTTTGAAGTAGGGGAAGGACTTCATAAATACCTTAAGCTGTATCAGCGAGACGAAAAGTTGCCGATAGGATATAAAGATCTACTGAATTTTACGGAGACAGTACCTGTCATGGATAAATTTGGCAACGATACTTTTTGGGAGACTCCACTGTATCCGCAATATCTTATCGATCAATTGTATGACGGATTGAAGGTGATTTATGCTAAACTGAAAGCATCAGGTAATACGCGAATCGTCCAGCATAAGTATATTGATCGTGTAGAGTACTGTGGCTTTGGCAATACTAAACCATTTCGTATTCGTATCGTAAACCGTTTAAATGATGTGTACGATTATTTTTACATCAAGCAAGCCGATGCGTCGCGAATATATGGATTGGAGTTAGAAGAAATATTGTCGCCAAATCAGGTGAATTATATGGTAGACCATGATACTTTGGTTGAAGAACATATTGTTGGAATCCCCGGGGACACTTTTTCGAAAACACGTATGTTCTCGCCTGATTATAATCTGACCCGGATTTCCAAAGAATTTGTCAAGTTTAATGAACGATGTATTATTACCTTGTTGGGGGATATGAGGGCCTACAATTTTGTGATGCAGATTACACCAGATTTTGATGATTTCCAGTTTCGAATTCGGGCAATAGATTTTGACCAGCAGTTTTATGAAGGAAATCCGAAAGTATATATGCCTCAATTTTTTAAGGAGAATCTTCCCTACGTCAAATTAGCAATGGAGCATCTAAATGAAAAAACTGTGCTGCAATACCAACAGGAGGAGCGTTCTTCCATTGTGCATAGAGTCCGGAGTGAAAGACATCGGATCGCTGATCTAAGGGATGCTTCGCAAACGCAGGTCCTTTCTACGCAGGAGAATATCAAACAGTTACGTGAGGGCTACGCTGAATTTTATCAAAATAACTCTTACCTCAAGTGTAAGACGATGACGGATATTGTTGAGTTGAATGTGAAGAATGTGATTCGTCAGGTACAAATGTAATTACTTGATCCGATCTTTGTTGTCTTTGATAAAGGCGGACCATCCAGTGTACGACTTGCTGCTGCCTGATACTGCATTTTTCTGAAAGGAGTGGCAGACAGCGATTGCCAATCCGTCGGTGGCATCTAAAAATTGTGGTGTTTCCTCAAATTTTAATAGATTTTTTAGCATAGCGGAAACCTGCTCCTTTGTAGCATTTCCATTTCCTGTAACGGATTGTTTTATCTTTCTTGGAGAATATTCAAAGATTGGGATATCTTGCGCCAGCGCCGCCGCCATGGCAACACCTTGCGCTCGCCCTAATTTGAGCATGACCTGTATGTTTTTTCCATAAAATGGTGATTCAAGAGCTACGCAGTCGGGATTGTATTCCTGCATTAGAGCAGAAGTTTTTTTGAATATACGTTGTAGTTTTAGGGCATGGTCATCTAAATGTCCCATTTTGATGACCCCCATTGAGACCAAGGATATGTTATTGCCGACTTCTTTGATGATACCATACCCAAGTATTACTGTTCCGGGGTCTATACCTAAAATTATTCTTTCTTTCGCCTTTTCCTTCTGCATATACAATAATACAAATTTTGCGTTTTATTCGCGGATTGCGTTCGACAAAACGTAATCATTTGGCTAAAATTTAGTAACATTGCTCTCTAATTATCAAAAGTTGACTGGAAGACAAAAAAAATACATCAGTCTTTTATTGAAGATACTGGTTTTCGCCCTAGCGACCTGGTATATCGTTGTGAAGGTATCCGATAGAAGCAATATTGAGAAGTTCAAAACCCTAATTGCCGGTTTGGAGCAGCATTCGGTTGTTTGGACCCTTATTTTAATTGTGGTTTTAATGCTTGTCAACTGGTTGCTTGAAGTTGTGAAATGGCGGTATCTTGCATCTAAACTGGAGCATATTTCATTTTGGAAGGCTTTCCAATCCGTTTTCTGCGGGCTTACCTGGGCTATTTTTACACCCAATAGGATTGGCGAATATGGCGGGCGGGTACTTTTTCTACAGCCCCAACATCGAGCAAAAGGAGCCGTAGCGATGGGCGTTGGATTATTTGCGCAATTGGTGCTCACAAGCGTTGCGGGATCACTAAGTATCGCCTGGTTTATCTGTAAATTTCTTTCTACTCCTTTAACAGTACAATTTGGGGTATGGCTACTTGCTATTATCTATGCTGGAGGATTTGTCATCTTATATTTCAATGTAAAATGGATCGATTTATTGGTCGGGAAAATTAAGTTTTTGACGCGAATTAAGCCCTTCTTTGAAGTATTGGAGCACTATTCAATGCGTGAGCTCAGTATTGTTCTTTTAAATTCTTTGGCGCGATTTGTTATTTTTACTTCGCAGTATATCATCTTGATGAAGCTAACTTTGCCTGAGCTACCACTTTTATCCATGATTCTGATGATTTTTATTCTGTTTTTTGTTCAGGCAGCTCTGCCTACATTGGATATTTTTGATTTCAGTGTGAGAAGTTTTGTTGCTAGCAATCTATATAGCTATATTACCACACAAGAGATTGCTGTAATGGCTATTGTTTCCTGTATTTGGTTCGTTAATTTGATTCTTCCAGCTATATTTGGTTCTATTTTTGTTTTTAAGATTAATTTTTTCGGTGATACAAATTCTTAACTATTTATTGATCATTTTTGCCTGCGTATATGCAATTCTAGTTTTATGGATGCGCAGAGGCTGGTCCTTGATTTCAGAACCTAGCCATTCTATTAGGCCAACAATGGCCGTATCTGTGATTATCGCTGCGCGGAATGAGGAGTTAAATATTAGACGCACCATTGAATCCATACTGGGGCAGAATTTTCCTAATGAGCTCCTGGAGCTCATTATTATCGATGACCATTCAGACGACAATACGTCTTTGATTGTGAAAGAATATGAAGAGAAAGGTGTTAAGCTTATTCAATTGAATGAAAACGGGCGTTTGAATTCGTATAAGAAACTAGCAATTTCAAGGGCGATAGAATGCTGTCAAGGTGAAATTATTATTACCACTGATGCAGATTGCCGCATGGGGTCGAACTGGTTAGCAACGGTTATCAGCACATTTGAGAAAGAAGGTGCTTATCTACAATCTTCTCCAGTGGTGTATTCAGAAGAAAAGAGTTTTTTTGAACGACTGCAGACCCTGGAATTTTTGTATTTGATAGGTCTGGGCGCTGCAGGTATTGGTAACAAAAAACCAACGACCTGTAATGGTGCTAATTTGGCCTATCGAAAGGATATTTTTAAACAAATGGGCGGATTTAAAGGGATCGACGAGCTTGCATCCGGTGATGATGAACTTTTTTTACATAAGGTGGCAGAACAATATCCCGAGCGAATAACGTTTTGTAAATCAAAAGATGCTGTTGTTTATACGGATGCCAAACCGGATTTGAAGTCATTCATTAGTCAGCGTAGACGCTGGGCTTCAAAAAGTACCAAATATAAAAATAAAGGTGTCATCGCATTAGGGATTTCCATTTGGTTCTTTAATTTATTGATTTTGTTAGCTTCGGTTCTTGCTCTTTTCGGTGTGAAATTCGTTGCTTGGGTTGTGCTTTTTGCATTGCTATTAAAGATGGTCGTCGAATTTATTTTTATTGAACCTTTGACAAGGTTTGCAAGCAGAAAGGAACTCTTATGGTATCTTCCTTTATTGAGCTTGGCTCATATCCTTTATCTGGCTTATATAGGCATATTGGGTAATGTAGGGAAGTACGACTGGAAAGGAAGGCAGGTCAAGTAGCTTATTCCTATTTTTCGACCTTTAATTTTATTGCTTCCTCAGCTAATTTAACGATCTCCTCAATATTCTTACCCTCCGTATCCAAAGGATCTAGCACTTCCCAGGTCATATGAAGAAATGGGGTTAATGGATACATGCCATATTGTACCATTTCATATGATCCTCTAATGGCAATAGGAACAACGAGTGCATTCGGATTTTTCTTTAGTAAAGTGGCAATTCCACCAACATGAAAGGCCTTCATTTTTCCGGTTTTCGATCTTGTTCCCTCTGGAAAAATAAACGCGGACCAGTTTTTGGTTTTCATATTATTGGCAAGTTTCAATATTTCAGCAATAGATTGTTTGGGGTCATTGCGATCTATATTTGCGGCACCACCATGTTTTAAGTTGAAGGAGATGCTAGGTATGCCACTGGCAAGTTCTATTTTAGAAATAAATTTCCCATGAAATCTACGCAAGAAATAGATCATTGGAGGAATATCAAAAGTACTTTGATGATTTGCTACAAAGACAATGGGTTGTCCTGTTGGAATATTTTTATTGTCGATAAATGTCACCCGATTAAATAGCGTGTAATAGCAGGCAACGAGGCAGGCATTTAATATATCTACACTCTTTTTATGTGCATTGTATCCACCCAGCTTTAAACATAACCACTGTATGGGGTGGAAAATAATTAGGGATAAACCAAAACAAAACCAAAATATAATAGATAGGAAATAGCCTAAAAACTTCTTCATAAACGTTATTTAATGATACAAATATATCATTAAGCAATGATTTTTGAAAAATATTGATTTTATAATCTTTTGTTTTAACATTATTAATATTATCTTTAATAATGTTAATGATGTTATTATTTAATGAAAAAAATACCGGTTGATTGCCCTTGTTGTGAAGCGAAGTTAAAAGTCGCTAAATTGGTGTGTGACTCCTGTGAAACCGAAGTTGTAGGTAAGTTTTCTTTACCTGTGTTGATGCAGCTTACTGTAGAGGAGCAAGAATTTGTTTTGAATTTTTTGATGCACTCAGGGAGTTTAAAAGAAATGGCAAATCAGATGGGCAAATCCTATCCGACGGTCCGTAATATTCTCGATGATCTGATTCGCAAATTGAAATCGCTTGATCATACAAACAATAATGGCAGAAATAGAAGTATTTAGCAGTCTGGGCAATCGAATGATTGATAAACAAAGAATTATATCAAGATGAAAAATAATACGCTTTATACCGAAAGCCAATCTTTTTTTAGCTGGTGGCTCTGTCTGATCCTTTTATCTGTCAGCGTGGCCAGTTTTTCTGTGCACTGGCATGAGCTCTTGCGGTTGAATTTTGCTCCATTATTTCAATTACCGGGGTTTTGGATCAATTTGGTATTATGGGGATTGTTTGGCGTTCTACGATTAAGAACTACTATTCGTGAAGATGGAATTGAAGTCTATTTTTTTCCATTTAATTTCTATCGTAAAAGAGCACGTTGGACAGATATTCGTGCTGTTGAAGTACGAAAATATAACCCGATTGGTGAGTTTGGTGGATGGGGTTTTCGGAGAGGGCAGAAAGGGCTGGCTTTTTCAGCTCGTGGTAATATGGGCTTACAACTTACCTTGGAAACTGGTAAGATATTACTTATTGGAACCAAAAATCCAGTAGAAATCGAACAGCTGCGCTTATCTCAATTCTTAAAAAATGAAAGTTAAACAGATTTTTCAGAATCCATTTGCGGAATTGCCGGAGTGGAAACTATTCTTTGCTGGTGTTATCGGATTTTTGTTATCAAGCTATATTATTTATTTATCGGGCCAGCAGTTTAATGGATTTATGCATTTCTATCAACCAGATATAGGGGTTTCGATATGGGCTGTCTTGGGCGTTCATGCCTGTATGGTTTTGGCTCCTTTTACATTTCTTTACGGTGCAGGGTTGTTATTAAACAGAAAGACCAGAATCATTGATGTCATGAATGTCGTTTTGATTATACCATTTCCGCTCTATCTTGCCTTATTTTTAGGGAAATTGTTAAACCAGGATAAATTCACGGATCAAGTATTAAAAGCAGTGCAAAACGGCGATCATACATTGGCCGGAGTTGATAAAACTGAGCTATTTTTATTTGGTATGTTTGGAATAATCAGTTTGTTATTGCTATTCTACCAATTCTATTTATTGGTTAAGGGTATGAATGTAGCCGTTAATAATAAGAAGATTGAAATCAGTATAGTATTTGTGGCATTATATTTTATATTGGATTTATGCATACAGTTTAATTTCTAGTAAAAAACGACAATGAGAAAATTTTTATATCTATTTATCATTTGTTTTCATTTTTCATGTACCCACGCGCAGACATTTGATGGCTCATGGAAGGGCGAGGTTAAGGTTTCGGGGCAGAAGCTGCTGCTGGTGTTGAACATTCAAAAAGATAGCACAGGGAAGTGGAATGGAACCTTTGAGAGTCCGATGCAAACAGCGCAGAAATTTGCAATCACTCAAATACGTATAGAGCACGATTCCATTTGGATGGACGTTAGGAATATAGGTCTTCTGTATGCTGGCTTTTTAGACCGGGATAAAGATGTTATGAAAGGAGTGATGAAACAAGGTCCTTTTGAATCTGCTATGATTTTGGTACGAAGCGAGAACGAACAGAGTGGGCTTTCTCGTAAGCAGGATGTTTTCCCCCCTTATAGCTATATGGAAGAGGAAGTTTCGTTTAGAAATAGTGCAGGCAATGCATTTCTGACGGGCTCTCTGACTTATCCTAAAAATGGAGGGCCATTTCCTGCGGTGGTATTAGTCAATGGTAGTGGTCAACAAAATAGAGATTCTGAGGTGTTTGGTCACAGGCCATTTAAGGTGCTTGCTGATCATCTTACGAAAAACGGTTTTGCCGTATTACGTTACGATGACAGGGGAGTAGGTGGCTCCAAAGGAGAAGTTAATTTAGCGACAACGATTGACTTCGCTTCTGATGCTAACGCTGCAGTTGATTTTCTAAGCAAAAAAGCTGTAGTTGATGTGGATAAAATCGGGATGATTGGCCATAGTGAGGGAGCGCTAATTGCCGAAATCGTGGCATCCGAGAATAGTAAAGTAAACTATATTGCACTCCTGTCTGGACCTGTGATCAAAGGAGATTCTTTGCTGATTTTACAAAGCTATGCTTTAGGAAAAGCGGGCGGATTATCTGAAGCTGCATTGCAGACCAATAAAGCAAATAATCGAAAATTGTATACTATTCTATTGAAAGACGAGCCACCAAAGGCGTTGGCCGAATCGTTGGAAAAAGAACTTATTCAGCAAAATAACGGGAATCCACTGTCTCCTGATATGAAGATTAAACTTAGTCCAATGATGAGCCCCTGGTTTAGAACGTTTCTTCGCATCGATCCAGCTTATTATCTGAAGCAGGTGAAAGTACCGATTTTCGCTTCCTTCGGCGGAAAGGATGTTCAAGTCCCGGCGAATGAAAACATCTATTGTCTGCAACACCTGCATTTAAACACCACCGACGTCATCATTAAGGATTATCCTAATTTGAATCACCTTTTTCAAAATGCGCAAACAGGAAAAATTGAAGAATATTTTGAAAACTCAGAGAGCTTTAATGAACAATTGATGGATGACCTTACGAAATGGCTTAAACTGAAGACAAATTGATTTAATCAACTGAATGCCGCGAATCTTAATATTTTTTCCGGATCAAATAAGCTTAAAGAAATCGGGACCATTTAATCGTACATTAAATGGTCCTGACTATATTAGATCAACCTGACTGTATTAGAACAAGGGATATCTCTTTGAAGTGCGCTATTCCAGTTAGGGTGTTGTATTGGCGACAGGAAGTATTTTCCCATTGAAATAGTGATGCCCATTTTGAGCGAAATCTGCAATATAGCGTCCCATTTCAAAGGCTAAGGTACCCGCTTCAACGCCTGGAAAAGCAGCTTCGAACATTTCAGTCTGTGCAGATCCTAAGGCTAGACAGTTCACTTTAATTCCCTTTTCCTTAAATTCCTCTGCTAAGCATTCTGTAAGCACTGCTAATGCAGCTTTGCTGGTTGAATATGCCGAAAGTCCGGGAAACTTCATGGATCCCTGAAATCCGCCCATACTGCTAATATTGACAATATGTGAGCCTGATTGCATCATGGGAACAACGTGTTGGATCATATTGACGTGTCCCATCACATTGGTTTGTAGCATTTCAGCAAAATCCTTTCCATCAGTTTCCATAAATGGCTTATTGATGAGTGCTCCAGCATTGTTAATCAAGATATCAACCTTATCAAATTTTGATTGGATGAAGGGAACAAGAGTAGCATAGTCATCGTAGACAATATCAAATTGGGCCGGATATAAAGTGCCACCATCATAATTTAGCTGACCGGCAATTTCATGAAGTTTTCTCAGTTTGTCCGCTGATCTAGCCAATGCAATTACTTTATTGTCCTTTTTAGAGGTCAAATCCAGTACCGCTTCAAATCCAACACCACTGCTTGCGCCTGTAATAATAATATTTGCCATGTTTATTCTTCTAGTTTTTGACTTTGTTCAACTTCTTCTGCGGAAGGTAATTTGTCCTCTCCAATTGCCTGCGGATGAAAGATAAAATAAATTCCCGAAAGAGCAACGAGAGCGGAAATAATATAAAATAATAAGGTGATCAAAACCGCATTGTGAGAGTCTACCTGGAATATGCCAGCTCCCCACATAATCACAAGTTCACGCATGCCCAATCCCCCAACAGAAAACGGAATGATTGAAACCAAAGAAGATGCAAGGAATAAAAATAGGTACGGAGAGAACTTACCGCTAAAACCTAAGGCATAAAGAATGAGAATTGCTGCGAGAACCTGCATTGATTGTACACCAATAGCCTTTAAATGTGCTCTTAGAAATGTTGCCTTGTATTCCTTAAAGAACTTGGTTACGATAAAGTAATAGAGAACGCTCCCTATAATAAATAATATGATGGTCAGATAGTTTGGAATCCCTAGCTGTGGCATATAGGTAACCAGCGCTGCAATGATTAGGCATAGTGCCCATAGTCCGCTTAATCTATCTAAAAATAAGGCTGTAAATAATTTTCGTCCTTTAATATTGAATCGTTTCCTGAGGAAGAATATCTTATAACCATCTCCCCCAACGCCACCTGGTAAAATGAGGTTGTAAAATAAGCCAAGTTGGTATAGTTTTAAATTATATTTTTCCGTAACATCCAGACCGATTGCCTTTAAAAAGGTCAATAAGCGCGAAGAGGAAATAAAAATAGAGATACTATAAGCAACTAGAGCAAAGAATAGATAGAGCGGATTGGAGTTGATTACCGCTTCTTTCAGATCCTTTAGAGATACCTTGCTGAATACCCAGTATAAGGCGCCCACAGTAACGACAATCTTTGCTATATTTTTGGCTATTTTTAGCCCTTTTTTTTTATCCATATAAATTATACATCCAATCTTGTTCGGCTGTAATTAGCTTTTTGGAGAATCCAAAGTTAGAAACTTTGGCGAATTGTGCAATTACACTTAAGCAATCGTTGGGTAAATTCTTGAATACAATAATATCAAATATAAAATACCAAAGATAGTAGCAAGAGAAAATAGCCAATTTAGGTCAATTCTGTTATATTTGTGCTTGAGCACAGCGATCATTAATCCAATGATGAAGCAAAATAACAAGATAGGAGCGATGAGAGCTATCTTGTTCGTAAAAGCAAGGCTGATTTGATTCAATTTGCTTTTTGCTTCCTGTCCTAAAAAAAGCGGATAAGAAGCAAAGGCCAATAAAATGATAAATAACCTTAACAGCGTTTTTGCGATTATTTTGCTTATGGTATGATTTTTGGCTGTAATTTTCATGTTTTGTGGATTAATTTACCCCAAAAATACAATTTGAAATTAAAATTTATAGATATGAATCGATTCGTTTTATCATTAGCAACTATTTTTGCTACGGTGACCTTATTTTCTTGTGGAGCACAAAAGCAAGGTACATCAACTGGAAATCCTTCTTCCAACACGAGTGCAGCTTCTGGTCCAAGCGCTTCGGATTGGAAATCCGCTGTAAAAGGTACATGGACGTTGAATACAATCGATAGAGAGAATTTACCTTCTTCATTCACGATTAAAAGTGTATTTGAAGAAGCTCCTGCAGAATGTTTCGTAGGTAGTACATGGAATTTTATTGGAAATGGTAAAGGATCTATTACTTTTAATGCGCAAGGAACTTTATGTGCTCCGGGTGCATCACGTGAGATCTTTTGGTCTATCTATAATCCTGGAAAAGGCTTAGGAGAACCTCAGTTTCAATTTAAAAAGATTTATGCAGGCGATAAAGCGAAGAACGTAACAACAGGTTACCGTTTGGATTTATCTTATTCGGATGGGAATAAATTAGTTATGCGTATGCCATTGACTGTTGCTAACGGAGAAGCCTATTTGGTGTTTAATTTTACGCGTTCGAACTAAACGTAAACGATAAAAGAAGAATAACAGAAAGCTATAGGAATTCCTATGGCTTTTTTTGTTTAAAATTTAATACTTTTACACTCCCAATTCATTATGATTTATTTGTGTCATAGGCTGCGGAATTTACCGATACAGTGAAAAAGCCAACTATGCATGATAATCTTGTGGGCGGATAAGCTTATTTTAAGTATGAAAATGGGATATATACCTAACGATTTCGTCAGGTATTGCTTAATCTAGAGAGAAACATGGCTGAACAAAACACGAAAACTGCTTTAATAACAGGTATAACAGGACAAGATGGTGCCTATCTAGCAGAATTCCTATTGAAGAAAGGTTACAAAGTACACGGTTTAAAGCGTCGCAGTTCTTTATTCAATACAGATCGTATTGATCATCTTTATCAAGATCCCCATCTTGACAATAGAAATTTCACATTGCATTTTGGTGATTTGACGGATTCAACCAACTTAATCCGTATTATACAGGAAACACAGCCTGACGAGATTTACAACCTTGCGGCGCAATCTCACGTAAAAGTTAGTTTTGATACGCCGGAATATACTGCAAATGCCGATGGTATCGGTACATTGCGGATTCTTGAAGCAGTCAGATTATTGGGAATGATTGAGAAAACCCGTATCTATCAGGCTTCTACTTCCGAGCTGTATGGATTGGTGCAAGCGGTTCCACAAAGTGAAACAACACCTTTTTATCCGCGAAGTCCTTATGCTGTAGCAAAAATGTACGGTTATTGGATTACTGTCAATTATCGTGAAGCCTATAAGATGTATGCTTGTAATGGAATTTTATTCAATCATGAGAGCCCTGTAAGGGGAGAGACTTTTGTGACACGTAAAATCACCAGGGCTGTAGCAAAAATTGCGCTAGGGCTGCAGGATAAATTATATCTTGGTAATTTGTCGGCACAACGCGACTGGGGGCATGCCAAAGATTATGTAGAAGCAATGTGGTTGATTCTACAACAAGAAACCGCAGAAGATTTTGTGATTGCTACAGGTGTGACAACAACTGTAAGGGACTTTGTTCGCATGGCTTTTGCAGAATTGGGAATTGAGATTGAGTTCAGTGGAAAGGGAGAGCAGGAGAAGGGGGTAATTATCGATATTGACGAGGAGCGCCTAGCCCAGTTAAATATTGATAAGTCGCTGATTAAATTCGGTCAGACTGTTGTCAAAGTTGATCCCGCATATTATAGGCCAACTGAAGTCGATTTACTAATTGGTGATCCGACTAAAGCAAATACAAAACTTGGATGGACGCCAAAATATGATCTTCAGATGCTGGTAACAGATATGGTACAATCCGATCTTCACCTGATGAGAAAGGAAGAATACTTAAAACAAGGCGGATTTGAGACCTTGAATTATTTTGAATAATTCATAATTGGTAATAAAAAATAAAACTGGAATAATTTTTGTTTAAACATTCAATAGTATAAATTTATAGATTTATACCTATGAATATGACAGTATATTATGATAAATTCAGAAGTTGTTTCGAGTAAGAAAGAAGAAGAGAAGAAGAAAGATTCTTCGAAGATTTACTTCTTTATCATTGCGATAGCAGCATTACTTGCAACGAATATATATTTTTATGTCAAGTTTAAGACCAATGGTGAAAAGGTCTATACACTTACAGTTGAAAAAGAAAATTTGCAGGTACAAATCGATCGTATTGAAGCTGAATTGGATAAAATTGATGTAGAAAATGTTCAATTGACTCCAGAGATGTCCGTGCAGAAGGATGATTCTAGAGCTGAGATCGCAGAGCTTCGTAAAAAACTTGAAAATAAGAGTATTACTGCGAAAGATATCGATGAAGCACAGCACAAGATCAATCAGCTTAAGAAGCAGGTGGATACTTATCGTGTCAATGTGCAACGGCTGATTCAGGAAAATCAGATTTTATCGAAACAAAACTCCAACTTGAACGAATCTGTTGTCGAAAAAGAAAAACAGATTACTTCATTAGTTACATCAAATTCGGATCTGAAAGAGAAGGTTGCGACTGCTTCAGCATTAAAGGTTTCAAGCATCAGTATAAATGGCCTTGAAGTCAAAAAGAATGGAAAGGAATTTGTAGAAGAACGTGCTAAAAAAATCGATAAGTTAAAAATCAACTTTACCATTGCTGATAATCCGTTGGCTAAAAGTGGAGAACGTGATATATATGTTAGAATTATCGATCCACAGGGAAATCTGGTCGTGCAAGGTGATAATATTTTCTATGTACATGGCGAGAAATTACAATATACTTTTAAACACAATATTTTATTTACCAACAAAGGTGAAGACTATATCGTCTATTGGGCAGCAGAAGAAGGATTCTCTAAAGGGGCCTATACGGTTTTATTATATGAAGATAATGCAATCATGGGACGATCTACTGTTGTATTGCGTTAAAAATAGATATACTATAAACAAAAAAGCTCTTTGCATAATCGCAAAGAGCTTTTTTGTTTATAGTATACTGTTCTTGTTATACTGATCCTTAAAGCAAAATAATAAGGCTATCCATTAACTGGTTAGTTTTATAGCTATCAGTGTTTGAGTTATACCCTAATTGAACGCTATATTTTTATCTACATCAGTTGGTGTGACAGCTTCTTCTTTACACAAATGGAGTGGTAGGTCCTTATTTAGAGACACTGGAGATAGAGCGCATATAAGCTTTCCTCGATGTCTTATTTTTGTTGATTGCTATCTACACATATTAAGACTCTATCTGTTGCAAAGGAAGCAGTATATGGAAGGTTGTACCTTCGCCTTCTACAGTCTCAAAATAAATTTGCCCATTACTGGCTTCAATTGTTTTTTTGACAAGAACTAGCCCTAAACCATTTCCTGAACTCTTTGTCGTGAAATTAATCTGGAAAATTCTATCCTGCATCTCTTTGGGAATTCCATAACCATTGTCTTTGATGTCTATCTTGACAAATTTGTCTGAGTAGCGTTCAATGAAAATCTCGATCTTCATGTTTTTTCGCCCATAACCGCCTTCAATCGCATTTTTTATTAAGTTATTGAAGGTTCTCAATAATTCATTACCATCAGCCTTAACAATTAGGGTTTTGTGATCGGCATTGTTAATGAGACGAATACTTACATTTGGTGTATTGTTGTACAAGGAAATGGACTTTGTTACTTTTTCTACAATATTGATGTTTTCCATTACCGTATTTGGGAATTTTGCGAAGTGCGAAAATTCTGAGGCAATATGCGTCAATGCATCGATTTGTTCGATAAATGAAGTGGAGAATTTATTGAAGCGATCTGGAAATTTAGGGTCTTCATCTTTGTACGATCTACGGAGTTGCTGAATGCCTAATTTCATTGGAGTCAGCGGATTTTTGATTTCATGGGCTATTTGTTGAGCCATCTCGCGCCAAGTGGATTCTCGCTCAGTATCTTTGATTTTATTGGCATAGTCCTCAAGTTTTATGATCATGAGATTATATTCTTTGATCAATGTACCTATTTCATCATTTCGTTGCCAAAACAGAGGTTCGTTGGGTTGTCCCAGGCGTAGTTGTGAGATCTTCTTACTGATGATGCTCAATGGATTGGTGACACTGTTGGCCACAAATGTCGCATAAAAACCAAAGCCTATGATGATCAGCGAATAAATGTTCACTATCGTATTTAAAAGAAGATTTTTATTGATGTTTTCTTCCTTCTGAAGCGAGAAGTTTGGTATCCCTATATAAGCCAGTGTATTATAGTTTTTGTCCCTGATGGTGGCATAACTGGTCTCAAATTGAAAAGTACCTATACGCTCATCTTCAATCGTCTCCGATTTTTTTAAGATAGAAAGATTCTTCAGTGCGGCTGGATTAATGAAAGTAGAGAAAAGCTCCAGATCGTAGATTCTACGCTGCGAGCTATAAAGTAACCTGCCTGATTTGGAATAAAGATTGAAGTCTTTGGAAATAGTTTCAGATAATGTCTTGAGCATGCTAATAAGCTGCGTCTCCGTGGATGTTTCATCCGTGTAGGTCAACATATTTTCCATCCGTTTGCCCAATTCGATAATAAAACGTTCCTTACTTGCTTTATTATTATTATAAAGCTGCTTGTTGATACTTATATACGAAATTACCGCCGATATAAGGATCGCCAGTATTACAGATGAGATAATGGAGGTCTGAATACGTGTAGAGTACTGTATTTTATTTATTATTTTGTAGAACTGATATTTTAAATTACGGAAAGTTAGCTTGGTATTCTTGAGAAAGATATAGAATGATTTTATAAAATGGAAAAACATGAAAATCATAAAAAATACCAGGAACAAAAATGAAGTAGTCGCTAGGTAATCCCAAAAAGAAGGTTTTTGTTTACTGATAACATATGTTGAGAATTTATTGGCAACATAAGCCATATGTAGGTATGCATCACGGTCCAGTACTTGAATATATTCTCCTGGAACACCTTTCAGCCCCCTTAAATTGTTCTCGTAGGTATATTTCCCAAACTGTGTTATTAAAGAACCTCCTTTATAGAGGGCTATCGAATAATCCCCTTTATTATAATATTGCGAATTGTTGATCCGCATATCGGTGAGGATTTCGGGATAGGGAACCGTATAACTAAAATCTTTATTGGAAAGATTGATGATGACATTGACAATCCTATTTTGGTCAATGGTGACAGGAATAATGGAGAAGTATTCATGCGTACCTAATTCCGCACTGGCACGGTAGAAGTTCTGCGTGACTTTTATCGACTTGTTGATTACCTTTTCTCGATATTCATTGATCTTATTCTGACTGGCTGGATTGAGCGGAATATTATTCTGATCATAATAATATGCTTTGAACTCGTACTTGGAAAGATAGCCACTAAAGTATTTTTTCTTGATAAAATCGTTGATCCCCTCGGTATTGGTATAGGGAAGGCTGATATTAAATAAGTGTTTTAATTCTTGATCGTTTGCTAAGCTACTTTCAATATCAGAGAATAATGAGACAGCATTGACATCATCTTCTGATTGTAGATTACTCAACAAGATTTTCATGTCGATTAAGTTCCGTTCCTGATAGAAACGTGCGTGCGTGATCGCACTTATGATTGCCCAAAGTATCAGTACAGCAATATAATTTGTTAATATATGTCTATCGAAATACTTCTCGCCAAATGATTTAATAAGGATGATCAGCGCGAGTAGCAAATTGACCAGGCTATTTTTCTCTATATAAAAGGAAATGATCAGGATGACAAAAATGACACATGCCAGTTGAATATTGAGCAGCTGCGTCGGTTTTAATTCTAATTTTTTAAGAAAAAATAGTACAAGATCAATGTAGATACTTAAAGCCAAAATACCCATGCCAACAATGCCTAGATCTACCCAACTTAAAAAATGTAAATCGACAAGTTTTGTGAAATCAAAATAGATGTTGTTGGAGTGTGTAATCAATGTACCAGCGATGTCATACAATAGACCGAACGATAGATATATACTTAGAATAAATCCGATTGCGATAGGAATTCTAAAGAGCCGGATGTTTTTTATTTTGTCAAAGTTGAGCTCTTTGCGAATTGAATAGATAAATAGAACCAACCATAGCACCAATATGGTGGTGGACATCACGGACCATATATTAGGGAAGAAGCGATTATAGGCGTAATTCCGTGAGTCGAAAATTGAAAATGTCGCATTTTCGGACAGCAGGTTCCACTTAAGATCGGCAAATTTGACAAGGCTAAATATCGACAATAGCAGTATCGCAGACCACCAGGCCCTTCCTGTGTTGGCCATATGTAAGCAGAGGCTATTGAAGAAGATCAGTAACGCGATCCAGGCAAGTAGCCAGCAGAAGAATTGCAAAATTGTATAGGCATTTTCATGCTCTCCATCTTTTAGCTTAACGGAGAACAGATAAGACCCCTCATTGCTATAGATATTTTTAATGGTGACCGTGTCTGTATAGGAGGCGATGTCAATATTTCTGGAGTCGAAGAAGTTTCTCCGCAAAGAGCTATTTAAATACGGGTTGTTGTTATTTGTATAGCCTTTTACAATAATATAGGCGAGTATACTGATATTGCCAATTGTTTTTTTTCGAACAACGTAAGAACGGTTATCATCCTGAATAAAATTGGATTTTTCTGGAAATCCCTGATCTGTAATAGGCACAAATAGATGCGTGCTCCACATCTTGGGTTCATGGTCCTTAAAAAGAAATAGAAAAACCTTTTCGTTGGTTTTAAACTTTTCGAAGGCCTGATATACTGCAATAGGATACTGATCGTAGTTTTTAAATGTTTTGAGCAGGAGTGAATCATTGAAAATTCGATCGACTTTTTTCTCTTGTTGAGCGATATAATCATTGAGTGATTTTGTATCAATGTCTAGTATTTCCTTATTGGTAACAGATTCTTTAATGGTTATAGCTGTTCCTATAAAGCATAAAGTCAAGATAAGTAGGAGTAATCGAATTTTTATACCAGAATTCACGTGCGTCAATTTACATTATTGTAAATATAAAAAAAAGTCCTTGCTTTCTTAGGGCAAGGACTTTTATATTATTTTTCTGAATTACCCATTTTCATGAGCCAGAAAGAATCTTCATTAGGTTTTCGTAGCTGTTGATGCTAGCGAAAACATGAAGGATTTAATATGCTAATTAAACGTGTGGCTCTTCTTGACGGAAGATTTTAGCAGTTAAATATTCACGGTTTAAGCGCGCAATGTTTGTTAACTTGATACCTACAGGACATTCAGCTTCACAAGCACCCGTGTTGGTACAGTTACCGAAACCTTCAGCATCCATTTGATCTACCATTGCCTGTGCACGTTCGTAACGCTCAGTTTGGCCTTGAGGTAATAAGGCAAATTGAGAGACTTTTGCAGACACAAATAACATTGCAGATGCATTTTTACAGGCTGCAACACAAGCACCACAACCGATACATGTTGCCGATTCGAAAGCTTCGTCAGCAATACGTTTAGGGATCGGAATAACATTGGCATCAGGAACACCACCTGTATTGACATTTACATATCCGCCCGCTTGTTGAATGCGGTCAAAAGCCGTACGGTCTGTTGCAAGGTCTTTCAATACCGGGAATGCAGCAGCTCTCCAAGGTTCAATCACGATAGTTTGTCCATCGTGGAAGCTACGCATGTGCAATTGACATGTTGTGGTGCCTTCTTTAGGACCGTGAGGGCGACCATTGATTACTAATGAACACATCCCGCAGATACCTTCACGACAGTCGTGATCGAAATATACAGGATCTTCTCCTTTACGAGTCAATTCTTCATTGACAATATCAAGCATCTCTAAGAAAGACATATCATCAGCGATATCGTTTGCCTGATAAGTTACAAATTGACCTTTATCTTTATCATTTTTTTGACGCCAAACTTTCAGCGTTAAATTCATATGTTGTGCCATGATAATTTTCCTTCTTATTTATAACTTCTTTGTGTTAACTGAACGTTCTCGAATACCAAGTCTTCCTTGTGTAATTCCTCAGGTACATTGTCTCCTTTGTATTCCCAAGCAGATACATAGGCGAATTCATCATCGTTACGTTTTGCTTCACCTTCTTCAGTTTGGCTTTCTAAACGGAAGTGACCACCACAAGACTCAGCGCGTTGCAATGCATCAACAACCATTAACTCACCCAATTCTAAGAAGTCAGCTACGCGACCAGCTTTTTCTAAAGAAAGATTTAATTCTTCGTTTTCTCCAAGCACTCTAACGTTTGTCCAGAATTCTTTTTTCAACTCTTGGATCAAACCTTGTGCCTTTTGTAATCCTTCAGCCGTACGAGCCATACCACAATATTCCCACATGATGAGACCTAGTTTTTTGTGGATATCATCAACAGTTTCTGTACCGTTTAAAGACAACAATTTGTTGATTTTATCTTCAACCTCTTTACGCGTAGATTCGAAAGCAGGATGGCTATGATCTACTGGTGCGAAAGAACCTAGTTTAGCTAAGTAATCACCCACAGTGTAAGGGATCACGAAATAACCATCAGCAAGACCTTGCATCAATGCCGAAGCACCTAAGCGGTTTGCACCGTGGTCAGAGAAGTTACACTCACCTAAAGCATACAAACCAGGGATTGTAGTCATCAAGTTGTAGTCAACCCATACGCCACCCATTGTATAGTGAACAGCAGGGTAGATACGCATTGGTTGTTTGTAAGGGTTTTCGTCAGTGATTTGGTAGTACATGTCAAATAAGTTACCGTATTTAGCACGTACTGCATCTTCGCCTAGACGACCGATCGCTTCTTTAAAATCCAAGAATACGGCGAAACCAGTTTTACCAACACCACGACCATCATCAACAGCTTCTTTTGCATTACGAGATGCTACGTCACGTGGTACCAAGTTACCGAATGAAGGGTATTTACGCTCCAAGAAATAGTCTCTGTCGTCTTCTTTGATATCATTGGCTTTGATCTCACCTTTACGTAATCTTTCTGCCATTTCTTGAGTTTTAGGAACCCATACACGGCCGTCATTACGTAAAGACTCTGACATCAACGTCAATTTAGACTGGTGATCTCCAGTTACAGGAATACACGTTGGGTGAATTTGAGTATAACAAGGGTTAGCAAAGTAAGCACCACGTTTGTGTGCTCTCCAAGCTGCTGTAACGTTACATCCCATTGCATTTGTAGACAAGAAGAATACGTTACCGTAACCACCAGTACACATCAATACTGCATGTGCAGCATGAGTTTCGATTTTACCGGAAACCAAGTCACGAGTTACGATACCTTTAGCATGACCATCGATCATAACCAAGTCTAACATCTCATGACGCGTATAAGATTTTACTTTTCCTTTTTTGATTTGACGGTTTAACGCTGAATAAGCGCCCAACAACAATTGTTGTCCCGTTTGACCGCGTGCATAGAAGGTACGGCTAACTTGCGCACCACCGAAAGAACGGTTGTCCAATAGACCTCCGTATTCACGTGCAAATGGAACACCTTGAGCAACACATTGGTCAATGATGTTGACAGATACTTCTGCCAAACGGTAAACGTTTGCCTCACGTGAGCGGTAGTCACCACCTTTGATTGTATCGTAGAATAAACGGAAAACAGAGTCTCCGTCGTTTTGGTAGCTTTTTGCTGCGTTAATACCACCTTGTGCCGCAATAGAGTGCGCACGACGAGGTGAATCTTGGTAACAGAAGGTAATTACATTATATCCTAATTCGGCTAAAGATGCCGCTGCAGATGCACCAGCAAGACCTGTACCAACAACAATAACAGTAAATTTACGTTTGTTAGCAGGGTTAACCAACTTAAGATTAAATTTATAATTTGACCACTTTTGGGCTAATGGGCCCGCTGGTACTTTTGAATCTAACATATCTCTTAATTTTATATTGATCGATAAAGCCTGAGCTTTATCTTAAAAGATTCTGAATTATTTAAAGAAGAAAAACAATGGCATTATTGCAAAGCCAATTGGAATTAATACCCCAAATACCCAAACACCGATTGCTCTGATGATTCCAATATATCTTCTGTGGTTAAAACCTAAAGTTTGGAATGCAGATTGGAAACCATGAATTAAGTGGAATGCCAAAGCTGCCATCGCAATAACATACAAAGCTACCAATGCAACATTTTTGAATGCAAAGTCAACTTGCTTGTACAAATCTCTCGCTTTTAAGATTTGAACATTGTTTTCTACCGTTTCTTGGTAGTCGTGGAATTCAGAAGCTTGAAGTTCTCTCGCTGTGGTTTGTCCAGTTGCCAAATCAGTACGGTATTCGATGTACGGCACTTCATCATTGTGAAACTTCCACCAAAAATTAGACATGTGCGTAGCTAAGAATACTAAAATGACAGTACCTAAGATACCCATGTTGCGTGAATTCCACTTGCTGTTTGCTTGACCATCATATTTGGCATAACCAATAGGACGAGCGGCCTTGTTTTTCATCGACAATGTAATAGCGTAGATGACGTGAACAATTACCGAAGCATACAATAAGTAAGAAACAACTTTGATTGGTGTAAAGTGAGTCATAAAATAGGCGTACTTGTTGAACGCTAGACCCGCATCATCTTTAAATAATTGCAAGTTACCAACCAAGTGAACAACTAGGAATAAACATAGGAAGATTCCTGTTAAGCTCATGATTAGCTTCTTCCCAATCGAAGAACTGAAAACTGGCTTTGATTTACTCATTATCCTTGTAATTTAATTTGAATTAGGCAAATCTACTATTTGCTATTAAATATGATACCATTTTGACAAGAAAAAGCAATAATTTAGAACGGTTCTAAAGTTTATTGAAATAAAAAGTCCGTTTTGAATAAAAACGGACTTTTAAACAGTATATGAACAAGGTTTAAAGAACTATAGGATACTGAATAATCTATAGCCTAAACCGATACTCCACATGTTGATTTTGGGATTTGCCTGGCTCTCGTTGTTGACTTTGTTTAAGCCCATTTCATATCTTACATCAACACGTAAGCTTGAAATGTCAGCACCTACACCAAATGCCCAAGATGTACCACTTTTTTTGTAGTTATTTGGGTTCAATTGGTCAATGACTTGATCTTGCTTGTCATCGACTTTAAATGAAAATATTGGGCCAGTTTGAATCCTTGCTCCAATCGGACCTAAGCCAAAGCGTTTGCCTAATAATACTGGAACATCGACTGTTGTAAATTTTACATCTGTCGATTCGCCGTCCGGATTTGTTACTTTGGTGTTTTTACCTGTTAAATAAACCTCCGGCTGAATATGGAATCCCAATACACCAACACGTCCATAAAGACCTGCTTGGTAGCCTGCTTTCGTGTCAGAATTGAAATATTTTCCATCGCTTTTAAGTTTAGAGAAGTTCAAGCCTCCTTTTACACCCACCTCAAACCCTGGCAAAAGCTGCGCCTGTGCCGTTGCTACGCTACCACAAATCAAAAGTAATGCTGGTAAAATCTTTTTCATAATCTTTTATTTATGTATATATTGTATCTTTAAACAAACTTTTACAGTTCAGTAAAGATATACAAATTTTATACCTAAATCTGAGTTATGCTGAAAATTAACGAAGAACAGTGGCAAGTAGCCAAAGAAAAACTCCGTCGCAAGTACAACCACTTAAGTGATGAAGATTTAGCTTTTCAAGCAGGAGAGGAAGATAAACTGATCAATAGATTGTCTTTACGTTTGGGACGGAAGCCTTCCTATGTTTTATTTACGATAGGTAAAGAGATTCAGGATATTAGTAGCAACCGATTATGAGTGACGCCATTAGTTGGACCGACTTTGAGAAAGTGGATTTACGGGTAGGAACTATTTTAGAAGCAAAAGACTTTCCGAGAGCTAAAAAGCCAGCATATCAGTTGAAACTTGATTTTGGAGATGAAATTGGCATATTACAAAGTAGTGCCCAGATTACAGTACACTACAACAAAGAGGAGTTGATTGGGAAGCAAGTTGTCGCAGTTGTCAACTTTCCCAAAAAGCAGATTGCTAATTTCTTTTCTGAGTGTCTAGTGACCGGATTTTCGGACGAAAATGGAGATATTATTTTGACATCCGTCGACAAAAAATTACCAAATGGATCTAAACTTAGTTAAGTTTGTACCATGACATTTATAGATTTTGAAGGAACACAACTCATCGATAGTGACGAGTCGTTCATGCGTATGGCATTGAATGAAGCTAAGGTCGCTTACCAAGAGGGAGAGGTGCCTATTGGGGCAGTTATTGTTCATCGAGGACGTGTTATAGGGAAAGGTCATAATTTGACGCAGCGATTAAATGATGTGACAGCTCACGCTGAAATGCAGGCTTTTACAGCAGCAGCAAATTACCTTGGGGGCAAATACCTGGATGAATGTACATTATACGTTACCATTGAGCCTTGTATTATGTGTGCCGGAGCGGCCTATTGGACACATATTGGTAAAATAGTCTATGGAGCCAAAGATGAAAAGCGTGGCTATTCCCATTTTCACGATAAAATATTACACCCCAAAACTGTCATTACACATGGCGTTTTGCAGGAAGAATGTGCTGATTTGGTAAAATCATTTTTTCGTCAAAAACGGTAGGGAAATAATGGATTTATTGTAACACATAAAAACATAAACGTGTATATTGTGTTATATTTGTATGTATAAACGAAGTAATAAACATTTAAATTAAAATAGATATGGCATTTGAATTAGAAGCGTTACCATACGCAGCCGACGCATTGGAACCACATATTGACAAAACTACAATGGAAATCCACCATGACAGACACCATCAGGCATATGTGGATAACTTAAATAAAGCTATCGCAGGAACAGACGCAGAAAACTTATCCCTATTGGATATTATTAAAAATGTAAGTAAATACAGCGCAGCAGTACGTAATAATGGTGGTGGTCACTACAACCACTCTTTGTTTTGGAAGGTTTTAGGCCCAAATGCAGGTGGAGCTCCAACAGGTGAATTAGCTGAAGCAATCAATGCTACATTTGGTTCATTTGATGAGTTGAAAAAACAACTTCAAGCTGCTGGTGCCACTCGTTTTGGCTCAGGATGGGCTTGGTTAATTGTTGGTGCTGATGGTAAACTTGCAGTAACTTCTACACCAAACCAAGACAATCCATTGATGGATGTTGCTGAGGTAAAAGGTACGCCTATCTTAGGTATCGACGTTTGGGAGCATGCTTATTATTTGAAATTCCAAAATAAGCGTCCAGCGTATTTAGAGGAAATCTTTAATGTTATCAATTGGGATGCCGTAGCACAAAACTATGCTGCAGCTAAATAGTTGATCATTTGATAGAACAATAGAAAAGCGACAATAATAACTTATTGTCGCTTTTCTATTTTATAAACAAAACCTAGTTGGTATTTGTTTAGGGCATGAATTTAGCTCCAATAATTCAGGGAACATAAAAGGAAAGAAGAAGGGTAATTATTTATGAGAAATATTCTGATACTTTTAACAGCACTTTTTGTATTGAACTCCTGCCAGGGGCAGCAGCAGGGGCATCGGGTAAAGAAACCTGATTTCACCAAATTACCTGAAAAAAATACGGCGAGTTTGGATACGGCGACATTTGCTGCAGGATGTTTTTGGTGTACTGAGGCACAGTTTAAGGAGTTAGAGGGTGTTGTACATGTGGTTTCGGGATATACCGGTGGATGGGTAGCAAACCCAAGTTATGCGCAGGTTTGTACCGGGAGTACAGGGCACGCGGAAGCAACCAATATTATTTTTGATCCAAAAGTGATCAGCTACGATAAACTATTGGAGGCCTTTTTTGTAGCACACGATCCAACGGAGCTCAATCGTCAGGGAAATGATGTTGGCACCCAATATCGTTCGGCTATTTTTGTGCACAATAAAGAGCAGCTTGATAAGACGCAATATTATCTTTCGACGTTAGAAAAGGAGCATGTTTTCAATAAACCTATTGTAACCGAAGTAGTTCCGGCAACCGTATTTTATCCAGCAGAGGACTATCATCAAGATTATTATAGATTAAATGGAAAAGAACCATACTGCCAATTGGTGATTAAACCGAAATTGGAAAAATTTAAACGTATCTTTTCCAAGGTGCTCAAAGAAGGACAGTAACTTTGGGTATTCATAAAATTTGAGGTAATTTTACTTCTATTAACGCTATTTAGTGTCATGCTAACAGGTTGAAACCATGGTTTCTGATGAAAATAATGGAATGAACAAACTTGATCCCTTCATGATTCATAAATAGTATTTTTTGGATGAATAATTAATAATTGTAATATGTCTAAAGGATTTTTTACAGTTCCTGTTCCTACCAACGAACCGGTGTACACATACGCTGTCGGAACGAAAGAACGTAAATTGTTGAAAGCAGCAATTGATGAGGCACGTTCGAAACAAATCGATATCCCAATGTATATTGGTGGTAAAGAAATCACTACTTCTAAAAAAGTAAACTTAGCTCCTCCACATGACCACCAACATATTTTAGGTCAATACAATCAAGGCGATAAATCTCATGTAACAGATGCAATCAATGCAGCTTTAGCGGCGAAAAAGGATTGGGAAAATCTTACTTGGGAAGATCGTGCTGCGATATTCTTAAAAGCTGCTGAATTGATTTCAGGTAAATACCGTTATGAGTTGAATGCTGCTACAATGTTGGGACAATCGAAGAACCCATATCAGGCAGAAATTGATTCGGCATGTGAGATTGTAGATTTCTTGCGTTTCAATGTACAATACATGAGCGAAATCTATAAACAACAACCTCCTATATCAGGTAAAGGTGTGTGGAACCGTGTAGAACAACGTCCTCTTGAAGGTTTTGTATTTGCATTGACTCCATTCAATTTTACAGCGATTGCGGGTAATCTACCTTCCTGTGTCGCAATGATGGGGAATGTTGTGGTATGGAAACCATCCAATACCCAAATCTATTCAGCAAATGTATTGATGAAAATTTTCCGTGAAGCTGGTCTTCCGGATGGTGTTATCAACTTGGTGTATGTTTCAGGTCCTGACGCTGGTGATGTGATTTTCCAACACCCAGATTTCGCAGGTATCCACTTTACTGGTTCAACAGGAGTATTCCAGGATATCTGGAAGACGATCGGTAACAATATCCACCGTTATAAGACGTATCCACGTATTGTTGGTGAGACTGGTGGTAAGGATTTTATCGTTGTACACCCTTCGGCCGATTTAAAAGCTGCAAATACAGCTTTGGTTCGTGGTGCTTTCGAATACCAAGGTCAAAAATGTTCTGCGGCATCGCGTGCATACATTCCTAAATCCTTGTGGCCTGCATTGAAAGAATCTATGACGACTGACGTAAAATCTTTTACAATCGGTGGAACAGAAGATTTTACAAACTTTTTCAATGCTGTAATTGATGAGAAGTCATTTGATAAATTAGCGAAGTATATCGACAGAGCTAAAGAATCTAATGACGCAGAAATTGTAGTTGGTGGTACATACGATAAATCTAAAGGATATTTCATTCATCCAACAATCATTGAGGCTTCAAAACCAGATTACGAGACAATGGTTGAGGAATTGTTTGGACCTGTCCTGACCGTATATGTTTACGAGGATGCTAAGTTTGAAGAAACCTTAGATATTGTTGATACAACATCTATTTATGCCTTGACTGGATCAATCATTGCGCAAGATCGCTATGCCATTAATTTAGCAACAGATAAATTAAGACATGCCGCTGGTAACTTCTACGTGAATGATAAGTGTACAGGTGCTGTCGTAGGTCAACAACCGTTTGGTGGTGCTAGAGGCTCGGGTACAAACGACAAAGCGGGATCAATGATCAATTTGCTTCGTTGGGTGTCTCCTCGTACAATCAAAGAAACATTTAATCCAGATACAGATTATAGATACCCTTTCTTGGAAAAGGGAGAATAAGGAAGCTCGCATAGCAGCTTTCTTCAATCAAAATAGAAAAGGGCGCTTATTAAGCGCCCTTTTCTATTTCTTAAATAATCCCAGTTCTGTGCCATCGTCTCTAGTCATCCGTATGTTCAATGACTTGTTGTTCCCGGCTACATCGATGATAGTTCTTTTCCCAACTTTTGGACCTCCCCCTATAAATACAGGATAATTGTGGTCTTTATCTGCAGGGTAGTAGCCATATTGATGTGTATGACCAGAGATCATGGCATCAATTTTATATTTCTGAAACAAGGGATGGAAACATGCTCTGTTATTCAAGGTACCATGCCAGTCATCCGAATGAAAAATCGGTATATGGCTAATGACAACAGTGTGCTGTGCACTCTTTCTTTCCTTGGATTGTAGAACCTTTTCCAGCCATTGAGCCTGTTCTTTTCTGTAGTTATCATAATCGACTGTTCCGGCGTATACCTCATGATTGTCAGGCTTGTCTTCGCCACTGTCCAGCATGATCCAAAAAATAGGACCTCTTTTAAAGGCTTGGTAATACTTGTTGTCAGGATAACCAAAATATCTTTTGAAATTACGTGCGAAGGATCCCCTTGTCTCATGGTTTCCCCGATTCATAATGAATGGTTTTCCTGTCGCAAAAAATTCAATTGGCTTTAGTAGTTTCTCCGTAATATCTTGCTGATTGGTGACATAATGAAAGGAATCACCATTCAGTACAAAAAAATCGTAGGGTGAAATATCCTGATGCGGAATAAGGTCACGATAACTGCTTTTTTCCTCATGTACATCGTTATAGACAAGACAGCGAATCTGTTCTTGATTGTTCTTGGCTAATTTGGCCTCGAAAATAGGGGTTTCTATTTCTTGGCCGTATACGATTTTATAAGGATCGAATTTTTGCACTTCCTTCGCTTTGATGCGATAACGAAATGAACGCGGTGCGTCTTCAATTGTAAAATGAAAAAAATCAGTATTGGCATTGATCATCCCATCTTCGGATTGGTAGATCTTTTTTTGGACATTCCCTCCATTGTCCAGTATCTCGAGCCAAGCAAAGGCATCTTTGCTCAAAATCGTAAAAATACTGATTCCTGTTTCGGTTTGATTTTGTAGATAGGCAGGTACGACAAAACTGAACTCGCTTTCTGCCTCATTTGCGTCTTTTTCTTGCGCGACGCTTATATTAGGTAATGTAATCCCGGCCAGAGCCAAGGATTCTAAGAATCTTCTTCTGTTAAAATTCATATTTTAAGGTCACAAGTAGTTATTTAATGTTTATCTCGACATATAATGGCCGATGATCACTCGCATATTGTTCGTTCAGAATACGGTGGTTGGAGAACTTTGCGGCAGATGGTGTATTGATCATGATATAGTCGATTTCAGTAGTGGGTTTATCTTGAGGAAACGTAAATCCGTTAGCAATGCTGCTTTTTGTGAATATTTTGCTAAGTTCAGTAATTGCTGGATCATTGGGTTCGGAGTTCAAATCACCGACAAGGATGGTGGGTAGCTTTTCGTTTTTGAAACGCTGGGTGATGAATTTTGCCTGTTCGATTTTGTTTTTGTCTTTCAGGTCAAGGTGTGTATTTGCAAATAAGAGTTTCCTTTTGTGTATCGTGACTTCGATTACAGATAAACTACGTGTTTCGCTTTCCACAGGGGAAGGTAGAAAGTGTTTCTCTACACGTTCAATTGGATTTTTTGATAAGATGGCGGTACCATATTCACCTTTATCCAGGTCTATCCCTTTGGAAAAGATATAGTGCATGCCTGTTAATTCGGCTAATTTTTTGGCTTGATTTTCAAAGTATGATCTACCGAGATTGACATCGATTTCCTGAAGACCTACGAGGTCAGCTTTTGAATTTTTAATAATTTTGGCAATTGTGTCAAGGTTGACAACTGATTCTTTTTCGGTGGGTGGGTTTCCGTGGTGGATATTAAAGGAGAGTATGCGTATCGTTTGTGCATGTAGATGAAATACTGAGCCTAGCAGTATTAAAAGAAATAGAATTAGTTTACGATTCATTGTTTATATTAAGTTTAGCATTGGATGTCAGGCGTTTTTGGCTCGACCTGCTAAAATTAATAAAATCTATTAGTACAAATTGAAAACTTTGGACATGTAACAAAATAATCATCTAAGCACTTGAATTTTCGTAAAAAAAATAGCCATCCTAAACAGGATGGCTACCTACATTATACTAATTTTTACAGCAACTAGTCTTCGTTTTCCTCGATGTTAAGCATTGGATCTTCTCCTGTCACTTCAGCACGGATTTTAGCTTCAAGTTCGTCCATTAAATCTGGATTGTCGAATAATAAGGCTTTAACAGCATCTCGACCTTGTCCTAATTTGGTCTCCCCATAGCTAAACCAAGAGCCTGCTTTTTTAATAATACCATATTCAACACCTAGATCAATGATTTCACCTACTTTAGAGATACCTTCACCAAAGATGATATCAAATTCCGCTATGCGGAACGGAGGTGCAACTTTATTTTTTACAATCTTCACTTTTACGCGGTTACCCGATACTTCATCAGAATCTTTGATTTGTGATGTGCGACGGATATCTAAACGTACAGAAGCGTAGAATTTTAATGCATTACCACCAGTTGTTGTTTCTGGGTTGCCAAACATCACACCAATTTTTTCACGCAATTGGTTGATGAAAATACAACAACAGTTTGTTTTTGAAATTGTACCTGTCAACTTACGTAAAGCTTGTGACATCAAACGAGCTTGAAGCCCCATTTTAGAATCACCCATTTCGCCTTCGATCTCACCTTTTGGCACCAAAGCGGCAACGGAGTCAATAACAATAACGTCGATTGCACCAGAACGGATTAGGTTATCAGCAATTTCTAAACCTTGCTCACCATTATCTGGTTGAGAAATCAATAAATTTTCTACATCTACGCCTAATTTTTGAGCGTAATATTTATCAAAAGCATGCTCAGCATCAATGATTGCTGCAATACCGCCTTTTTTTTGTGCTTCGGCAACAATGTGAGTTGCTAAGGTAGTTTTACCTGAAGATTCAGGTCCATATATTTCAATGATACGGCCTTTTGGTACACCGCCAATTCCTAAGGCGATATCCAAGCCTAGAGATCCTGTAGAAATAGCTTCGATCGGCTCAACAGCAGTATCACCTAATTTCATAATTGAACCTTTTCCAAAGTTCTTTTCCAATTTATCTAACGTCAGCTGTAAAGCTTTTAGTTTATCTGTGTTGCTCATATTTTTAGTATATATTTCTCAAAATTAAAAATTAAAAATCATAAACCAAATATTTTCACTAAAAAAATTAGTTTTTTGTCTCTGGTATAGCTGAGACACTTTTTATATGGTGATTTTTTTCAAAGTATTTGCACATATAAGTGATCGGGCATTTCTCACACAGTGGCTTTCGGGCCAGGCATATATAACGCCCGTGTAAGATAAGCCAATGATGGGCAATGGCAATCGTATCTTTAGGTAGATTTTTTACCAATTGTTTTTCCACAGCTAATGGTGTTGTTGCACGATAAGTTAGCCCAAGACGGTTTGCAACACGAAAAACATGGGTATCTACGGCCATAGCGGGATTATGATAAACAACAGAGGAAATGACATTAGCAGTTTTTCGACCTACACCTGGAAGTTTCACAAGATCCTCAATTTTTTCGGGTACAATATTGTCGAACTTTTCAATCAGTAGCTGAGCCATCCCCACAAGGTGTTTGGCCTTGTTATTCGGATAGCTTACAGATCGTATATAGCTAAACACCTCGTCTACGCTGGAAGCTGCCAAGCTGTGTGCATCTGGGTAGCGTGCAAACAATTTGGGCGTGACTTGGTTGATCCTTTTATCTGTACACTGTGCAGATAAAATAACGGCAACCAGTAATTCAAAGGGATTACTATAGTTGAGTTCTGTCTGTGCGTCAGGACTATTTTTGGAGAAATAATCTACGAAAGCCTTGTATCGTTCTTGTTTTAACATCGGTTCAAAACTAGCCAAAATTTCCATCAAAAAAGAAATTTTGAAACCTAGTAAAAGGAGAATAATCTGATTTTAGTTTGTGGAAGGTAAGGCGAGTCACAGCTGTTTTACACTATAGCTGATCATGGATGTCGTAAGGTGAAAAAGAAAGGCCTAATCTCTAGATTAGGCCTTTCTTTTTTCTAGTTGTTTAGAATATGCAAGGATATTCTCAACACATCTTTTGCTTGGATGAAGCAACATTTTTGGTAATTGAAGTTTCAATTCATTTTCTATGTCCTCGTCTGTCATTACCTTTTCGTTTTGGGTTAGCAAATTTTGAACTTCGTTTTCTGATTGGGTAAAGTTTTCTACCATAAGCATCTGTTGTTTTGTCTCTGTAAGTTAATTAATTAAACGGACAAAAGATAGTTTTGGTATAAAAAACGAGAAAATATTTATTTTTTCTTTCTGTTAGTATATTCCTCTGCTTTTATAATAGCGTTATATGCATTAACGATTCCTCCAGTGACCGAAATGTCTGCTAATCGAACCGTTTTGCTGGCATCTTCACCAACTTTTACCTGTACCAGTTGATTCGGCTTTTCTACCGATTCCATAATAATTTGTTTCGTTTCCACAGCGCTCAAATTAGGGTAATAAGAACGAATCATGGCGGCCAGACCAGCGACAACGGGAGCAGCCATACTTGTGCCCTGTTCTTCTTTATACTTGGAATCTGGTACCGTTGAGTTGATGTGGACGCCAGGCGCGAAAACATCGACAGTTTTTTTACCATAATTGGAAAAATCGGCTAATAGTTCATTGTCCAAATGAAGGCCGGTTGCACCCACTGTGATCCAAGCATTAGCAACCCCGGTTGTATCACCTTTTACATCCGTATAATACTTCATCGGAAAATTAGGCTCTATATCGTTATCTTCACTGTCATTCCCTGCGGCATGTACCATCAGGACATCTTTGGATTCAGCATATTTGATGGCATCGTCTACGGCCTGTTTATTATAGGCATAACTTTTCCCAAAGCTCATGTTAAGTACTTTAGCGCCATTGTCTGCTGCATAGCGAATGGCATTTGCGACGTCTTTATCACGTTCATCACCATCGGGGACAAGTCTAACTGTGAGTATTTTAACATTGTCCGCTACGCCGTTGATACCAACATTATTATTACGTTTTGCACCAATGATTCCAGCGACATGGCTACCATGTAATGCGTCCGGTCCTTTTACATCTGCATTTCCGTAGTATCGCTCTGAAGCATCTTCATAATTATCTCCAACAATAGGTCGAGAATCGTATGCTTTGTTTAAATGATAATCAACTTGATTGTTGAAATATTTTGCACCTTCGGTGATATCATCAAAAAATTTGGCGAAGCCGCCGTTGTTGATTTCATCCTTTGCATAGCCAAGTGCGATACGTTGCGTGTTTGTGGTTGCTTTGAAATTGTCTATATCCTCCTGTGTGATATCTTCGGGCTTTTTACCTATTTCACGTACCACAGCGTCTATGTTACGTTTGAGCGCATCGTAGGAAAATTGGCCCATCTTAGCTTCTTCTAGCTTGTTTTTATATTTGGCAAGCATCTTTTGATAACTAGCGAAAGATTTTCGACCAGCTTCATTGAGTTCTGTTGCCGCTGTGATGTTTGCAAACTTTTTGTCCAGAACCCTAAGCTGTCTTGTCAATTCCAGGTTATCGAACTGAACGTCCTTTCCATCGGCGTTTCCAATAAAATTCCAGCCGTATTTATCATTAATATAGCCATTACCATCATTATCTATACCATTCGTGAGACTATCTTTCGTATTGATCCACACAACATCTTTGAGATCCTCGTGATAAACATCAACACCTCCATCCAATACCCCAACAATGATTGGAGTAGATTTTCTTCCTTTCAATAACGTTTTATATGTTTTTTCGGTACTGATTCCCATGACCCCATCTGTTTTATAATCCAAATTGAACCAATTTGCTGGAATGGTATCGGATTGTCCGAAAGAGATAAGGGGCAATGCGCCCAAAGTAAGTAGATATAGTGATTTTCTTAAATTCATATGTACAAAATTCTTGATAGGTGTTCCGCTTTCATTTGTATCAAAGAACGCGTTCCACCTGATTATTCTCTCCTGTTTATTTAAATTTTCTTCATGAGCGTGTAAGCTCGCATATTCCTGCCTATAGCAGAATAGCAAAGATAATGCTAATGCCTCTTCTGAACTGTTAATTTTTATTAAAAGTATTTATAATCCATATCTCTTAGCAAATTGTTGACGAAATATCTTAAATTCAAACCATTTCAAGGAGTTTCCTGTGTTAGTTGATTGATCCAGGTAGCAGAATAAGAAAGTATGTATATTGAGTAGCATATAAGAAAACGAATGCAACAAAATAAGAAAATAGTTTGGCCTAATGTGATGGCCCCAGTGGCAGCAATTTACCCTCATGTCAGAAAGATACATGATGATACTGTGCAAGATGATTATTACTGGATGATTGATTACTTTAAAAAAGGAGAAAAATCGCAAGAAGTTATTGACTATCTGGAAGAGGAAAACAATTATACCAATTTAATGCTTCAAGATACCGAAGATTTACAGGAAAATCTTTTTGATGAATTGAAATCCCGGATTAAGGAAAAGGACGAGTCTGTGCCTTATTACAAAAATGGCTACTATTATTATAGCCGGACGGAAGAGGGAAAACAATATTTTAAATTCTGTCGGAAAAAGGGGACACTGGAGGGCGAAGAGGAAGTGCTGTTGGATGTAGATCAGCTTGCCGAAGGGCATGCATATTATACGGCAAAAGGATTTTCTGTTAGTCCGGATAATCGTTTGCTTGCCTTTAGTGTGGATACTGTCTCTCGGAGAGAATATACCATATTTATCAAAAATATCGAGACCGGAGAAATCTATCCCGACCAGATAAAGAATACAGAGGGAGCCGCTATTTGGGGAAATGATAATCGAACCTTGTTCTATACGGCCAAGAATCCTGTTACCTTGCTTAGTGAAAAGATTATGCGACATACACTGGGGGGCGATCCGGCAGCAGATGTGCTTGTGTATGAAGAAAAAGATAACACAAATTATATCGGAGTTGGTAAATCCAAAAATGGAAAATATGTTATGATCAATTCTGAAGGGACATTATCCTCAGAAATTTGGTTATTAAATGCTGACTCACCGCAATCGGAATTTCGTATTTTTCAGCCTAGGATACAGGATGTTCTCTATTCGGTTGTTGCATTGGAAGATCGGTTCTTAATACTTACCAATGATGGAGCTATTAATTTCCGAATCATGCAATGTCCCTTAGATCGTACAGATCGCAGCCACTGGCAGCCATTCATAGACCATCGACCGGATGTATTGGTCAGCGATATTGAAGAGTTTAAGGATTTTCTGGCGATTGCTGAAAGGAAAAATGGATTGACCCAATTGGCAATTTATAATTTAAAGAGTCAGCATCAGCACTATTTGGATTTCGGAGAAGTTGCCTATACGGTATACCCGGGTATTAATGTTGAATACAACAGTGATAAGTTACGATATGGCTATACTTCTTTAGTGACACCAAGCTCAGTCTATGAATATGATATGGCTAAGCAGAAGAAAATATTATTAAAGCAACAGGAGATTTTGGGAGGGTATGACCAAACCGCGTATATCACCGAACGTGTTTTTGCAACAGCAAGAGATGGTGTTCAAGTGCCCATCTCTATTGTTTATAAAAAGGGAACCAAACTTGATGGTTCAGCTCCATTATTGCAATATGCCTACGGATCTTATGGTGCGTCGATGGATCCCACTTTTTCGAGCAATCGACTAAGTCTGTTGGATCGTGGATTTATCTATGCCTTGGCACATATCAGAGGCGGTGAGGAAATGGGGCGCCAATGGTATGAAGATGGAAAAATGATGCACAAGATGAATACCTTTTATGATTTTGTGGATTGTGGTAAATACCTGATTGATCAACATTATTGTATGCCCGAACATCTCTATGCGCAAGGGGGAAGTGCCGGAGGTTTGCTGATGGGTGTAATCGCTAATATTGCGCCTGAGCAATATCATGGCATAATAGCTCAGGTACCATTTGTAGATGTGGTGAATACCATGTTGGATGATACAATACCGTTGACTACAAATGAGTATGATGAATGGGGTAACCCCAATGAGAAGGAAGCCTATTATTATATGAAGGCCTATTCTCCATATGAAAACATTGAAGCAAAAGAATACCCTAATTTATTGGTCACAACCGGGCTGCACGATAGTCAGGTGCAGTATTTTGAACCAGCAAAATGGGTAGCAAAACTGAGAGCTACTAAAATAGGAGATGCGGTTTTACTGTTAAAAACAGATATGGATTATGGTCATGGTGGTGCATCTGGTCGATTTGACTATTTAAAGGAAATTGCATTGGAATATGCTTTTCTCTTTAAATTGGAAGGGATTATTCCAATTTATACAAATGAATAATAAAAAAGCGGCTAATGCCGCTTTTTTATTGTTGAGCATGATTAATGCTATCCTGTTGTTTTTGTAAACGCTCTTCCCGCTCGATCTCTCTAGAGTCGATCTGATGCTGTTGATAATTGTCCATGGCCACTTTACTGGCTTTCTGCGATACGTAGATCGCTAATAGGGCAACAATAGTAATGATTGCTATTCCCCAGGCATATTTATGTTTGTCCTGTTTGACGAGCCAATACATAAAGATAATGTAAGGGACGGCAAAAATAATATAGAAAATTAAACTCGGTGACATACTATTCTCCATTAAATGATCCCTACAAAAGTATCGTTTTTGACTAAAAATAACGAACCGATAGAAAAAACAACAATTTCAATTGATAAAGCCTTAAACCTTTATCCGTTTTATTGTCAAATTAATATCGCTAATGTGATCGTTCTATTACCGACTTGTTGTGGATTAATTGCTTGAAAATGAAGCTTACAGGAAGGTTTTGACGGTGGATTGTAAATTTTTAATTTTTGCAAAAAATCAATGAGAATATTGTGGAAAAGAAAAAAATATTTTTATACATTTGCATCGTCAGAAACAATTGACAGAGCATAAAAAAATGAAACAGAACAAAAAGAACGATTATTCTTATATTCAAACTTTTGAGAAGTTTATGAAGAAGGTCTTTTGTGCTTTCATTTTTGTAGAAATACCTGTTTTACGCCTCCGACGACCTATACTACCTCGGGCTTGATTTGAGGTAGTGAATCTTTCCAAGCAAGACCATGATTGTCCGATGGTTTTGAATCCATTATTTTAATTTATTTAGTAACAAAACACGACAGTAGTTGTTGTTTTATTATTAGGGTCGTAAGTCAATGACTATATCAGATTTTTTAATTATCCCGGCTAAACCTGAGCATGCACATTATGCAGAGGTTATTTGCGACGAAATGTTCGAGTCTGCAAAGGCTCGTGGTACTGGTATTGCGCGTCGTAAACCAGAATACGTTGCCAACAAGATGAATGAAGGTAAAGCAGTGATTGCTTTACATAGAGATGGCCGATGGGCAGGTTTTTGTTATATAGAAACTTGGGGGCATGGTGATTATGTCGCTAACTCAGGTTTGATTGTCAATCCCGAATTCAGAAAAGTCGGTTTGGCAAAAGCAATCAAAAAAAGAGTCTTTGAGCTTTCACGTGAGAAATACCCTAAAGCGAAGATCTTTGGTTTGACAACCGGATTCGCCGTGATGAAAATCAATTCAGAACTGGGCTATGAACCGGTTCCCTATTCCGAATTGACTTCCGATGATGAATTCTGGAAAGGCTGTCAAAGCTGCGTGAATTATGAGATCCTGATGAGTAAAGACCGTAAAAACTGTATGTGTACCGCCATGCTTTGGGATCCCGAAGAGAAAGAACGTGAATTGCGGGAGAAGATCCAGCGCAAGCATGAAGCGAAAGAACGTTTGGAAAGAATTACACAAAAACAGTCTCTGCTAAAGCGTATACAGGCGAAGTTTTGGAAATCGGCCAATAAATTTATTGCTGTCAATTTTCCGAAGCATAACAAAGTCGCAAAAGGATATTAAGCTAAGGCTGAGCGATTATATTGAAAATAGATGTAACAGGTAACTGAAGATGTTCGTAATAACAAGATCAGTTCAAGGTTCTCTCAACATAATAATAAAAAACCGAGTGAAACGAGCTTAAATCAGCCGTTGAAAACAAACACTCATAAAATAACATTCTAATGAAAAAAGTAGTTTTAGCATTTAGTGGCGGATTAGATACTTCATTCTGTTGTATTTATCTTACACAAGATTTAGGTTTAGAAGTTCATTCCGTAGTTGTAAATACAGGTGGTTTTTCGGATGAAGAATTAAAAAATATTGAAGAACGTGCTTATGCTTTAGGTGTGAAATCACATACAGCTATAGACGAAACGGCAGACTATTACCGCGAAACTATTAAATTTTTGATTTTTGGCAATGTGTTAAAAAATGCGACTTATCCATTGTCAGTATCTGCTGAGCGTGTATGCCAAGCAACCGCAATTGCAAACTACGCAAAGAAAATTGGCGCTGAATGTGTTGCTCATGGATCTACAGGTGCAGGAAACGACCAAGTACGTTTCGATATGATTTTCCAGACCCTGATTCCAGGAGTGGAAATTATCACCCCAATCCGTGATCTACAATTGTCGCGTGAAGCCGAAATAGAATATTTGAATAAGCATGGTGTAGAGTATTCTGCTGAAAAAGCAAAATACTCCATCAATAAAGGTCTTTGGGGTACTTCTGTTGGTGGAGCAGAAACATTGACATCCAACCAATACTTACCAGAGTCGGCATGGCCAACTCCAGTGACTTCTTCAGAGCCGCAACAAATTACAATCGATTTTGAAAAAGGAGAGCCTATTGCATTAAATGGTGAGAAAATGGCTTCCGTTAGAGTGATTCAAGAATTACAGACAATAGCTCAACCATACGGTATTGGCCGTGATATCCACGTTGGTGATACAATCATTGGTATCAAAGGCCGTGTGGGTTTTGAAGCCGCTGCTTCTGTCATTTTAATCAAGGCACATCATGCCTTAGAAAAACATACCTTAACTAAATGGCAATTGTCCTGGAAAGATCAAATCGCTGCTTTCTACGGAAATTATATGCACGAAGGCCAAATGCACGATCCCGTTATGCGTGATATCGAAGCATTCTTGCAATCCTCACAAGAAACAGTGACTGGCCGAGTGATTGTTGAACTTCACCCATACCGTTTTGTCGTCATTGGTGTCGAGTCTGAACACGATTTGATGTCCAATAAATTCGGCAGCTATGGTGAAATGAATAAGGGCTATACAGGTGACGATGTGAAAGGTTTCTCCAAAATTTTTGGAAATCAAACCATCATTTGGCACAAAGTGAATAAAAAATAAGCCGTGTTTTATGCCATGTATTTTTTCTTAAAGTAAACTTGATAAGAAAAAGTACATGGCATGATAGGTGATAACGCATACCTAAATTCTAAATTCAAAAAAATGATAAGAGTAGGAATAATTGGTTCGGCAGGATATACTGGTGGTGAATTATTACGTGTATTGATTTATCATCCTGAGGTGGAAATCGTATTTGCTAATAGCGCTTCCAATGCAGGAAATAAGTTATATGAAGTTCACAATGATCTATTTGGTGATACTGAATTGACCTTCTCTTCGGACTTTCACTCAGCTATTGATGTATTGTTCTTATGTGTTGGTCATGGTGATGCACGCAAATTTTTAGATGCAAATCCAATCGATGCATCCGTGAAGATTATTGATCTCTCACAAGATTATCGTCTTCGTGCGAATACAGCTTTCCAAGGTCAACAATTCGTGTATGGGCTTCCGGAACTAAACAAAGAGGCAATCAAAACGGCTCAGTATATTGCTAATCCAGGATGCTTTGCAACAAATATCCAATTGGCTTTATTGCCATTAGCGAGTAAAGGCTTATTACCTGATCAAATCCATGTTAATGCAACGACTGGATCAACAGGGGCAGGACAAAAACCAGGTGCAACAACGCATTTCTCCTGGCGTAACAATAACCTTTCTGCTTACAAATCTTTTGAACACCAGCATTTGCAGGAAATTTCAGAGTCCTTGGATCAGCTACAAGCGGGATTTTTGCCGGTGTCAGACGGATCATTGTTGGAACGTGCTGCTGCAAAAATTAATTTTGTTCCTCAACGTGGCGATTTTGCCCGCGGAATTTTTTCGGCAATTTATGTAGACACCGATTTGTCTGAAGAGCAGGCCTACGCATTGTATGACAGCTATTATGCCGCTCACCCTTTTACACATGTCAGTCCTAAAAATATTGACCTCAAACAGGTCGTTAATACAAATAAAAGTATTATCCACCTCGAAAAGCACGGAAATAAGCTCCTTATTTTAAATGCGACCGATAATTTGCTGAAAGGAGCATCTGGTCAAGCTGTACAAAATATGAACTTAATGTTCGGTTTAGACGAGCGTACAGGATTAAACTTGAAAAGCGTTGGTTTTTAGCCATTTTTAAAATATTAAACAGCAATATCAACAAGTTGTGAGTAACTTGAGGGATCACCTTAAAAGCGAAATGAGGTTTTCAACATTTTATTAACATCGTGTGGAAAAGTGAAGGGTAGACCCTTCACTTTTTTATGTTTATCGTGGTCGTTATTTTGGAAATCATCGTTTTTTAAATCTATTCCGTTAGAAACACAAAACCACCAAAAGGCCAGTTGCCGATAAGCATTCGATGTCTAAATTTTTTGAATCTGGTAGATAAAGACCATCAGATGGATAAAGAATACGTTCTTCAACTTCAAAATTACCATCTAATGCAAATGCAAATGCGCTTTTTTGGTCTTGGCCAATCTGTAATTCAAAATCATGTTTTCCGGCAAATGCACCGAAGTAGAACTGAAAATCAGTAGCTAAGTCGGTGCCTACAGGATACATCTTGTTTTTCTCAAACGAAGATGAAAGTGGAAGATTCGCAATATGAGGTAGTGTAGGAGTGTTTATTGCCGAATTAAGCACAAATTCTTGAAAGATCGCAGGCTCCCCAACTTCGGATGATGCCTTTATGTGAATTGCCGTATTATTTTCAAAATTGTGTACTAAGATTGTTCCGACAGGAACGGTATAGGTTTGGCCATCCATCGTCACGAGTAGATCCCCAACCAAAGGAATCAAAAATGAGACTGTATCCTGATTGGTCGGGAGTTCCAAAGTCTCTTGAAGCGCGACTTGCCAGCTATTGACTTGTTGCAACCGGCCAATAGCCTCCCGGTGAGGAGCAGCAAAGGAGCCATAATTGAGTGTGCTCCTGACTAAATGTGTTCCGATTGATGTTTCCCCTCGCTGTTCCGCGATATAGATTCTAATATCCTGCATGATCAGGCTGTTAAGCATTAACATGAATCGTCATTTTCATTTGGAAACCTTCAGATAAGGATCCTGTGACCGTAGACATTTCTTTGGTAACACCATCGCTGAATACGTTGTCATTGGCATTATAGGTATATCCTGAAACACCTTTTTTGTAACCATAAGAAGAACCTGTGTTATTGACTTCAAGACACAGACTATCTTGAAAGGCGATTTGCGTCACTAATAGCGATTTACCTGTAGCATCATATACATGAACGTGAATATGTGTTGCTCGACCTTGATACCAGCCCGGAAAGATGGTTTGGAAAGAAACAAGTCCATTGGCATTCGTAACTTGTCTACCGCGGTACCAATTGACAGACTGGTAGTTGCTGGATTGCATCTGTGTTCCGCCATATTGGGAATAGTTACCTTCCACATCACAATGCCAAATATCCACTAAAGCTCCTTCTAGTGCCGCACAGCTATTGTTTGTATTAACAATGGTAATTAAACCGAGCATATTCGCCCCAATACCATCACCTTTGCGTATATCTGATCGGACATAACTTGAAGGTGTTTTTGTCGGAAAAGGCCCTTCGGTTTCCGAAGGTGTTACACTGCAGCTTGAATCGACATTTACGTCAGTGCCCTCATCCGTAATTGATGTGGTATCGTCTTTCTTGCAAGCTGCCCAGACCATTGGCCCTGAAAATGCGAGCAATGATAGGGTTTTTATAAAATTTTTGCGTTCCATATCTCTTCTTTTTTATTTATGGAAGCAAGGTAATAGACGGAGATGTAAAATAATGTTAAGTAACGATAAAGAGGCTTATTGCATCGACGAATCACGTAGACATTGGATAACCTCATTATAGTAACCATCGCCGACTTTCAATGTGAAGTTGGGTAATTGTACTTTACGCTGTGAAAATGTAATGATGTGTTTGACTGCGATAACAAAGCTGCGGTGGATACGGATAAACTGATTTTTTGGCAAACGCTCGAGCATGGCTTTCATTGTCGATAGAGTCAATATTGTTTTTCCGTGTATAAGGTGTATTTTGATATAATCTTGCATGCTTTCCAAGCACTCAATTTCGTCAAGATAGATCTTGATTCGTTGATATTCTACACTCACGATTAAAAAGGGGCGATGGCTCTGTGTAGCTGAACGTGTCATCGCTTTATCGATGGCCCGTTCAAAACGGACGAAGTCAAATGGTTTGAGAAGATAGTCTACTGAATCAAGTTCAAATCCATCTATCGCATACTCCTTATGTGCTGTGGTGAAAATCAATAAAGGTCTTGGTTTTAAGTTCTTTGCAAAATCAATACCATTGATCTCGAGCATATCAATATCCAAAAAAATCAAATCAACACTGTTATTGGCGAGATATAGCTTCGCTTCATGGGGGTTACTGAAGGTTGCAGCAAGCTGTATAGCAGGATGCTTTGCTGTGAACGTCGAAATAATACGAAGAGCCAGGGGTTCATCGTCAAGAGCTATGCAAGTTAACATCGATTAAATTAAGATAAACTGCTTTTGTATATATAATCGTATAGCCTAATATAGAAACAATTTATGAAGAAATGTAAAGGATAAGCTGAACGAAAAAAGAATGATCCTCCTGCTGGATCGTCAGGCGATGTTTGTTGGCATAAAAATGTTCCAATAGACGTTTAACATTTTTAAGACCTGTTCCTGTTCGGTGTTGTTCGGTTGACTGTGTAGCTATGCTATTCTTTACATTTAATACACAGGATGTTGGCGTTAGAATGACTTCAAAACTTAATTGGGAGGGCTCTATTGTGCTTAATCCATATTTGAACGCATTTTCAACAAAAGGAAGCAACACAAATGCGTGTATCGTTTTAGGGTGTTCTAGCCCCGCATAGTGTTCACTGATAGAACAATTTGGGCCAGTGCGTAGCTTTTGGAGATTGATAAAATCTTGTATAGCCTGTATTTCAATCTTGATGTCAATCGTATCACTATGCCGTTCATCCATATAATAACGCATTAATTGTGAAAGACGATGAATACTACTCGCGACGGCATCATCGTTGGTCAATGCTAATGCATAAATATTATTTAAGGTGTTGAACAAAAAGTGGGGGTGGACCTGGGCTTTTAAGAAGGAAAGTTCGGCCTTCATCCGGTCTTGTTCGACCAATTGCATCTTTTGCTGAGTTTCCATCCAGTAGGTTACGATTCTATAGAGTGCGGCAAGGCTAATGGTTAACAGGAAAATATACACGGAAGCAATATCGATGGGTTGTGGCCGTTGTCCCAAGGTCTGCCCCGGACCTCGGTCTGGGGAATGCCTAGCAGATGGCGGCGGTGGAAAATCAGGGTGATGCCTAGACGAAAATTCTCTTTCTCCAGGGGTAGGTAATTGCTGACGTCCAATATGCATCAAGCGATCGAAGGGCTGAAGATAACAGGCTAATAACAAGCCTGTCAAAATAATGGAGATTCCGTAACTGATAAATTTTCGTTTTCTTATCGCATAAGGAATTAGCAGGTAAGCATTGACATAGAATAGGATTAAAAAACAGCCTGTGAAAATCCAAAATGCCGGCGCAAAAAGTATTTCCTTAATTTCCAATTGACCGTTGTTAAAAAATAATACTGGAAAGGATAAGAAAATAAGCCAGGCGAGTCCATGGATCAATATGGAGATTTGTTTTTGTCCTAAGATACGTTTTGATGTGCTATCAGCAGATTTGTCCATGGAGCTTGCTATTTTAGCTTTTATAAAAGGGGACTCTGATCCTAAAAATACACAAAAAGATTAGATCGTATTTTTAAAATGTTAAAATATACATCTCATTTTATAATAGTTCATTTAAATGGAAAGGAATGGTGGTCAATTATTGCTGTTTTTTTACACAATCGATTGATATACATTTCCTTTCTTTTTCTGTAAATCTAAGCCTTATCTTCATCAAATAATCCAGTTTCACAAACCGATACCATCTTTATTCAATAGTAAAGTGCAACAGAAAGATAGCTGATAAACTGAGTTTCAGAATAGCTAAAGGAGTTTGGTTTCGTGAAGTATTCGAGTTTAGCAGCATCTCGAATTCATGGCAAGCATTAATAACCGCAGGTAGTATAACTAGCCTAGGTTTGATATATAAATTGATAAAAAAAATAAAGTATGAAAAGAAAACACTTTATCCAGTATCTCTTTATGGGAGCTTTATCCTGTCTTTCGATAAGCAGTATAGCGCAAACAGTAGGGAAGACTTATGCCGTACCACTTGCCGGGAATGCTTTCATTACCGCAGGACAAGTTGGTGAAGCGGAAATTTCCGGTCGTAATGGCCTTGTAAAATGGTCAAGCGATCAGGAAGTGGTATCGGTTTATTTTAGGGCTCAAAAGGCGGGGAAATTGACTTTGAAACTGAAGGCAAAAAACGATGCTGGAAAATCCAAAATAGCAGTAGACGCTTTAGGAAAAAAGGCGATCGTGAATGTGGAAAGTACTGAGCTGTCGGAAACAGCGCCTCTGTCCATTGATGTAAAATCGCCCGGTTACGTTCAGGTTAATTTAAAAGGCTTAAGTAAATCGGGAAGCAATTTTGCCAATGTAACCGAATTGCTTGTGAGCGGCGAAGCGGCTTCGGGAGGTCTTCTGTTTTCCAATGATCCTGAGTATTACTATTGGTCCAGAAGAGGCCCTTCTTGTCATCTCAATTATACTGTTCCTACGGAGGGTAACGTTAGTTACTATTATAACGAAGTAACCGTCCCTCAAGGAGAAGATAAAGTTGGTTCCTATTTTATGGCGAATGGTTTTGGCGAAGGCTACTTTGGTATACAGGTTAATTCAGAAACCGAGCGACGTATCTTATTTTCCGTCTGGAGTCCATTCCACACAGATGATCCGAAAAGTATTCCAGATGAGCAAAAAATCCATCTACTAAAAAAAGGAAAGGATGTGCATTCGGGTGAGTTTGGAAATGAAGGGTCAGGCGGACAGAGTTACCGTAAGTACTTTTGGAAAGCAGGGGTAACCTATAAGTTTCTCTTGAAAGGCGTGCCCGATGGAAAAGGAAATACTGATTATACGGCTTGGTTTTTTGTACCCGAAGAGCATGCATGGAATGTGATCGCAAGCTTCAAACGTCCGCAGACAAACACCTACCTGAAACGATTCCATAGTTTCTTAGAGAACTTTAGTCCTAATCAAGGCTACCTGGGTAGAAAGGTTGAGTTTGGCAATCAATGGGTCTATGATGGACAATGGAAAGCTGTACAGGAGGCTTCTTTCAGTGTCGATAATACCTATCGTGCAAATCAACGCATTGATGCAATCGGCGGCATTACCAAAAACGGATACTTCCTTAGAAATGGTGGTTTCTTTAATGACGTTGTTAAGCCAGGAAGTAAGTTTGAATTCCGGAATAAAAATAATGCACCGAAAATTGATTTTGACAAACTGCCTTAATCAAAAAGGAATAAAGACAATGTCTTTTTGTCGCTCAAAGTTTGTCCTAAACACAAAAGAGACGCATTTTAATGCGACTCTTTTGTGTTTAGGACAGCCCTCAATTTATTTTTCAGACAGTTTGATATCACGTTCTACCGAAACATTATCTCCGGTAACAGCATTACCATCCTTATCCACTAGAGTCAATTTTACTTTATTGTTGCCCATTGGCAGCCCTTTTATCTCATATGGCCCCCATTTGTCCAATGTAAATGTCTGGCCATTGATATCTGCAATTATCTTGTTGCCGTCTGGAGCAAGTTTGGTATTGACTACGTAAAAATCTAACAGGAGATTTTTTGTTTCATCTCCTTTATACTCACCTTTAGGTCGAGAATAGAAAAGTGATGGTTCCTTTGGTGTTGCATCTGTCGTCAATTTACCCGTTGCATCAATCTTAAATTTTACCAATTTAGAAGCTTCAGTGGTTTTTATGGATTCATGATAGGATCTTGATAAAAATGAGAGCAGGTAATGTTCCGAATTTAACGGTACTGTTACGGAGTTCTCGGGCTTGTAAAGAGCCGTGTAAGGTTTATTGTCTAAAATAAAATGGATATGTTGTCCATCATGCGAATTTGCCATATGGGCAGCATGGGCATCATCGGTCATCTCAGTCAATTTGAAATTCTTGATCGCATATTTTACAGTTACTTTTGCGGAGTCTGTTCCTACCTTTTCTGCAGTGATCGAGGCGATCTGCAGATCAGCTCCAGGAAATTCTTTCGAGTCTGCAATAGGACTGACGGTGATTGAGTCCATTTTTTGTGCAGTATTTGTGTCGATACTGCTGCTTGAGTCAGCTCCACCTGTACTTTTCGTAGAAGAGTTGTTACACCCAACAGCGCCTACTAGGAGTGCTACTGCAGCAGTAATACCTGTAATTCTGTAATACTTCATAATTTTTTTTGTTTAATTTTTTAATCATTCAGCATCTTAAGTAACAGTCTATGTTCCTATTTTGTTTGTAATAAGGTTAAAAATAGGCTGTTTGGGCTACTTATTGAAGTTTAATACACAGTGAATTAAATATTTTTAAAAAAATAGTCATATTAGATGTAATAAATCGATCTGCTGAAATGTCTTGATTATATAAAAGGCACGGGTGATATTGAGATGGAGCATAAGCCGATTAAAAATTAAAATAGAGTAAGTCTCAATATTGACGATAACATGAATCAAGAGCAATTTAAAAATACCGTTTTCATCCATAAGGATAAGCTATTTCGCTTTGCGAAACGGATCTTGATTGATGATGACGAGGCTTTCGATGCGGTACAAAATGTGATGATGCGGTTGTGGCAATTAAAAGATCAGTTGCTTCAATACAAAAATATGGAAGCTTTCTGCATGCAGAGTGTGAAAAATGAAGCACTCAATCGTTTAAAAAGAGATAAGGTCCGGGCGGATTTTGTTGAACAGCATCACGTTGTTGCGATGACGGAACATACCGTTGGGAATACGAAAGAAATTATTCTGGAGATGATCAATTCTCTTCCCGAAAAACAAAGGCTTGTTATGCATCTGCGCGATGTTGAGGATTATGATATCGATGAAATCGGTGAAGTATTGGAGATGGGGGAGTCAGCAGTCAGAGTTAATCTGATGCGTGCAAGACAGAAGGTAAAAGAACAATTGACAAAATTATTCGATTATGAAACCACGCGGATTTATTCAGGTAAAAAATAAACCCGATTGTTTCATCTTCTTTGAAAATAAGATATACAGTGATGAAAGATAAGAAATTAAAAGAATTGGAAGAGAAGTACTTTAATGGCCAGTCGTCATTAGAGGAAGAAAGAGTATTGAAAAACTCGGATAATGCTTTTTTTCAATCATTAAATCAGGAAAAAAATAAGACAATGGACTGGTCCTTTGAGGACTTCCAAAGTGAGATCAATGATGATAAGAAACGTATTGTGTGGTGGAATAATAGCTGGATAAAATATGCAGCAGCAGCCATGTTGGTAATGGCTATTGGAATTGCACTATTCCTAAATCAGGAATCAGCAATACAAGGACCTGTGCTCGCCAAAAAAGAAATGAGTGAGTCGAAGCCTGCCGATAAGAAGCTGCTTGACGATCAAAATATAGAAATAACAGCTCCCAAACTTAATGATGAGGTAAGTGCGGAGGACAGTGGAAAGGCGATGCGAACAGCAGAAACTTTTAAACGTCCAAAAGTAAAAAAACAGGCCAAAAATTGGATAGTGAAGAAAGAAGTCGTGACTGAAAGTTCGGAATTGACAACAGAAGAGTCCTACCGGGCAGATTATGTTGTTTTGAATGGGAAGCCTGTCGCGAATGAACAGGAAGCTGTTGAACTGACCCTAAAATCTTTGGGCTTACTGGCAAATAATCTGGAAAATGGTGTAGATAAAGCAATGAATATAAAACAAATGTCAATAACGATTAACTAAAATAAAATGAAAGGTTTTTTAATAGCTTGCCTTCTACTTGTAGCAAGTATGGCAAATGCACAAATTTCAAAATTGGATAAACTTTTTGAACAATATCAAGGAAAGAAAGGTGTAACGACACTCAAGATTGGGGCGCCGATGTTCAAACTATTGGGTAATTTGAAAATAGACGATGAGGATATGCAGACAATTACACCACTGCTTAAGAATGTTAAATCGTTGCGGATGCTGATTGTTGAGGATGGAGAAGATAAAGCTTTAACAGGTATTATTCGGGGGGCGGTGTCTAATTTAAAATATGAAGAGCTTATGTCACTCAACAGTGATGGGCAAGATATCCGATTCATGGTAGAAAATATGTCCGCAAATGCCGATATCCTAAACAATCTGTTACTTACAATCAATGGAGATGGGCAAAACCTATTTATGATCCTGGACGGGGCTATACCGTTGAAAGATGTGACTAGCTTGGTAAACGACGGGAATAATAAAGTGAATAAGAACAAAGGAGATAACAACAAAAAGTAGAAAATTATGAAAAGATTACTAACCTTGTTGTGCCTAGTTGGCGTTCTTTTCTCCATGCAATCATGCATGATAAAAAAAGCGTCCAATATGGACTTCGTCAGTCGGTCTAATGTATCTGACGATGCTGAGATTGTTGCGATTAATTTACCGATGTGGTTAACAAAACCCTTTATGAAAAAAGCCTTAAAGGATGATAATGATGAAGATACTCGTGCAATGGCCGAAATTGTAAAGAAATTGAAGAAGTTCAGAATGCTGACACTGTCAAATAATGATAAAATAAAGAATGCGCGTATTTTGGACGATTACCATAAGTTTTTAAAGAAAAATAAATTTGAGGAACTTCTGGTTATTAACACCGATGGCCAGGAAATTTCGCTAAATGCTCGTATTGATAAGAACAATGTCATTCAGCGGGTTTCTTTATTGGTCCATGATGATGAAGATGAAAGTGTATTTATGGATATCAAAGGTAAGTTTTCGTTGGATGAACTTATCGCCGGATTAAATAAGATGAAATCCAAAGATAAGAAGTTGGCAAACAAACTTTAATAAGTACGTTGATTCAAACCGAAACTTCCACTAACCTATAAAAAAAAGCCCTCCAGTAATATACTAGAGGGCTTTTTTTAAAGTAGTTTGATTTTTATGCGCTAAAGACAATGTCCAACGCATCAAAAATATGTTTTTTTGCCAGGTCAAGATCCGCTGCTGTATGTGCATCAGAAACAAAACCTACTTCATAGCCTGAAGGGCCAAAATAAACGCCGCGATTTAACAACTCGCGGTGCATAATTTTATAAGATTCCATCGATTTAGGATCGATTTCACTCGCTTTTTTAATTTCTTGCTGTTCTGTAAATGCAAACCAAAAAATAGAAGCAACATGGAAAAGTTGAACTTTATATCCTTTCTCAGCAATATAAGCACGCATATCATTGACAAAAGCTTCTGTTTTGGCATTTAAATTTGTGTAGAAATCCTTTTGAGCCAAGATACCCAATGCAGCAATGCCGGCAGCCATAGCAACTGGATTTCCGGATAAAGTTCCTGCTTGGTAAACGGCACCATCAGGAGATATACAGGCCATCAATTCTTTTGAGGCTCCATAAGCACCGACAGGCATTCCGCCACCAATAATTTTACCGTAGGTAATAATATCAGGTTGTACATCATAGTAAGCTGAAGCACCTTCAAAACCAACACGGAATCCTGTGATCACTTCATCCATAATCAACATTGCACCATGTTCTTTGGTGATATTACGTAAGAAGTGAACATACTCCTTAGATTGCAACAATAAGCCATTGTTCGCAGGTATACCCTCAATGATAACTGCCGCAATCTGATCTTTAAACTCTGCAAAAGCAGCTTCTAAAGCTTGCTTATCGTTTAATTCGATAACAATGGTTTCGTCTGCAAATGCTTTAGGTACACCGGCCGAAGATGTTTCACCAAAGGTTACCAGGCCAGAACCAGCTTTCACCAAAAGAGAATCGGAGTGCCCATGATAACAGCCATCAAATTTGATGATCTTATCACGTTTCGTATAGCCTCTAGCCAAACGGATAGCAGACATTACAGCCTCGGTGCCAGAACTGACAAAGCGAATTTTCTCAATAAATCGATTGTTTTCGATAATCAACCCAGCTAGTTGGTTCTCCAACGCAGTAGGAGCGCCAAAACTTAAGCCTTTCCCGAGTTGTGCCGCTACTGCTTCACGAACTTGATCATTATTGTGCCCTAAAATTAGGGGACCCCATGAACAACAAAAATCGATGAATTCATTGCCGTCCGCATCCCAAAGATGCGCCTTATCGCCACGTTCAATAAATAATGGGGTACCATATACGGATTTGAAGGCCCTAACAGGAGAGTTTACGCCTCCAGGGAAATATTGTTTTGCTTTTTCAAATAGCTCAGCAGATTTTGCTCTTGAAATATCAGGTGCTTGCATAGTCTATGTATTTGAATGCGAAGTTATCTTTTTTTGAGAAGATAAGTCTCATAGAAACGTAAGGAATCCATAATAGCCTGATATTAGCTATTTAAATTGAGTAATAGTTTCCTTTTTTAGCAATTGTATTTCTTGTTTATTGACAAACAGGATAATCTCATTGGCCGATTTAATTTCAATCTCAAAAGCCGTCTTATTATCATTATATTTTCCAAAAAGGCTTGGACTAAAAAAGTACCCACTGAATTTTTTGCTATCTAATATTGCAAAATTGCCCACTTTTTGATGAACTGAAGTTGGGGGACTTTGATGGTTTGAATTTGAAAAGGTGAAAAAGGCGTCGCCATTCTTATTAAATATGATTGATTTCAATTTAGCGTTGGCCGCAATCCAATTGCCTTCTAAAAAGGAGTAAAATGTATGTTCATGTACGGAAGGAGCCGATAACAGGAAACTGCTGATTATAATACTTTTTAACATAATAAGGTGGATTATAATTTTCTGTTTGACCGCAATGTAATAAAAAGGTTTAAATAATATTTTAAAAAAAGCAGAAGCCCGGAAATGAATTCCCGAGCTTCTGTTAGTTATATTCCGATTATCGAAGATAATTTGGAAGTTATTAAATAAAACCTTTCTCCAATACTTCTTTGGAGTGGTAGGATAAGATTGCTGTAGCGCCAGCACGTCTGAAGCTCAATAACGTTTCTAGAATGACACGTTCGTCTAACCAGCCGTTTTGAATAGCCGCCTTTAACATCGCATATTCTCCGCTGACATTATACACCGCAATTGGCAGATCGAAGTTGTCTGCAAGAAGTTTAACGATATCTAAGTAGGGAAGTCCTGGTTTTACCATCAGAAAATCTGCTCCTTCCTGTGCATCGAGCTGTGCTTCGATCAGCGCTTCTTTTGCATTGGCAGGATTCATCTGGTAGGTCTTTTTATCGCCATGCTTGGGCGCCGAGCCTAAGGCATCTCTAAAAGGACCATAATAGGCCGAAGCATATTTTGCCGTATAGGACATCAAAGAAACGTTTGTAAAACCATTATGGTCCAATAGCTCACGGATGTAACCGATGCGACCATCCATCATATCTGATGGAGCAATGATATCTGCACCTGATTGCGCATGTGCCAAAGCCATCTTGCCCAATACCTCTAATGTCTCATCGTTTAGGATCTCACCGTTTTCGACAATTCCATCGTGCCCATCACTGCTGTAAGGGTCCATAGCAACATCCGTTACGATACAAGCTTCCGGAAAATTTTTCTTTACAGCTGCAATCGCACGTAAGTATAAACTTCCATCACGGTAGCTTTCTGTAGCATATTTGTCTTTTAAGGACTCTTCAATGTTAGGGAAAAGATCAAATGAGCGTAAGCCCAACTTTAGGCAACTTTCCACTTCTTTCAATAGATTGTCTATTGAATAGCGATAGATGCCAGGCATCGATTTAACCTCAGTTTTTTGATTTTGCCCATCGACGATAAAAAGTGGGAAAATCAAATTTGACGCGTCTAAACGTGTCTCTTGAATCATGTCGCGAATCACGGCAGATTTACGATTTCTTCTCGGACGTTGTAACATTATATTAAGATTATTTATGATCTATGTTGTTTATTTCAACGTCAGTGGAATCGTTTACCGACGTTGAAATACAAACTACTTTATATGATTCTAATACTCCAATCCAAAAACGGCTTCAGAAAGACCTATTTCATCTGGAGAATAAGGAAGTGTATAAGGGACATTCATCTCATCAAACTTTGCACCGGTAGAGCGGCCAATACAAATTACTTTCTGGCCCGGTTCCAACAGATTGTCCGCAAAATAAGCTTCCACGTTGCTTGGACTGGTAAAAACCAATACCTCCGCATTGGATGGATCTACATTTTCTTCTAAGACCGTTTCGTATACCGGTATATTGATGATTTTCGTCTCCGCGCTTAACGCTTTTTGGATTGTTTCCAAAGATTCTTTCGCACGTGGAATAAGCACGGTACCACCATTGGCCAATTCAGCAAATTTCTTCGCAATTTCCTCCATATTGATGCCCTCACTGTCGCCAGAGAAATCAGCAACGCGGTCATATTTACGCAAAATCTCTTCCGAGCCGCGGCCAATGACACCGATCTTGGTCTTTTTGCTCAAACGAGGCTCTAAATTGAAAAAGTGCTCAATACCATTTTTGCTTGAAAATATAATCCAGTCAACATGTTTTAGGATAAAAGGATCCAGTTTATTGATAATAGGGAATATTTTGATCAAAGAGCGGCCCTCAATAGTAATATTGTGCTTGGCCATTGCTCTTGCGAAATAGGAATTTTCGTCTACCTCCCGGGAGATAAATACAGATTGTGGCAGCTTTCTATCCTTTGCATACTTATTGAAAATGCGCTCCGCTAAACGTGTCGCATCGGTATCTCTAAGGTAAACACGATCAGGGAAATCTTCACTTGTTTCAGCAATAGAGGCCCAAGCTTCGTATTCGTCACCGCTTTTGCGGCAATAACAGCCAAGTGGCGCATGACATCCTGCATCAAATTTATTTAATACCAAACGTTCTACGGAGATTGTTTGTGCTACTTCTTCATTGTTCAAGGGCTGTAAAGCTTCAAAAAGTTCCCTGTCAACCTCACGGATCTGAATAGCAAGTACCCCTTGCGCTGGTGCCGGAATAATTTCAACGGGAGGAATCTCCTCCACATGAAAATCTGTAATATCCATTTCAATACGGCTAATACCTGCTTTTGCAAGTACTATGGCATCATATTGCTCATCACGTAGTTTTTGGATTCTTGTCTGCAAATTACCACGGAGATCGTCAAATTCTAGATCAGGACGTAGTGCCGAGATCTGCGCTTTTCTACGGTTAGATGATGTTCCAACTGTCGCATTGTGCTTTAATGAGAGACGTTTTTTGATATCCACACAATCTTTGTGGATAATTAATAATTCAGCTGGATCTTCGCGCTCAGAAACCGCTGCAATGATCAATCCTGGAGGATTGACCGTAGGTAAATCTTTGTGTGAGTGTACAGCTAAATCAATGGTCCCGCTTAAAAGCTCTTCCTCAAGCTCTTTAGTGAAAAATCCTTTGCCTTCTAATTTATCCAAACGAAGGTGTTGAATAATATCACCTTGTGTTTTAATGACTTTTAATTCTGCTTCAATTCCGATTTCTGCCAATCGATCTTTTACAAAATTTGCCTGCCACATGGCAAGAACGCTTCCCCGGGTACCGATAATTAGTTTTCTATTCACGTTAATTTTACTTTACCTATTAAAACAATCACAAAGATGTTCCACCGGTAGCTACGTATTCAACTAGCACAGAATGTGTTTCAATTCAATTGAGCCCCGGAAAATGAACAATTTCGGAAAAATGTGTTTAATACCATTAATCAGAGCAAAAATAAATAAATAGAAGGAATATGTTGACACGTTACTGTCATTATATGTCAGGAAATAATTGATAAACCGAAATTTATGGGAAACAGTCAAATGGTAGCTCCATGGGGTGTGAGCAGAGCACATTCAGCGAGTAGAATAACCTCAGTACAAAACCTAGGTGATAATAATAAAAAGTCGAAGGAAATCACTGCTCCAAGAGCAGGTTTAGTGTTAGTTCTTTTCCGTTTCTGGAGTTTTAACCAAAATTTCTTTCGCCATAACCATTGGAACCTTGATGTATTTCTTTTCCATATAGTTGATGACTTTTTCCAAGACCTCTCTCGCTTCGGGGGTTAGGGCTTGAACCTCTTGGGCAAAAACCTCATTTAGAGCGAATGATTTAATTTCTTTAATCTTTTCAGGAACCTCACGCATAGCAACTTCTACGCGTCGCTGTTTGATTAAAGGTAAAAATTCTTGGATATTGTCCTGGATAATCTTTTCGGCACTCTCCAATTCATTATAACGCTCTTGGATGTTTTTCTCCGCAATAGCTTGTAAGCTGCTCACTTCAATATAATGAATCGGATTATTTTGGAGAACTTCAGCATCAAGATCATTCGGAACGGCTAAGTCAATGATAATTTTCTTATCAGTCTCTCCATTTAATAAGGATTGATAAAGTGTGTTGTCAATAATGGAAGTCGGTGCACCTGTACAGGTAATCAGAATATCAAAACCTCCTTTGTACTGATCAATATCGGCCAAGGGGTAAGCTTCAGCATTTAATTCTTCGGCTAGGGCCTTTGCATTCTCCACTGTGCGGTTGAAAATAACGAACTTAGCTTTTTGGTTCTTCTGGAAATATTTTGCTAAATTCTGATTGGTTTCTCCAGAACCAATGATGACGATTCTAGGGTTTTCAACCAGTTTTAATTCGCGTAATTTGCGATAGGCAAGAGAGACAACTGAAATTGGGTTTCTGGAAATTTTAGTATAGGTGTATACTTCTTTAGCAGTTTTTACGAGACGATCCATCATCAGACGTAGAAAATCTCCAGTAAAACCAGCTTCTCTACAACGATCATATGCCCGACGTACCTGTGCCAAAATTTCTTTTTCACCAACAACAAGACTTTCAAGTGAACATGACATCCGAAGCAGGTGATTTAAAGCATCCATACCCTCGTATTTGTTGACCTGTCCCAAGTAACATTGTAGTCTTTCCTGAGGAACACAGAAGTTTAATTTCCCCATAAAATCAGCAATGAATTCATGGGTCAATTCGTGAGCACCATAAAATACAAACTCTACTCGGTTACAAGTACCAATATAAAAGATCTCTGGAATGTCTAGGCTATGCTTTAGATTGATGAGGCGACTTTCTAAATCCTCATTGCAGATCACTAGATTACCTAGATCTTTTAGTTCGACATGTTTATGAGTAAACGCTAATACTTTAAGATTTTTCAAAGCTCTAATCCCTCGCTTATATTTAACGGTACAAATGTAGCTTAAAAGCTTTGTGCTTGTGTCAAAAATCTGTCAAAGGGATTAATTTAGAAAGATTTTAAATAGCTGTTTTTTCTATTTAATAATCTGTTTTATAATTACTTATGTTATGGCTTGGTGCTAAATGATTTTCGTCACGATAGATCGTGACGAAAATTTTAAGCGATAGAATACGATAAACTATTCTTTAATACCCGTATTTGTGCTTGCAGAGTCGATGGTAACATCTTCCAATTCTTCCACATAAGGTTCTTCTTCAGAAGTAGTAGCTTCTTGAATTTCACTATCACTATATTGATAATAGCTGTCGAAGGTCTTGCTGCTTTTATTGTAAATTAATGCGTACTTGGAGTTTTTGTTCTTGACAATAATTCCATCGGCAGGAGCAGGTACTAACTTCATCTCATCCATAAAAATTTTCTGTCCCTTTTTGAAGCTGTTGATGAGTGGCAGTTCGCTTGAATATTCCTTCCAGAATAAAATATCGCCTTTTGCCGATATGATCCAGATGGCACTACTCTGGTAGTCGTTCTTTTCTACTAGGAAAGCCATTTCTTTATTCCAACTGTCTGCATCGTTGCGATCTGTAAAGTTCCCATAGCAGAAAACAGATTTAGCCCGATCTTTTATCCGAGTAAACTTGTATATAGGTTTATCATCTACGGGCTCTAGGTAGCTATTGCCCATAAATATCTTTGTAATCCCCCTTCTGTAGCGTAATGGAATGTTGTCGTATTCCGGAAGAGTGAAGATAGCATTATTCCAATGTTGATAGTCTTCTAATGAACTCCATCCATCAGCATCTTCCAGGTCTTTGGGATCGGCATTGTCAAATCCGGCAACAGCTGTCGCGGTACTATCTACTTGCAAGCCGTCGAAAGCTTGTCGCTGGCTATAATTGTAATATCCGCCACCCGCTAGGATAACCAATAGGACGATTCCAATAATGATATATATCCTTTTCTTTTTATTTGGCTGTGCGGGTTGTTCTGCAGCGATTTCTTCAACTTCTCTTTTCATGTTTATTATTCGGCTTAATGCTAAAAATTATACTCATCTCTTTTAAACAAGTGAAAACAAGATCTAAATGATTGTTGGTCTTTTGATTAGCCTTGTTTTTTATTTGTTCTAAGCGTTAATTGCGCTTAAAAATAGAATAATTTTTCAAAAAGTGAAATACAAGTTATATATGTGTCAATATTCAACTTATATTCGTAGCAGTTTTAAAGGAATTTGAATCATGATTATTATCAAAAAATACGTTGCCATCGTTGGACTAGTCATTTCTTTTTTGTCCAGCATGACGCCGTTCTTAAAAGTGCCTATTAAAGGAAATTGGAATTTATATCAGGTAGATGCCTATTTATTCTTCATTACATTACTTATTCTGGGGGTGACGGCCCTTTTATTTTTTGTTCGTGCAGTTCGAGCTTATCAATGGATGACTCGATTAGCCGCCTGTTGGTACCTGTTGAGTATAACAGCGGTCTGGTTCAAGATCAATAACTATTTCGGTTGGGGATTTGCCGATAAATTGCTTTCGAAATCCTTACACATGCGCTGGGGCTGGATTGTCTATTTGATTGGAATTTTACTGTTATTGTTGAGTACCAAGAAGGTTTCTGCGACAGCTGAATAAAATAAAGCCGTTTATCAAATAAAACTTTCATGACTTCGCAGACACCAACAGCAATGAAAGCGGACTGGAGCATCTTTCTGGCCAATAAGATCAAGCAGTTTCAGAAAAAAAATAAGCTAGATGAAATTCATCTAGCTTATTTTTTGTTTGGACGATGCGGTACGAAATGACTTTTCAGCTTGTCCAGTCCTAAATCCTCTTCAATCTTATCCAGTTCGTAAGACCATATTTTTTCATCCAAAATTTCGTTAAGGACTTTTGGATTAGTAAGATCTACAGGACGTACACGTTGTTCTCTGTTGATTGGTGAGGTCAGTTCCTGCAAACTGCCGCTATGCCGTATGATCTGAAAACGGAAGGTAGGCCATTTACCAACATTTGCAAAGTTGCCTGTATAAAACTGCATAGAGTCGTGCGGTGGTATCTTATTACTGAAAATACCTTTCACTTTATTCGCTGTCGCTTCAGATACAGATACCAGGAGTTCAAAGCTCGTTTCATTGATGATGTGTAATTTGGCAAGTCCATCTTTGTGATCTCCCGAGATTGCCAAAAGTATTCCTTTTTCGATAAATCGATGTGGTGTCAGTGGTGTCGCATGCTGGTCAAGTTCATCATCTGCGCGACGCATATTACCGAAGACAAGGGTGATTTTATCCATTGGCACCGGAATCTCAAAACCGGTGTCGTCTGTAACGCCTACAATATCGTTGGGCTGCATGGATGTGATATGCCCCTCAATGGGTTCATCGACAAACCGTACTAAGTCGCCTATTCTAAATTTCATGTTTACTTTACTTTTGTGTCAATAATATATAGTAGCTTTTCAAGATCCGCGTGATCATTGTATAAATGAAATCCGACACGGATTCCCGAACCTCGGGGAAAGCATTTTATGCCCTCATCCAAGAGTGTTTGATAATTGTCGGGGTTGATCTGGATATTGAAAATATTACTCTGTGGACGTCTATTGATGATGCTGTCCAATAACAGTTTTCTGTCGGCAAGTTCCGTGCGGACATCTTCGATCAATTTTTGGGTATAGGCCACTGTTTCGGCAAAGCCCCATTCCTCCAATTGAAGAAGAGACTGCTGTAGCGTTCCGTGCGATAGGGTGTCTAAATGCCCTGGTTCAAAACAGAGTTGTACCACAGATTTATTCATCCATTGATTGTTGAGGAAGCTGTAATTTTTTTGGATATCCGCATAAAGCATCGCTTTGAGTCTTTCGCTTAAGAGCACAAAACCATTACCAAAACCTGCCATAAGCCATTTGTATCCACTTGATAATACGGCGTCAAAGCCAGAAAGTGCGAAATCAAAAAGATCCGTCCCTAAATATTGGGTGCCGTCGCCTACAATCAACAACTCGGGATGCTGATGCTTTAATTCCTGTATGAAGGATAGATCTATTTTTAACCCCGAAATATATTGAACAATGGAAAGGATGAGAACATCTGGTTTGAATGTTGCTATTGTGTCCAATAAATTCGTTTCCAATTGTTCGTCCATCGTGACAAATTGGTGTTCAAAACCACTTAATATCGTCGGAAAATTAACGGAAGGATAATCATTATTCAGTAATAAAACCTTAGCTTGTTTTGGTAAACCTGCCAATAGCGCATTGAAGGCAAAGGAAAAACAACTTGATAAGAAGACATTTTGGGAAGGGCAATTGAAAAATTTACCGAGTGTATCCCGACAGGCATCTAAAGTTGCGCCTTGCTGTTCGCGTAAGGTGCTGTTCGCGTCGAAGAAATCTTGATCTCTTTTAGCGCGCCAGGCCTTTGTTTCACGTGAAAGTAAGCCGGATCCTGGTGTGGTGAGGTAAGTTACCGCTGAAGCGATGTCAAAATGTTTACGATAGGGACTACTCATGTCTTTGGTCTTTTGTTAGTATTGCTAAATAATCTGTCAAGGAGAGGTATTCTCCGCCCATGCTTTCCAAATGATCTGTGTGAAATTGGCAATCAATTAAACAAAGTTCAATTTCTTGGGCGAGATAAATCAGAGCCGCTTTCGAAGCGTTGGCGACTTTTGAAAACATGCTTTCGCCACAAAAGACACCATTGATTAACACACCATAAAGCCCCCCAACCAGTATACTATCTTGCCAAACTTCCACCGAATGTGCATAACCCAGCTCCGCAAGTTTACTATATGCTTCGATCATGTCCTGTGTTATCCAGGTTCCAGTCTGATCTTTTCTATTCATAGTTGCGCAAAGCTGAATGACTTCTTTAAAGCTGCGGTCTATCGATAAGGAAAATGTTTTTTTCCGGAGAACACTCGCCATGCTCTTGCTGATCTTGATCTTGGACGGATCGATCACAAATCGGGGATTTGGGGCATACCAAAGTATCGGGCTATCATCACTGAACCAGGGGAAAATTCCGTTACTATAGGCCAGTAGCAAACGATCTACCGAAAGATCTCCTCCTACGGCGAGTAAACCATCTTCTTCTGCATAGCTTGGGTGTGGAAACTCCAGTCTTTTCGTATCCAGTTCAAATACCATGGTTATTTAACATGCTGCGATAGATGGTACTATTCTGGTTGACGCGGTTCTTTGCCTATCTCTTCAAATAGTTTATCCATGTGTTCAACATATTCGTTGGTATCATCGAGGAAGAACTCCAATTGAGGAACAATCTTTACCTGGTTCTTAATTTTTGCACCCAGTTTGTAGCGTATTTCAGATGTTTTGGAACGAATGGCCTTAATATCCTCCTGTGCCGTTTTTGTGTTTAAAAAGCTCACGTAAACGCGGGCAATCGCTAAATCCGGCGTAACACGAACCCGTGTAACCGTAATAAATGCTCCAGGAGCCCATGAATTACCTTCGCGTTGAAATAATGTTGCTAAATCCTGTTGAATCACCCCAGCAAAACGTTGCTGTCTCTTGCTTTCTGTTCCCATCGTATACGTTTCTATGTTGAATATTCTCAATTATGTCAAACAAAAATAGCCAAAATTTCAATTAAAAGAGAAATTTGGCTCGACCTCTTGTCGCTTACTTGACAAAAAATATACAATAAACCATCGATTGGTAGCGAACGGATTACAGCTTTGAAAACAATAAAATAAGCAGCACAAGAAAAAAGGCACATCTTGGTTTGACGTGCCTTTAAATTTCGATTCACAATTGGTTAGGTAATTTCTTTCAAGTTTTAAGACTTTGGGGTCTATCATATTTGGTTTGAAATTTCGGTGTATTTAAAGCGGTAAGTATTTACTAACCTTACCATCTTCTATTTTTTCATCTCCCTTACACTACAAACATAGGAATACTTAAAAAACTGACAAAATAACTTTTAAAAATAAAGTGAGTGGTTACTTATAATGTGTGTTTATCGCGATTTAACAAACTTTTAACATTTAATTTTTTTTGTAACGGCCCTTTTTTTTTACGAGATTTTTTGTTTTTCATCAAATTGTCCGAGCAAAATGTATGCAATCTTTGCATTGATATAACCATTTGCAATTGGTATTTTTGTAAAAATTGTATGTGATAGAATTATCAGGAGCTTCAATCAACGCTAAACCGACCAAAGGCTTTTGATAATAACGGGATCAAAAAGAAATTATACGAATGAAAATCTGGCAAAAAAATATAGATGTCGATTCTTTTGTAGAATCGTTTACGGTGGGCAATGACCGCGTAATGGACCTGCAACTTGCTGCTGCGGATGTTTTGGGTTCATTGGCCCATACACGCATGTTGAATAGCATAAATCTGATGACCGATGAGGATCTAGTGCTTGTACAAAAAGAACTGAAAAATATCTATAAAGAAATTATAGCCGGTGACTTTCGTATTGAGGACTCGGTAGAAGATGTGCATTCACAGGTCGAAATGCTGCTTACACAGCGTATTGGAGAGGCAGGTAAGAAAATTCACTCCGGCAGATCCCGTAATGACCAGGTTTTGGTCGATCTAAAATTATACTTCCGCTCAGAGATTCAGCATATCATCCAGAATACAGAAGCTCTTTTTAATGAATTGATCCAACTCAGCGAGCGATATAAGCATATTCTGATTCCGGGATACACGCACTTGCAGATTGCAATGCCTTCATCTTTTGGATTATGGTTTGGTGCTTACGCAGAAAGCCTTGTTGATGATCTGGAGATGATGCGTGCCGCCTGGAAGGTTTGTAATAAGAATCCTTTAGGATCTGCTGCAGGCTATGGATCATCTTTTCCATTAAATAGAACGATGACGACGCAATTGCTGGGATTTGAAGACCTAAATTACAATGTGGTTTATGCACAGATGGGGAGAGGTAAGACCGAACGTATCTTGGCACAGGGCATGAGTTCCATCGCCGCGACATTGGCCAAATTTGCAATGGACGTATGTCTGTATATTAATCAAAATTTTGGCTTTATCTCCTTTCCGGCACATTTAACCACGGGGTCGAGCATCATGCCGCATAAAAAGAATCCAGATGTCTTTGAGTTGATCCGTTCACGCTGTAATAAGATACAGGCATTGCCAAATGAAATTGCGTTGATGACTACTAACCTGCCGTCTGGTTATCATAGAGATCTTCAATTGTTAAAGGAAAATTTATTCCCGGCTTTTAAATCGCTGAATGAATGTCTTGAAATGGCAGCTTTCATGTTGGAAAATATTTCTGTTAAAGAGAATATCCTGAACGATCCAAAATACGATTATTTGTTCTCTGTTGAAGTCGTAAACAACGAGGTTCTGAAAGGGGTTCCTTTCCGGGAGGCCTACAGGACTATCGGCATTGATATCGATGAAGGCCGTTTCAAGCCATCAAAAGAGGTAAACCATACGCACGAAGGAAGCATTGGAAATCTATGCAATGATCAGATTCAACGTATGTTCGGAGAGGTCAAAGCAACTTTTGGTTTTGAAAAAGTCGAATCAGCATTGGATGATCTTTTAAAATAAAAATGTGCTGTGACCTTACAAAGTAAACAGCACATCAATATAATACGGCCGATAAGCACATGCTTACCGGCCGTATTCTTTTCTTATTTTTTTATAGAGAACTTAAAATGTGTCTCGGAGTCGAACGATTCGCCCGCTTTTAACAGGGTTGAAGGAAATTCCGCCTGATTGGGCGTATCCGGAAAATGTTGTGTTTCCAGGCAGAATCCGGCGTAAGGCAGATACTTATAACCTCTTTTGCCAAAATCATTTCCCGTCATCCAGTTTGCTGTATAGAGTTGTACACCCGGTTCCGTTGTGAAAACATCCAGCTGAATGCCCGTGTTTTTTGAATAAACTGTTGCACAAGGCTGCGAAATAGGCTGGTTGTTGACATAACAATGGTCATAGCCTTTGGCGGCGATCAATTGTTCGTTATTTGCAGTAATATCTTGAACAATTGGTTTGGGGGTGCGAAAGTCGAAGGCGGTGCCCTCCACAGGTACTATTGCATTTGGTATCTGGTTGTCGTCAACAAATAAGACCTCATCTGAGTTGATCTGAAGGATCTGCTGCAATACGTCGCCACTGCCTTCCCCATCCAGATTGAAGTACGTATGATTGGTCAAGTTGACGTGCGTATCGGCATCCGATTGCGCATGATATTTGATAATGATCTCGTTATTTCTGGTCAGGGTATAAGAAACCATAACTTTTAAGTTTCCTGGGAAGCCCTCTTCACCATCTGGGGAAACATAATAAAATTCGACGTGCGATTGATAAGTTACCCTTCTGTCCCAAACCTTATCATGAAAGCCCGAAATACCACCATGAAGACAATTATTGCCATTGTTTTGCGGAAGCGTATAGTGTTTTCCGTCGATTTCAAATTTACCCGCAGCAATGCGATTGGCGAAACGCCCTGCTGTGCATCCATGGTATTTCTCATCAGAATCTAGGTAGGCCTGAATTGAATCGAAGCCCAGTGCTACATCCACTAAATTTCCCTTGTTATCAGGTACCAAAATACTGACAATACGTGCACCGTAATCCGTTAAGAGTACCTGCATCCCTCCTTCGTTTTTTAATAAGAGCAAATGCGTGTTTTTGCCTTCGATTGTACCTTCAAAATGTTTTGGAATAAGTGTTTGATATTTCGTCATGATGGATCCCTATTGGTATTTAGGTTAAAGATACAGAATATAACCTGTATAAAAATGACTTTGATAACAGCTGTTTGTAAAATTTGTCATTTTGAAATGCAATCATGGATACTGTTGCAATAATGACTCCTGAATAGGTGAATAACAGGAGTAAAATATAGCGATATGCGGACAGTCATTCGGATAATTTCCGAAGCTGTATCCTATGATTATAATTGTATTTAAAGGCAAATTTATCTAAGTTTGCGCTATGTCTGAAAAAATGAATTGGAAAGATTTGCTCTCTGCAAAGCGCTGGGGTTACGAAGATCGGAGCGTAGATAGTTACCTTGTGGCCCGGTCGGAATTTCAACGGGATTATGATCGTTTGATCTTTTCATCCCCATTTCGGAGATTACAGAATAAGACGCAGGTTTTTCCACTTCCTGGTGCTGTATTCGTGCACAATAGATTGACACATAGTTTAGAAGTTGCCAGTGTGGGACGCTCTTTGGGGCGTATGTTTTATGCGCAGCTGAAAGAGGAAAATCCAAACCTGGATAATGATTACCCCTTTCTGCAAGAAGTCGGAAATATTATCTCGGCGGCATGTCTTTCACATGACTTGGGCAACCCAGCCTTTGGCCACTCGGGTGAATCCGCCATATCTACGTATTTCACAGATGGAGATGGACGTAAATACCAAGAGCAGGTCACAGCCGAAGAATGGGCAGATCTGACCCACTTTGAAGGAAATGCAAATGCCCTGCGGATTTTGACGCATGCCTTCCAGGGCAAGGATCCCAAAGGTTTTGCATTGACCTATACTTCGCTGGCTTCCATTGTAAAATACCCCTGTTTGGCAATTGATGGCCACCTTAAGAAGAGCCATCACCGCAAGAAATATGGCTTTTTTACAGAAGAACAAAAGGCGTTTGAGAAGGTTGCCAATGAATTGGGACTATTAAAAGATCCCTCTAATCCAAAGGGCTATCTGAGACATCCCCTGGTTTATCTCGTGGAGGCTGCAGATGATATCTGTTACAATATTATTGACTTAGAAGATGCTCATCATCTTAAAATATTGTCCTATCAGGAAGTCGAAGAATTACTATTGCCACTATGTGGTAAAGAAAATCTTCGTGACAGACTCGATGGATTGCTGGATACCCCAAGTCGCGTAGCATTGTTACGTGCCAAAGCGATCAATACCTTGATTAAAGGATGTGTTGATGTCTTTGTACGTGAGCAGGACAAGTTTCTGTCAGGAACTTTCGCATCAGCGTTGATGGATGCCCTAGATGAAGATATTGTTACACAAATGAACAAAATCTCGAAGATTTCCATTGCAAAAATCTATAATGCACCCACAGTTGTACAGATTGAGATTGCTGGCTACCGGGTGATGGATGCCCTATTGAAAGAATTTGTTCCGGCATACCTGAAGAAGAACAAGAACAATTACGATAAAAAGCTAGTTGCGTTAATTCCTGAACAATTTTATACGGACAAACAAGATTCGTATTCGAAAATTCGTTGTGTATTGGATTTTGTTTCAGGTATGACTGATGTTTATGCGATAGAGCTGTATCGTAAAATCAAAGGAATAACGATACCATCCATAGAATAGGGACGTTTAAGGTAAAGGGTTAAAACATCAATATTAAATTGAGACTAGCTGTAATACCCTCGGGCATTACAGCTAGTCTCGGATCGAAAATCTAACATCTCATATCTAAAATGAAGGTTGTAATTGCTGAAAAGCCCTCCGTGGCGCGTGATCTAGCTCGAGTGATGGGGGCGAAGGAAGTCAAAGACGGTTATATCGCCGGCAATGGCTATGCTTTTACGTATGCTTTTGGTCATTTGGTTCAACTCTGTACGCCACAGGCTTACGGATACAATTCGTGGACAATCTCGAACTTGCCGATCATTCCACCAACATTTAAGCTGGAGTCGAAGAAGGTGAAACGTGATGGCAAGCAGATGGATGATAGCGGAGCAGTTAAGCAACTCAACACCATAAAATCCCTTTTAGAACAGGCCGAAGAAATCATTGTGGCTACCGATGCTGGACGGGAAGGGGAGTTGATCTTTCGTAATATATACTATTTTTTGGGTTCTAAAGTTCCTTTTAAACGTCTTTGGATATCGAGTCAAACAGATAAGGCCATTAAAGAAGGATTTGCCAATCTGAAAGCAGGTGCGGAATACGATAGCCTATATATGTCTGCCCGCTCACGTTCGGAATCAGATTGGCTCATCGGTATCAATGCGACGCAGGCCATCACCTTGGCGGCGGGAAATAAAGGATTACTTTCTTTGGGCCGTGTACAGACGCCAACTTTGGCCATGATTTGTTCACGCTATCTGGAAAACAAAGATTTTAAACCCCAGGCATTTTATAAAATCCAGGCCGGGTTTGAAAAAGACAATATCAGTTTTAAGGCAACCTCCAATAAGATCGATAAAAAGGATGTTGCCGAGCAAACCATTGCGCGATTGACCGTTGGTTCCAATGCCCGTGTGGCAAAGGTGGAAGCCAAAGAAACAAAAGAACAGCCACCCTTGCTATTTGATTTGACATCGCTGCAACAGGATGCAAATAAAAAATATGGTTATTCGGCAGATCAGACACTGAGTATTGCGCAAACACTTTACGAAAAGAAGGTCATCACTTATCCGCGTACGGGCTCCCGTTACATCGGTGAGGATGTTTTTGAAGAAATTGGCGCACTTTTTCAACATTTAGCAGATACCGCAGATGAATCCATCGCGTCTATTGCAAAAAATCTGATCGGCGCAAAATTGAACAAACGTTCTGTCGATGACAAAAAGGTAACTGATCACCATGCCTTGTTGGTGACGGATGAAAAGCCGGGGCCCATGCTCAAAGAGCAACAGAACGTTTACAATATGATTGCCAAGCGTATGGTGGAAAGTTTCTCGGAAGTTTGTATAAAAGATATTACCACCGTGACAATTGATGCGCAGGGAGTTGAACTTATCGCCAAAGGTACTGTGATCAAGCAATACGGCTGGCGTCTTTCCGCGGAGCAGATCGAAGCGCCTGATGAAGATAAAAACAATGACGATCAGGATAACGAAAATGCGCAATTACCGAAGCTATTAGCCGAGGAATTATTGCAGATTCTGACCCTCGAACTTGCCGAACGTTTTACCAAAGCAAGACCCATACATACCGAAGCTTCGTTATTGAAGGCCATGGAAACCTCGGGAAAGGAAATTGAAGACGATGAGATGCGACAGGCTATGAAGGACTGTGGACTTGGTACACCTGCTACGCGTGCTGCAACCATCGAAACACTTTTCCAACGTGATTATATTAAGCGCGACAAGAAAAAACTGATTCCAACGGAAAAGGGGCTTGCGGTATACAATCTTGTAAAAGATCGTTCCATTGCCAAAGTAACTTTGACCGGTAAATGGGAGCAGAAGCTGGAGGAAATGCGGGCCAATAAGGTGTCTTATGATGTTTTTATGAAACATATTAAGGACTATACGGCCAAAATCACAAAAGAATTGTTGACACTGCGGATTTCTCTCGCACAAGAGGAAGTTAAACCTCAACAAAAAGGAAAGATAAAATGTCCGAAATGTGAGAAGGGATTGATTTTGCTCTACGATAAAGTGGCCCAGTGCGACCATTATGCCCGTGGATGTGATTTTAAGATCTGGCGGACATTAAATGGTATCTTTCTGGACGAAAAAGAGATGAAGAACCTGCTGGAGAAAGGAAAAACCTCCGAGTTTAAAGGCGTAAAAAATAACGAGGGCGCTATTGTCACTGCGCCGCTTGTATTTGAAAATTTCAAGGTTAACGTGGGATAATGGTTTACCCCACGTATTTATCTTTTCGGTTTTTATCCCCGCTGCAAAATATCCTGCAAAGCAGTTGAAATCGTTGGAAACTTGAAGGTAAATCCACTGTTCTCCAACCTTTCAGGTAATACCCAACGGCTTTTTAAAAGCAGCTCTGTCTCCGTGCCAATTAAAGCCGCACCTATTTCCAGTAGCCATTTTGGAGATGGTAGGCCAATTTTACGGTTCATTACCTGTCGAAAAGTTGCCATAAAAGTCTTATTCGTAATCGGGTTGGGTGCCGCACAATTTATGATACCGGCGATGTCATCACGACCCTGTAAGAATAAAATGATTTGAAATAGATCTTCAATATGAATCCAGCTAAAATATTGCTGACCATTTCCCTGTATTCCACCGAGGCCAGTACGAACGAGGTTTTTAAAAGGAAGGATGACCCCTCCATCTGCGCCCAAAACTATCGCCATCCGAAGCGCCACCTGTCTTGTCTTTTCCGATTTGAAGTCGAAAAAGGTTTTTTCCCATAATGTTGCAACATCAACGGAAAAACCTGTTCCGATCTCCCCCGAATTTTCTGTCATTGGACGATCTTCGGCGTGACGATAGATGGTGGCGGTACTCGCGTTTAGCCATAGCTTTGGTGGATTGGTACAGCCTGCTGTGAGCTCGCCGAGAAGCGTAGTCGTTGCTGTTCGTGAGGAAAATATTTCGGCCTTATTTTTTTCGTTATACCGACAGTTGACAGATTTTCCGGCTAGATTGATTAGCATCGCTGCATTTTCCAGTGAATCGGAAATAGCGGATCGATCGGTCCAAAGGATATTGCCCGGCCGACGGCCAATGATGATCACCTGATAGCCTAATGTACGAAATCTCTCGGAAAGATATTGTCCAACAAAACCTGTTCCTCCAGCGATGACTATTTTATTCATGGCAAGTGTATTTACAGTCTGTTTTAATTATGCATTGAAGGTTGTATCCATGTTTCTTCGTTGTTTTGCAATCCGTTTGCCTCTAAAGAAGAGAAACATATTAAGAAAGAGCATTACACCAAGATATATGCTAAATCCACCGATTTTATAACTCAGGCGCTCAATAAGTTCCTGAATGCTCGGCTTGTACAGGCTGATTTCAAGTATGTAGAGTGCAAATCCCAAATTCATGAGGTAGAATCCAATGCGAAATAAATTATTCGTCGCATGGGCTACCTCCGGCCTACCGGCAAAGATATCATTCATGTAAACAATGCTATTTTTAAAAAGCACGTAGGCAACATAATAGGTTAATCCTATTGCAATGGGTAAGTAGATAAAGTACCCGATAACTGTTAAATTTCCCATGATATTAATGTTTAATGGTTAATGAATTCTTTTTTTTTGCGAAGAAGTAAATACTGAGCATATTGAAGTAATGTAACCCAACAAGGACAAAAAGTAATCGTCCTGTTTTAAAGGCAATGCTGCAGATCATTTCATCAAATGATTCAATTTGTCGCCAATAACTAAACTGCAGGATTGCATAGCCGATGTTGAGTAGGTAATATCCAAGCAGCAATAGATTATTTGTCGTATCGGCCAAGTTGACCTCCTGGCGGAAAAGCGATAGGATGAAAATCCGGCCATTTTTATGGAATAACCGACCGACCCAAAGAATAATATAACAGGTGAGCAGGCCGTAGATTGCGTACGCTAGGATATTGAAGTTCATGACGCTACATCATTAGTTTGATCAATTTGATTAATAAATCTCCACCGCTTGTATTGAAAATCTTGTTGGCAATAGTTTCGAGTTGATCCGTCAGATTTTGGATGTCCTTTACCGTTTTATGGAACTCCTTACCTTCTGCAGTCTGGTCCTTTTCGGTATTCTGGCTTATATCCTTTAGAATATCCATTACGGGGTCAAGCTCTTTCTGCTTACGCATCACTGCAATTTTCATCGCCCATTTTAAGACCTCTTTCTCTGCGACGAAATATTCCTTTCGATCACCAGCAATATGTTTTTTGTAGACAATACCATAATCGATCAATTGCCGGATACTCATATTGGCATTCCCGCGGGAGATCACTAACTTTTCCATAATCTCATCTGTAGACATGGGATTGCTTGCAGAAAGGAGTAGGGCATGAACCTGAGCAACAGATTTGTTGATCCCCCATTCAGAACCTAATGCGCCCCAGGTGTCTATGAACTGTTGTTTTGCTTCTTGTAATTCCATCGTGCTTTTATTTTGCCAATACCTCAATTTATTTTTATCGGACTATTGAACCGATCGGCTTTCCCATCCTTTTTGTGATTGCCTATATCAAAGGTATTTAAAGTTTTTGAATTTTCAATAATTTCTGAAAATAAAATAAGTTTAAGAATGCAAGTCACCATATCGTAATAAGAATTTGCTTTTCTTGCGGACTTTTCGATTTGTTTTAACTTTGCCAGCATTATGGCGACAACTTTGTATAATCCATTCAAACAATTTCAGTTTGATTCAGATATTTGTTTTTTAACAGGGAATAAGCTTCAGTCGGAAGAAGAATCCATTCAGGTGTTTCCTGTATGGATGATGAAATCTTTTCAATTGGAAGATAAACCTTTTAAAATGCTGGATGAGAATCTGGTTACTTACAAATCGTTGAAACTACCGTGTTCCATGGCTGCAGCCGAAGCTATTGAGCAAATGGAGCGTGCGGTAGAACAGTCGTTTGAACAAGGCTATGAAGCCGTCAAACAGCTGGATCCATTACTATTGTTTCAATGGATGACAAAAATCATCTATGGGGTGGTTTTTAATGAAATTCTTGCGGGAATTCAGCAGCAAAAAGCTTCTGGTGAAGATATGAACTTTTCTCAGGCGCTTGCACAGCGTTTTACGAATCTACATGCGATGTTACAGTCTCTGGTTGTACCGATGGAGTTTGAAAATACATTCCCATTTTCATTGGTTGTTGTACCTGTTGAGAATGCACCGGATACATTTATGTATCGTGATGAAATCAATACATTGATCTTCTCGATCCGTATGAAGGACTTTGCTGTAGTTGCCTGTCTTCAAGATAATGCGACAAACAATATTTATCACGAAGATATTCTCAAAGTCATTGCGGGCAAAACATTACACCCGATCCAGTTTGAAGAATTGTGTGCACGCTATTTTTATTCAGCCTACTTATTTAATCGTCTGCCAGATTATACCTATCTAAACACCCCGCAAAAAGTCTATGTTGAACCTATGCCATTAGCGGATATGTCGATGAAACCTATCTTTGATCATTGGCAAAATAAGACTTATGGCCAAGTTTTGGAAAATTTTTGGAAACCTTGGGGATTGACTTTATTCGAGATTATTAAAAATCCGGAGCATCCGATCAGTTTTCTTGTTGATGAAACAGGGGCGTTTAATGCAGAGGTTGCTATGCCGCTCAATTAGTCCGGAGGATTTAAAGCAATAAATTATCTTATACAAGCGTTAAATGGTACGATTATGGATAGGATAGATTATGTATTTAACTGGATTTAAGACTTTTTTTTCAATTCTACTTTTTATGGTATTGTGTACTTCTGCAAGTGCACAAGTGATTGCTAAACGGGATATTCCTGCAGACAGTATTGCACAGAACGTTGATGATTTTCCCTATTTCAAGGGCGGGGTGGTGGCCTGGTCCAGATTTTTGCAAAATAACCTGGATTTGTCGGGAACAATCAGGGCAATGGACAGTGTGGCCTATGCAAAATATGGATCTCGGCAGACGGCAATTCTGAAATTTATTGTTTGTGAAGATGGAGCGATCTGTAATATTGAAATCGAGAATCCCGATAAAGTGAGTCCCGAGTTTGCAAAGGCTGTGTTGTCTGCTATGCGCAGATCGCCACAATGGATGCCGGGACAGGTCAAAGGAAAACCAGTTAAAACAAGATTTAGACAGCCTGTAGTAGCTGTAATTGAATAAATTTGAATAGAAAATAATCGCTAAAATTTTCACCATTTATAAGATAATATGTCATTTTGGGATAAAGTCAAAAAAATTATGAGCGGCGAAGAGGAAGAATCTCCGTCCGAAAAAAAAGATACAGAAATTACTGCTGGAGGGTCTACGGTCTACCGTTATGAAGATCAATCTGATGATAAGGATCCAAAAAACCTATTTCCGGAGGTACAATGTGTTTATCTGGATGAAATCGAGGAGCATTTGACCAAATATATTGCCGAACCCGATATGGTGTTCCATGAAATTATCTCCGAACTTGTTCATATCGATGTGCATTGGATTAAACCAAGTGCAAACTATCCATTCCATATATTGGTTACTTCAGGCATGAGTGATTTGGCTATGCATGTTCCAGATGAAGTGGAAAACAAAGAGTCTTATGAACGGGCGGAGCTGATGGTCGTGTTGCCCGCAGATTGGAAGATCGGAGAAGAGGAATTTCAGGATGACAACAATTATTGGCCGGTCTACTTTTTGAAAAGATTAGCGCGGTTTCCACATGAGTACAAAACCTGGTTGGGATATGGGCATACCATTCCCAATGGGATGGAAGCCGAGGATATTGCAAATACAGGTTTCGGTTGTATGTTGCTGCTTCCACCTATGCTAAGTTTTGATGAGGAATTTTTGGAGTTAAAGACCAAAGATGGTAATCTGATCAATTTTTATGCAATGATCCCTGTATATAAAGAAGAGATGGATTACAAACTTGAAGAGGGTACAGATGCACTCTTAGACCTGTTTGATGAGTATGGAATTTCAGAACTGGTCGATATTGACCGTCCCAATGTATGTAGAGATAGATAGTTTATAAAAAAATAAGCAATACTATAGGCTACATTGAAGCTTTTTAGCATTGCTTATTTTTTAGGAAATACTCTTTTCTATAATTGCTATCGTTTTATTGATATCCTCATAACTCACATTAAGGTGCGGTCTAAAACGTATACTTTTCTCTCCACAGCCTAACATAATCAGTTTATTTGCATAGGCATTTTTGATAAATTCATTGCGTGCAGCTTCCGATGTGAAATCCAATGCAACGAATAAACCCTCTCCTCGTAAATTGGACAGCTGCGGTTTTTTCACTAGCAGTTCCTGGAGCTTATCTTGTAGATAGTGCCCTTTTTCTGCTGCATTTTGAACGAGATTTTCTTGTTCTATGACTTCAAGAATTAATTTAAAGCGGAGCATATCCATAAAATCACCACCAAATGTTGAATTGATACGACTGGACTCTTTAAAGACATGATGTTCCACCTGATCAAATTTTTCCTTACTCGCCAGTATACCACATACCTGTGCTTTTTTGCCGAAGGCAATGATATCGGGAATTACGTTGTAATGTTGGTAAGCCCACATTTTCCCCGTAATGCCCAATCCGGTCTGTACTTCGTCAAAAATCAATAGGATCTGATTTTCATCACAGATTTGACGAAGCTGTACGAAAAATTCCTTTCGAAAATGGTTGTCGCCACCTTCGCCCTGTATCGGTTCAATAATGATACAGGCGATATCGTTGGGGTTGGCGGCAAGGGCTTGGCGTATTTCTGAGACAGCCTTTTCCTCCAAAGTAATGGTCTGCTCAATATGTTCGCTTGTTAAGGGGTAGCTCAACTTCGGATTGGTAATGCGTGGCCAGTTGAACTTTGGAAAATAAAGGTATTTTCTGGGGTCTTGTGTATTTGTTAAGGACAGGGTATAACCGGATCTGCCATGAAAAGCCTGTTTAAAGTGAATGACCTGGCTGGCTTCCTTTTGTATTCCCTGTGCAAAATTAAGCCTTGTTTTCCAGTCAAAGGCAGCTTTTAAAGCATTTTCCACGGCGAGTGTTCCGCCTGATATGAAAAAGGCATAGGAGAGTTCTTTCGGTATGGCTACGCGGTCAAAAGTGTCGACAAAATCAGCAAACTCTTTTGGGTAAATATCAGACATGGCTGGCTTATTGACGGCCATTTTGCCTAAGAAGTCACGTTGTTCGACCAAATGTGGATGATTGTAACCCACGGCCATAGAAGCAAACATACTGAACATATCGAGGTATTCATCCCCATTTTCATCCACGACATAAGAACCATGGGATTTTTCCATATCCATAACCAAAGGAAATCCATCGGCCAATATATGTTTGCTTAATCTTTCATGTACGTTGCTCATAATTTTGTGTGTAAATGGTTTATAAATCAAATTTGATACCTTGTGCCAAAGGTAGGTCAGTCGTATAATTGATGGTATTTGTCTGACGGCGCATATAGGCTTTCCAGGCATCTGACCCAGATTCCCGACCTCCGCCAGTCTCCTTTTCGCCTCCAAAAGCACCTCCGATTTCGGCTCCTGATGTGCCGATATTGACGTTGGCGATACCGCAATCAGAGCCAGCAGCACTCAGAAATAGCTCGGCTTCCCTTAGGTTGTTCGTCATGACGGCAGAAGACAATCCCTGTGCGACGCTGTTTTGTAGGTCTATGGCCGCACTGATATCTCCCTTGTATTTGATTAAGTAAAGAATAGGGGCAAAGGTCTCATGCTGTACGATTTCATAATGATTTTCGACTTCGGCAATAACAGGCTGTACATAACAGCCACTTTCATAGCCCTTGCCTTCAAGTACCTTTCCCTTGATCAGCATTTTTCCCCCCTGTGTTTTAATTTTGTCCAGTGCGTTTAAGTATGATTTTACGGCGGCTTTGTCAATCAATGGTCCTACATGATTTTTCGTGTCCAAAGGGTCACCAATTTTTAACTGACCATAAGCTTTGGTCAGTTGTTTTTTGACATTGTCATAAATGTGCTCATGGATAATAAGTCTTCGGGTGCTTGTACAGCGTTGTCCGGCTGTACCTACGGCACCAAATACAGCACCGATGATGGTCATTTTTAAGTCTGCGTCTGGAGTAACGATGATTGCATTGTTTCCACCGAGTTCCAAAAGTGTTTTACCGAGGCGTTGTGCTACGGCGACGGCGACTTCTTTTCCCATGCGCGTGGATCCTGTTGCAGAAATCAAAGCGATGCGGTTGTCTGCCGAAAGCCACTCGCCAACTTCTCTGTCGCCCATGACGAGGTTGGATATTCCCTCGGGCAGCCCGTTGCTGTGTAGGATTTCTGCAAGTAATTTTTGGCAAGCTATGGCACATAGCGGTGTTTTTTCGCTGGGTTTCCAGACGACAGTGTTGCCGCAGACCAGTGCGAGGGCGGTGTTCCATGCCCATACCGCCACCGGAAAGTTAAATGCTGTAATAATACCTACAACGCCCAAAGGATGATATTGGTCGTACATGCGGTGCCCGGGGCGTTCCGAATGGATGGTGTTACCATACAGTTGGCGAGATAGGCCTAACGCGAAGTCGCAGATATCGATCATCTCTTGCACTTCCCCCATGCCTTCTTGGTAAGATTTACCCATTTCATAGGAAACTAATTTTCCGAGAATGGGTTTAAGTTCACGGAGCTTGTCACCCAATTGGCGAACGATATCTCCTCTTTTTGGGGCAGGTAGTAGGCGCCATTGTAAAAAAGCATCTCCGGCTTGCTTAATGACCGCTTCGTAGTCCTGACGATTGCTGCCTTTTATTTTTGCGATGAGCTTTCCATCGACAGGTGAAAAGGATTCGAATTCTTTACCCTCGGAAAACCATTGTTGTCCAGTTGATGATCCTAAATTCTGAGAAGATATTCCAAGTGTTTTAAGCGCTGCTTTTATCATAATGGTTTATTTTATTCGTGGATTAGTTTAAATATATGAAATAAATTTTTTAATGACAAGTTTGTGCTGAATATTGTTCAGTGGAAAATAATCGTTATCTTAGATAAGCTAATGTAGACTATATCATGATCAAACAAATTAATATCGATTATTACCAGGTGGACGATTTATTGTCCGAAGAACATAAACTGATACGGCAGTCTGTCCGTGATTTTGTGAACACAGAGATTAAGCCTTTCATTGAAGACGCGGCGCAGGAGCACCGTGCTATTGCGGGATTGATGCCTAAATTGGGAGCAATTGGAGCTTTAGGGCCTTATATTCCTGCTGAATATGGCGGGGCGGGATTGGATCAGATTTCCTATGGCTTGATTATGCAGGAATTGGAAGCCGGTGATTCGGCAATTCGTTCGGCGGCATCGGTGCAATCCTCTTTGGTGATGTTTCCGATTTATACCTATGGTAGCGAGGAGCAGCGTCGTAAATATTTGCCGCGGTTAGCATCGGGCGAGTTGGTCGGTTCTTTTGGGCTTACTGAGCCTAATCATGGATCTGATCCGGGGGGAATGGAAACGAAATTGACGGCAAAAGGAGATGGTTTTTTATTGAATGGAGCCAAAATGTGGATTACAAATTCGCCTGTCTGCGATATTGCTGTCGTTTGGGCACGAGATGAGGCCGGAAAGGTGCGGGGAGTAATTGTTGAACGTGGAATGGCTGGTTTTGAAACGCCAGAGACCCTGCATAAATGGTCTTTGCGCGCTTCCAAAACAGGGGAATTGGTTTTTCATGATGTTTATATCCCTGCGGAAAATGTGCTTCCTGCTGTAAATTCAATGCGTGGACCGCTTTCCTGTTTGAATTCGGCCCGCTATGGAATTTCATGGGGAGTGATCGGAGCAGCAATAGACTGTTATGAAACTGCGGTTCAATACGCTTTGGAGCGACATCAGTTTGATAAACCAATTGCTGGTTTTCAATTGCAGCAAAAGAAGCTAGCGGAATTTCTGACGGAAATTACCAAGGCGCAGTTGTTGTCGTGGCGTTTAGGGCAGCTCAAAAATGAGGGACGTGCTACTCCACAGCAAATCTCCATGGCAAAGCGGAACAATGTGAATATGGCGCTGCAGATTGCGCGTGAATCCAGGCAGATCCTTGGCGGAATGGGGATAGTGGGTGATTTTCCTATTATGCGGCATATGATGAACCTAGAGTCTGTAGTTACCTATGAAGGGACACATGATATTCATTTATTAATCACGGGACAAGATATTACGGGGCTGAACGCTTTTTCGTAATGTAAACTTTTGTTGCGGAACGGAGCTTTTAGGCTTATGTATCCTATGCTAGTCCGAGTGTTTGTTGTTTTTTGGTTATTCTTTGTTATTTCTAGGGCAGGGGGTCGGATCCAGTTCGACTTGTTTTCGGCTGCGGTGCGACTCATGTTTGACTCTGAAAGAGCCTGGACAGGGTTTAGATAGGTCTTAGGTTCGCCCTGTGAGCAAGGTGTGTCTATCGTGAGCGGGTTCTGTCTCCATGTCGGGGTCGGACGGAACACGGACTCAACACGGACAAAACACGGAGTCAGTGCAAATCTTCCCCGAACATGGCACGAAGCCTGTGGAGAGCGGAACAGGAGGTTCCCCCAGATCCTGCGCGGCAGCCGGAGGCCTACCTCCGAGCAGACCCCTAGTTACCCTCTCGATAAAAATAATTCTGAACTTCTTATTCTTTAGTTTAGCTTTTGTTTATACTTAGCTTAGCATTAAGTTAGGTTTTGATTAGCTTATACCTATACTATACCTAAACTAACCCTAACTAAACCCTAAACTAACCCTAAGTAAACAGGTAAGAAAGTATAGCTATAAAAGGAGGTATTCCTGCCTTACCAATATCTGCTCGTCCATCTGCTTGGCCTTGTACCCCGGTCCCGGCTGCTTATGTTTGCCCCTGCCGCCGGTGCTGAAATCCCTCCGTTAAACCTCGGGGGAGCCCATTTCACGGAGCCGCGTGCTTCCCTGTCCCCATTTCGGGTGCAGGATCAGCTGTTTTTCGCCTCCCTCTGCAGCTTCCGCCGCTAAAATGAAAAAGAATCTCGCACCGTTACAGGTAGTTAGGGGCAAAATGAAATAAATAAGAACAAAAGGCTTGGAAGTTTGTTGGTAAACTCCCTATCTTTGCACCACTCCGCAAGGGAGGGACGGTTGCTTTGAAAGAAGGAACCCTGAAAAAAGAAGGGTTTAAGAGAAGCCTGGCAGGATCAAAAATCCCGCCCGGTTTAATTTTAAACGCGGAAATCGAAAAAAGGGAAAAGAAAAAAAACTTGAAAAAGTTTTTGGAAGTTCAGAAAAGATTTCTACCTTTGCAGTCCCAACG